>NZ_CP053708.1:1490000-1861250 GCF_013201075.1 Lichenicola cladoniae | reverse complement strand
AGGACCAGCGCTTCTGCCTGCCGAACACGCGCTTCCTGCTGCACCAGCCGATGGGCGGCGTGCGTGGACCGGCGACGGACATCGACATCGAGGCGCGCGAGATCATCAAGATGCGCGAGCGGCTGAACCGGCTGTTCGCGCGTGAGACCGGGCAGACCTACGAGAAGGTCGCCAAGGACACCGACCGCAACTACTGGATGGGTGCCGAAGAGGCCATCGCCTATGGCCTCGTCACCAAGGTGGTGAGCTCGATCACCGAGCTCTGACGGTATAGACCGCGACGACGCACAGGCCGGGACGCGAGTCCCGGCCTGTTGCGTTTCCCGGGCCGGACTCCGGTTTTGCCTTTGCAGCACGGTGGCCAGTGATACGACGGATCAGTTTCGGAACGCTTCTGGTTCCCGCCGCGCTCGGCTGCGCGATGCTGCTGCTGTCGGTCCGGCTTGGTCCGGATGCCAGCTGGGACCTGCGAAACTACCATCTGTACGACGCCTTCTCGGCGCTCCGGAAGCACGGTTTCACCGACCTGGTCGCGGCCCAGCGCCAGACCTTCCACCCGCCGATGGTCGACCTGCCGTCACTCTGGCTGCGCTTCCGCCTCAACCGCTGGCCGCACCTGCTCGATGCGATGCTGGCCGTGCCGAGCGCCGTCGCCGTCGTGATCGCCTGGTTCATCGGCCGCCGGATCGAGCCGGACGACACCCCGGGCGCCCGGCTGTCGCTGGTGCTCGCGGTGCTGTTCGGCGCCACCGGTGTCGCCGGCCTGCCGACCACCGGCACCAGCATGAGCGAGATGCCGGCCGCCTGCTTCGCGCTCGCCGGACTGGGCCTGCTGCTGACCGACCCGGGGGCCCGGGCGCCAGCCTGGCGCACCGTGCTCGCCGGGATCGGCTTCGGGGTTGCGTTTGCCCTCAAGCCCACGCTGGCGATCCTGGGTGTCGCTGCGGCGGTGGCGATCGCCCTGTGCACGCCGGTATCGGCATCGCGCCGGTTCATCCGCCTGGTCTGGTTCAGCCTCGGCGTCGCCCTGGGTGCGCTCGTGATCGGGGGGCCGTGGTGGTGGCACCTGACCCGCCTCACCGGCAGCCCGTTGTTTCCCTACATGAACCAGCTTTTCCAGTCGCCGCTGGTCGCACCGGTCGACCTGCCCAACTGGTTCGTGCCGAGGACCGAGTTGCAGGCGCTGTTCTATCCGTTCTTCTGGGCGGTCTCGCCGAGCCGGCTGGTCAGCGAGCTGACCGTGCGCGATCCGCGCCTGGCCATCGCCTTCGTCGCCACCATCTGCTGCGGCCTGATCGCCTTCCTGCGCAGCGCGCGGCCGGTCGGAGAGCGCCGGGCCGGCTTCCTGCTGGTCTTCCTCGCCATCGCCTTCATCCTGTGGGAAGCCGGCTTCTCGATCCTGCGCTACCTGGCACCGATCGAGCTGCTGTCGGGGCTTGCCATCCTGATCGCCTTGCAGCCGCTGAAGGCACGCTCGCCGATGCTGCCGCCCGCCATCCTGGCCGTTCTGCTGCTCGGGTCGGCGGCGATCACCATCTACCCGGATTGGGGCCGCGAGCGCCCGGCGACGACCGCGGCGTCGGTCGAGCCGCCGCCCCTGCCGCCCGATGCCATGGTGCTGCTGCTGACCGGCGATCCGATGGCGTATGTCGCCGCCTACATGGCACCCACGATCCGGTTCGTCGGCGTCGACAACAACCTCGTGCACCCGGGCCAAGACAGTGCACTGGAGCGACAGATCGAGCAGGCGGTCCGCACCCACCAGGGCCCGTTATATGGCCTGCAGCCATCGGCACCCGGCGATCCCGGCGCCGCCGTGCTTCGATTCTATGGCCTGCACCGGGACGGGCCGTGCCTGCCGGTCCGGTCCAACCTCGACGGCAATGCGCTGGCGGTGTGTCGCCTCAGGAAATGAGCGGGTCCAGCAGGACGTTGTCGATCAGTCGCGTGCGGCCCAGCCGGACCGCGACCGACATGACGGCCGGCCGGTCCGCCCGCTGCAGTTCCTCGAGCGTGGTGGCATCGGCGACGCTGACGTAATCCACGGTCAGGTCGGGCTCCGTCGCCAGGACCCCGCGCACGGCCAGGCATAGACGTGCGGCATCCGTCTCGCCGGCCTGGAATGCGTCCTGTCCCGCACTGAGTGCCCGATACAGCACCGGTGCCTGGGCGCGCTGACCGTCCGTCAGGTAGCTGTTGCGGCTCGACATCGCCAGGCCGTCGGGGTCGCGCATGGTGGGCACCACGACCACCTCGACCGGCACGTCGAGGTCACGCACGAAGCGGCGGATCACCGCGCATTGCTGCGCATCCTTCTGGCCGAAATAGGCCCGCGACGGCTGCACGATGTTGAACAGCTTGCTGACCACCGTCGCCACCCCGGAGAAATGCCCGGGCCGGATCGCGCCTTCCAGCACCTCCCCGATCGGCCCGACCTCGACCCTGCTGGTGAAGCCGGACGGATAGATCTCCGCGGGCGTCGGGGTGAACACCAGCGCGGTGCCGGCCTCTCGCAACAGGTCGAGGTCGCGCGACAGGCTGCGCGGATAGCGTGCCAGGTCCTCGTTCGGGCCGAACTGGGTCGGGTTGACGAAGATGCTGACCGCGACTGCGCCGCACTCGATGCGAGCGCGCTCGACCAGGCTCAGATGGCCCGCATGCAGGAAGCCCATGGTCGGCACCAGGCCGAGATCGGGGAAGCCGCGCCGTGCCGCGCGGAACTCGGCAATGGTGCTGACGACCTGCATCGGGGGATATGCTCGCGTGCTCAGGGTGTTGTCCCGGGCAGGCCGGCGAGTGCTTCGGCGAGCTCGCTCTCGTCCATTTTCGAACTCTGCGCGGCGGTCGGGAAGGCGCCCGACTGCACCTCCTCGACATAGAGACGCAGCGCGGCTTCCATCGCCGCGCCGATGTCGCCGTAGCGCTTGGCATGGCGGGGCGACTTCGCCGAATGCAGTCCGAGCACGTCGTGCCAGACCTGCACCTGTCCGTCGCAGCCCGCCCCGGCCCCGATGCCGATGGTCGGAATTCGGAGACGCTTCGACACCGCTTCCGCCAGCACCGCCGGCACCAGCTCGAGCACGATCCCGAACGCGCCGGCCTCCTGGAGTGCCAGCGCATCCTCGAGCAGGCGTCGCGCATCGGACGCCTGCCTGGCCTGCACGCGGATGCCGAGCTGGTATTGCGCCTGCGGGGTGAAGCCCAGGTGGCCCATGACCGGGACGCCGAGCTCGGTCAGGCGCCGCACGATCGGCACGATCGGCTGTCCGCCCTCGAGCTTCACCGCCTGGACCCCGGCCTCCTGCATCATCCGCCGCGCCGACGCGATGGCGTCCGCCTCGCTCGCATAGGTCAGGAACGGTAGGTCCCCGACCACCAGCGTGTCCTGCACGCCCCGCGACACCGCGGCCGCATGCCGCACCATGTCGTCGAGGGTGACCGGGATGGTGCTGTCGTTCCCGAGCACCACCATACCCAGCGAGTCACCGACCAGCAGCAGCCTGACGCCGGCGCGTTCGGCGATCATCGCGGACGGGGTGTCGTAGGCGGTCAGCATGACGATCCGCTCGCCGGCCTGCTTCATCCGCAAAAGATCGAGCAATGTAGTACGCATCGAAAAGCTCCAGCCGTCAGGTCCGGGCCTTCTACGCCCAGGATGACGCCTATGACAGACGCAGGCCTCTACCGGGGATCCCGTGCGGCCGAAGCGGACCGGACGACGCCCTATGCCCGTTCCGCGATCCGGTACTGCCACCAGCAGAGACCCGGAGTCACCACCAGCTCCATCGCCAGCCCGAACAGCATGGATGGCGGTGGAACCCCGATCGCCAGCAGCCCGATCAGCCGGCCGAGGCCGCCGACCACCACGAGCGCGGTCAGCAGCCGGAACCGCACCGCGTGCCATTCGAGCCGCGGGACGGTGCTCCAGAAGCCGATCCCGATCGCCAGCAGCAGCCCGGACAGGTACCGCACGTGACTATCCAGCGCGACCGGGGTGTCGCTCGGCGCGAGCCCGGCCATCGACGGTCCCAGCACGATCCCGGCAAGGCCGGCCAGCACCGGGACGAACCCGAACACCACCACCAGCACCTGCAGCAGCCGGTACTTCATCGGCCGGGCAGTCATGCGATGGAGGGCGCGCTCAGGCCCAGCATCAGCGCGATATTCTGGATCGCCGCGCCGGATGCGCCCTTGCCGAGATTATCCAGACGCGCGGTCAGCAGCACGTGGCGGCACGCCTCGTTGGCATGCACCCGCAGCTCCATCGCGTCGCTATCCGCCAGCGCCTCGGCGACCAGGACCGTCGGCGCAAGCTCGTCGCCGACGCGGACCCGGTCGGAGCCGCGATACCAGTCCGCCAGCGCCTGCTGCAGGTCGGCGCCCGTGACGTCGCCGGGCAGCAGATCGAGATGCAGCGGGATCGACACGATCATACCCTGCGGGAAATGCCCGACCGACGGCACGAAGATGGGACGGCGCGCCAGCCCGGCCTGGGTCCGGATTTCCGGCACATGCTTGTGTTCCAGGGTCAGCCCATACAGCTCGAACGCCGGGCCGCCGCCGGCCTCGTGCGCCTCGATCATGGTTCGACCGCCACCGGAATAGCCGCTGACCGCGTTGATCGCGAGCGGATGATCGCCGGGCAGCAACCCGGCCTCGATCAGCGGCCGCAGCAGGGCGATCGCCCCGGTCGCGTAGCATCCGGGATTGGAGACGCGCGCGGCGCCTGCGATCGCATCGGACTGGCCCTTGCTCATCTCGGGAAAGCCGTAGACCCAGTCGGGGTCGGTCCGGAACGCGGTGCTCGCGTCGAGCAGCTTCGGCGGATCCGCCAGCTCGGCCACCAGGGAAGCGGACTCGCGCGATGCGGTGTCCGGCAGGCACAGCACGACGAGGTCGACCGCTTCCATGAGGGCGCGCCGGGCGGCAGGGTCCTTGCGGCGGTCGGCATCGATCGAACGCACCGTGACCGGCAGGCTTTCCAGCCGGCGCCTGATCCCGAGCCCGGTGGTGCCGGCCTCGCCGTCGATGAACACGGTCGCTGAGGTCATGCCTCGGTCCTTCTGCCTCGGTAAATCCGTATTTAGTGGCCCGTCGCATATGCGGGGCTCACGTGTCCGTTGCCACCACCCTCAACCCGACGACATGGCGCACCCGTTTTGCAACAAAGCGACCCGACCATCAGGCCGATCATGTGGCTGCTCGCGATGCTGCTCCTGCTGACATCCTGCGCCACCGGCCCGATGCCCGAGGATTCGCCGGCCGCAAGGTATAGTGAGGGCGGTGCCGCCGCCATCACCGGTGCCTACGATCTCGGGCTGTTCTGACACCGCCCATTCGTCCGCGTGCCCGGAATGCGAACGGCCCGCCAAGGGCAGCGAAATGCCACCCCGGCGAGCCATTCGAAATCACCGCCGGCCAGGATGCCGATCGAGCCCGAGCCGATCGGCCACCCCGCGCCGGAAGACGATCAGCGCTTGGAGAACTGGAACGAACGACGGGCCTTCGCCTTGCCGTACTTCTTGCGCTCGACCACGCGGCTGTCGCGGGTGAGGAAGCCGGCAACCTTCAGGATGCCGCGCAGGCTCGGCTCGTAGTAGGTGAGCGCACGGCTGATGCCGTGGCGCAGCGCGCCGGCCTGACCGGACAGTCCGCCACCGTTCACCGTGCAATACACGTCGAACTGGTTGTAGCGATCCGCTACCAGGAACGGCTGGGTGATCAGCATGCGCAACACCGGACGCGCGAAATACGTCGTGACCTTGCGGCCGTTGACGCTGATGTCGCCCTTGCCGGGCATGATCCACACGCGGGCGATGGCGTTCTTGCGTCGGCCGGTCGCGTAGGAGCGGCCCTGCGCGTCGCGCTTCGGCTCACGGACGATCGCGGTCTCGTCGGGCGTGACGGCCACGCCGGCCGCAACCGCCATGTCCTTAAGGTCGGAGAGCGAGCCGGTACGGGTCTGGGTCTCGGACATGATCAGGCTCCGACGTTCTTGTTGGTGACGGAGTTCTTCCGGTTCATCGACGCGACATCGAGCATCTTCGGCTGCTGGCCGTCATGCGGATGCACGGTGCCGGCATACACATAGAGATGCTTCATCTGCGCGCGCTGCAGCGGGCCGCGGGTGATCATCCGCTCGACCGCCTTGGTCACGATGTGGCCCGGGTTCTTGCCCTCGAGACGCTGCGTGATGGTGCGCTGCTTGATGCCGCCGGCGTAGCCGGTGTGGTAGTGGAACAGCTTCTGCCCGGCCTTGTTGCCGGTCAGACGGACCTTCTCGGCGTTGATCACGACGACATGGTCGCCGCAATCGACATGCGGGGTGAACTGCGGCTTGTGCTTGCCGCGAAGGCGCTGGGCGATGATCGAAGCCACACGGCCGAGAACGAGGCCATCGGCGTCGATCAGGATCCAGTTCTTCGTCACCTCCGCAGGCTTCAGCGAGAGGGTGGTCTTCATAGGCATGCTGTCCGTATTTGGAGGAAAGTGCTGAGGGCGGGCTTATCCGCGCCGGACGCCGCCGCGTCAAGCACTTCCGTAAACCCGTTGACTGGTAAGCATCTTTGGCAACGGTATCGGGATACCGCAGGCCGTGGCCATTTCGGGTTCCGGCTGGCGCGATCGGTCCGGCCAAAGGAAGATGGGCGGATGCCGGATACAGACCCCCTCCCCGACGTTCCCGACCTCTCCCGGATCGGCCCGGTCCATGTGATCGGCGCCAATGGCCGGTCGGGCCTGGCGCTGGTCCGCGCGCTGCTGGATCGGGGCGCTGCCGTGGTTCCGGTGGTTCGCAGTGCCGAGCGCTGGCACGCCGCCGGTATCCGGATCAGCCCACGCGTCGCCGACATCGAGGATGGCCCGGCGCTGGCGGTTGCGCTGGCGGGTGCCGGCCGCGTGGTCAGTACCGCCCATGCCCGGCATGCCGGGGCGATACTGGCGGCCGGGCCTGCGGACGCCGGGTTCGTGTTCCTCGGCAGCACGCGCAAGTTCACCCGCTGGCCGGATGAACACGGCAACGGCGTGCTGGCCGGGGAGCGCGCGTTCCAGGCGTCCGGCCGGCGTGGCGTCATGCTGCACCCGACGATGATCTACGGGGCCGAAGGCGAGAACAACGTGCAGCGCCTGGCCGACGTGCTGCGCCGGCTGCCGGTGGTGCCCCTGCCCGGGGGCGGCCGGGCGCTGGTGCAGCCGATCCACCAGTCCGACGTCACCGCCGCGATGCTGGCAGCGCTCGGCCGCGACTGGGACGGGCCGCATGGCCTGGTCATCGCCGGCCCCGACATCCTGGCCTACCGGGACTTCGTGGCGGGGATCGCCGATGCGGCGGGGCTTCCGCGACGCAGGATCATCCCGGTCCCGGCCTGGCCCCTGATGCTGGGAGCACTCCTGGCTGGGCCGATTCCCCGCCTGCCTTCGATCGGCGCGGCGGAGATCAGGCGGCTGATGGAGGACAAGGCGTTCGACATCGCGCAGATGCGCGAGATCCTGCGCCTGGACCCGATCAGCCTGGCCGCGGGCCTGGCCCGGACATTCGCGCACTGAACATCAGGTCGGCCCGGTCCCGGTCCTCTTGCGTGTTGACGTTGAAGAACGGATCGAGCGGCTCGGACGCGAAGCGGACCTCGCGCATGCCGAGCGGGCCTGCGAACGCCAGCACCCCATAGGCGCGGCGTCCATCAGACGGATCGAGCCCGTCCAGGTGCCGCGCCAGCCGGTCGCGCCAGGCCACCGGCCACAGCGCCACCAGGTGATGCCGGCGATCCGACACCGCGACCGATGGCGCCGGCGACAGCGCCCGGAGCAGATCGTCCGGGATGAACGGCGTATCACCCGGTACGGTCAGGAGCAGCCCGGCGCCGAGCCCGGCGGCCCAGTCCAGCCCGCGCAGCAATCCGGCCAGGGGTCCGATGCCGATGCGCCGGTCTTCCAGCACCGGCAGCCCGAAGCGCGCGAAGCGGGCCGGATCGCCGTTCGCACTCAACGCGACGTGGCTCACCACCGGCCGCAGCCGGTCGAGGATATGCAAGAGGATGGGGGTTCCGCCGATCTCGATCAGCGGCTTGTCGATGCCACCGAGGCGGCGGGCCTCGCCGCCGGCAAGGACCATCGCAACCGCATCGATCAAATGTTGGCACCCACGGCCTTGTGGTGGCCGGGATTTCCGCTGGGGCGAACGACGGGGCTCGAACCCGCGACATCCAAGACCACAACCTGGCGCTCTGCCAACTGAGCTACGTCCGCCACAGCGGCGCCGGGTTTAGAAGAGGCGCGAACCCGCGTCAATCGATCCGATCTCACGAAACCGCCCGAACCTTCACCGCCCCAACCTTCAGCGGCAGAGCCCGCACGTACGCGCGCAACCGATCCAGCGCCTCGCGGAGCACCGACTCGCGCTTGCAGAACGCGAACCGGACATAGTGATCGGGTGCATCGGGCTGGTCGTAGAAGGCCGAGACCGGGATCGCGGTGACGCCTGCCGCCTCGGTCAGATGTTCGCAGAACGCCACGTCGTTGCCGGTGAAGCCCAGCCCGCGGAAGTCGGCGATCAGGAAATAGCTGCCGTGCGACGGCAGCACCGAGAAGCCGATCTCCTCCAGCCCCGCCGCCAGCAGGTCGCGCTTGCCCTGGAGCTCGCTGGCCAGCGCGCCGAAATAGGCATCGTCCTTGTCGAGTCCCAGGGCCACAGCGCGCTGCAGGTTCGGGGGCGTGGTGAAGGTGAGGTTCTGGTGCGCCTTGGCGACCACGGACGCGAGATGGGCTGCCGCCGTGACGTAGCCGACCTTCCAGCCGGTCAGGGAGAAGCTCTTGCCGGCGCTGCCGATCCGCAGGCAGCGCTCGCGCATGCCCGGCAGCGTCATCAACGGCGTATGGCGGGCACCGTCGAAGGTCAGGTGCTCGTACACCTCGTCGCACACCGCATAGGCATCGTGGCGCTGCAGCAGGCCGGCGATGAACGCCAGCTCCTCGGCATCGAACACCTTGCCGGCCGGGTTCATCGGGCTGTTGAGCAGGACCGCCTTGGTCCTGGGTCCGAACGCCGCTTCCAGCTCGGCCCGTGGCAGCACCCAGTCGGGCGGGGTGAGCCGGACCAGCCGGGGGATACCGCCCAGCAGCCGGACTGCAGGCACATAGGTGTCGTACAGCGGCTCGAACAGCACCACCTCGTCGCCGGGGTCGATCAGCGCGGCGAGGGTGGCGATCAGCGCCTCGGTGGCGCCGGACGTGACCACGATCTCGGTCACCGGATCGACGTCGAGGCCATAGAAGCGACTATTCGCGCGCGCCACCGCCTGCTTCAGCTCGGGCAGGCCGGTCATCGGCGGATACTGGTTGCGATTGTCGAGCAGCGCATCCGCGGCGGCCTGCACGATATCCGCCGGGCCCTCGGTATCCGGGAAGCCCTGGCCGAGATTGATCGCGCCATGTTTCACCGCAAGGGCAGACATGACGGTGAAGATCGTCGTGCGCGCCTCGGAAAGCTGGCTGTTCAGGGGTTTCATGCAAATGGGCCTCGGCATCGGGTCGGCACCGATCATGGCGCAAAGCGGCGGCGACCGCGATTGCCGCGACCCGCGCCCCGTGCGAACGTGCCATGACCAGGGCGGGCGCCGATAGCGGGCGCCGGAAACGCGCCGTGACGAAGAAGGGCGGTCATGAAAAAGATCGAGGCCATCATCAAGCCGTTCAAGCTTGATGAGGTGAAGGAGGCGCTGCACGAGATCGGGTTGCAGGGGATCACCGTCACCGAGGCGAAGGGGTTTGGCCGCCAGAAGGGCCATACCGAGCTGTATCGCGGCGCCGAATACGTGGTCGATTTCCTGCCCAAGGTAAAAATCGAGGTGGTCTGCGACGACCGGATCGCCGAACGCGCCGTCGAGGCGATCGTCGAGGCGGCCCGCACCGGCCGCATCGGCGACGGCAAGATCTTCGTCTCCAGCCTTGAGGAGGTGGTGCGCATCCGCACCGGCGAACGCGGCGAGGATGCGATCTAACTGATTTCCCGGTTCAGGCGGATCCCCTCGCCTCGTTCCGCTGAACGACTTCATCCAGGCCCACCCGGACCACGCGATCCAGTCACGGTCCGGCACCAACCAGTTTCTCGAAGCGAGCCGGCCGCACCATGCGGCTGTCCCAAACAGCAGAGTGTCAACGGATGGCCAAGAAATCTTCTCATTCCGGTGCGGAGCCCACGCCCCTCTCCAGCAACGTCGCCAAGGTGATGGAGCTGTTGCAGGAGCATTCGGTCGAGTATGTCGACCTGCGGTTCACCGACCCCAAGGGCAAGTGGCACCACACCACCCAGCATGTCTCGACCATCGAGGAAGACGTGTTCCGTGACGGCTTCATGTTCGACGGATCGTCGATCGCCGGCTGGAAGGCGATCAACGAGAGCGACATGATCCTGATGCCGGATCCCGACAGCGCGGTGATGGACCCGTTCTCGGCCAAGCCGCAGATGATCCTGTTCTGCGACATCATCGAGCCCTCGACCGGCCAGCTCTACAACCGCGACCCGCGCGGCACCTGCAAGCTCGCCGAGCAGTACCTGAAATCGACCGGCATCGGCGACACCGCGTTCTTTGGCCCCGAGGCCGAGTTCTTCATCTTCGACAGCGTGAAGTTCGGCGTCGGCCCGAACTACTCCTCCTACCAGCTCGACAGCATCGAAGGCCCCGGCGCCTCGCTGAAGGACTACCCGGAAGGCAACATGGGCCATCGCCCGACCGTCAAGGGCGGCTACTTCCCGGTGGCCCCGGTCGACAGCGAGAACGATTTGCGCGCCGAGATGCTTTCGACGATGGGCGAGATGGGCCTGCCGATCGAGAAGCACCATCACGAGGTGGCGCAGTCGCAGCACGAGCTCGGCACCAAGTTCACCACGCTGCTCAAGGCAGCCGACTACATGCAGATCTACAAATACTGCGTGCACAACGTCGCGCACTCGTACGGCAAGACGGCGACCTTCATGCCGAAGCCGGTGTTCGGCGACAACGGCTCCGGCATGCACGTGCACCAGTCGATCTGGAAGGACGGCAAGCCGGTCATGGCCGGCAACGGCTATGCCGACCTGTCCGACACGGCGCTCTATTATATCGGCGGCATCATCAAGCACGCCAAGGCGCTGAACGCCTTCACCAACCCGTCGACCAACTCCTACAAGCGCCTGATCCCGGGCTTCGAGGCGCCGGTGCTGCTCGCCTATTCGGCGCGCAACCGCTCCGCCTCCTGCCGCATCCCGTATGCGACCAGCCCGAAGGCGAAGCGCATCGAGGTCCGGTTCCCGGATGCGACCGCCAACCCGTATCTCGCCTTCTCGGCGATGCTGATGGCCGGCCTGGACGGCATCAAGAACAAGATCCATCCCGGCGAGGCGATGGACAAGGACCTGTACGACCTGCCGCCCGACGAGCTGAGGGAGATCCCGACCGTCTGCGGCTCGCTGCGCGAGGCGTTGAAGGCGGTCGAGGCCGACCACGAGTTCCTGCTGGCCGGCAACGTGTTCACCGTCGACCAGATCGAGAGCTACTGCGAGATCAAGTGGCAGGAAGTCTATCGCTTCGAGCAGACCCCGCACCCGGTCGAGTTCGAGATGTACTACTCGGTCTGACCGACCGGGCCTGAATCATGGGGCGCCCCGGGCCGATCGGCCTGGCGGCGCCCTTCCCTCCGGTCCGGGACAAATCCCTGCCGCCCTCCCCGCCACGCTTTCCCCCGCCACTACGGACCGTCCGGCTGACGCTGGAACCTCTCCGCGTCGGACATGCGGACGAGATGTTCGAGGGCCTCGCCGACCCCGCCCTCTATCGCTTCATGGCGGACCAGCCGCCTGCCGACCTCGACGAGTTGCAGGCGCGCTACCGGCAGATCGCCACCGGCCGATCCCCGGACGGTGCCGATCTCTGGTGCAACTGGATCATCCGTCGCGACATCGACGGACGCTGCCTCGGGCTCGTGCAGGCGACGCTGGCCGACGGTGGCGATACCGGAACCGCGCTGATCGGCTACATGATCTTTCCGCCGTTCTGGCGGCAGGGCATCGCCACCGAGGCCATTACCGGCATGCTCGGCTGCCTGTTCGACCGCTACCGATGCCAGCAGGCGGACGCGATCGTCGATACCCGCAACGATGCGTCGCTGATGCTGCTGGCCGGGCTCGGCTTCGAGATCGTCGGCCGCACCGAGGACGGCGACGTCTTCGATGGTGCGCCTGCCCATGAATACGAGCTGGTGCTCGACCGGGCTCGATGGGAAGCCGGGACCGGGCGATGATCTACTTCATCCTCAAGGCGGTGCTGTCCGGCCTGCTGATCGCCGCGGTCTCCACCATTGCCCGGCGGAGCCCCTCGGTCGGGGCGCTGGTCGCCTCGCTGCCGTTGATCTCTGTGCTCGGCATGATCTGGCTCTGGCGCGACACCCACGACCGCGCCCGCATGGAGGCCCATGTCGGCGCGACGTTCTGGTACGTGGTCCCGTCGCTGCCGATGTTCCTGCTGATCCCGGCCCTGCTGCGCGCGGGGATGCCGTTCTACCCGGCGTTGCTGCTGGGCTGCCTGCTGACGGTGGTGCTGTATCTTGCGGTGAGCTGGGCGGCGCCGAAGCTCGGGATCGAGCTTTAGCTGCCCGGCCGGGCCAGGGCATCGCGGGGTCAGGGCTTCGTATCCGTACTCAGGTCGGTCGCCAAGCTCTTCACGCCGTCTTACAGCGAGCCGCATCCTGACGCTCTGGATCACGTTAAGGTGGTCACGGACTGCAAAGGTGTCGAGATCCGTTTCACGCACCTTTGCCCATGACCGTTCGACAGCGTGATTTGCAAAGGATGGCAATGCCACTCCTGAGGGTTTTGCGACCAGGCATTTCCGCATGGTAAACGGTTTGCGGGACCCAACCCACGAGACGTCCTGGAGATCAGCAGGGCCGAGACAGATCGACGCAAAGGATATTCCATGACGCCGATGATGGATGTGGCGATGCCAGCCTGTGTTTCGGCCCGGTCGCTGCCGAATAAGCTGGCCACCACGCGGACGCCAACGGTACGCGACGTCCGCATCGCCCTCGCCGGACGTGGGCTCGTTTACGCGACGATTACCAGGCACAGGAGCCAGGTGCGGCACCTACATCGAAGTGTGACACGTCGCGAGGAGATTTTCTGTGGCTGAAATAGACGTGGTCATGTCGGTATTTAATGCCGGAAAGTATCTGGATGAAACACTGACGAGCATTCAGAACCAGACGATCGACGATATCCGGATCATCATTATCGATGACGGCTCTACCGACGATACCAGGGCGATCATTTCAAAGGCGCAGGAAAATGACCCGCGCATCCTGTACCAGTATCAGCAGAATGCCGGCATCGTCGCGGCTGTAAACGCCGGCATGCTGTTATGCACCGCTCCGCTCGTCGCCCGCCATGATGGCGATGACATCTCGTATCCACACCGGTTCGAGATGGAACGGGCCTACCTCCTCGCCAATGAGGATTGCGTAGCGGTCAGTGCCCTGGCCCGTCATATCGACGAGGGCGGCAAGCCCATCGGCACTACGACGCGCGCCAAGGATATGGCGCTCGTAGATGATGCGGCTCTACCGGCGAACGAGCCCTATATCCTGCAGCCACTTCTGATGATGCGCAGAGCTACATTCCTGGCAGCGGGCGGATATCGACTGCTTACGGTGGCGGAGGATACGGATCTCTATTGGCGCATGATGAAGTTTGGAAAACTCCATATCATGCCGGAAGTGCTTGGCGATTACAGGATTCATGCCGACTCGATTTCATCACAGTCGATCGTTTCCGGTCGCCGCATGTCGGCCTGGACGCAGCTTTCTGCCCTATCGGCGCAGCGGACACGCAGCAATCTCCCTGATGTGGAATTCACGCGAGAGCTGCAGACGAGTATCGACTCCAAGAATGAATTGATCGACCTGTATCGTGTCGTCGAGCCCATCATGAGAGAAGATGAAAGGCCGTGGTTCTTCTCCTCGATGGCCGCGAAACTTGTCGAAACTTGTTACTACCGGCCATTCGAGCCATCACCATCGGATGTAGATTATATTCTCTCCGTTCCCCAGAGAGACGGGGACGTCGGATCACGACGGTTCTATGACACTTACGAGGAGGGAATTCTGTCGGCCGGAATCCGGATGGCTATAGAGGGCAGGATCAAGGACGCCTTCCGTCTTGTTCCGCGCCGTCAGTGGCCCAGACTGGTTGGGCGCATCGTATTTCGGATTGCCGTCTCGGATGCTGTCAAGAACAGGATCAAGAAACTAATACGGCGGTAAGCGCGGTTAGGTATAGCTTTCGGCGAAATTGGGCCTTGCGGCAGAACCGCACTAGAATCGAACGATGAAATAGCGAGCCGATTTTCATCTTTGTTGCGAGGAACGATGATACAATCACGCTTTAGCCATCTGCTTGGAAACGTTCCGATCGGCACAACGATTCCAAGGATCATTCACCAGACCTTTGGTACCCGCGAGTTGCCAGCGGCGCTTCAGCAGAACGTGACTGCGCTTCAGGAAAAGAACCCTGGGTGGGAGCATCGGTTCTACGATGACGAGGCCGTCGAGGCGTTCATTCTCAGCCAATACGGCGATGGAGTCCTGGCAGCCTATCTGCGGATCGATCCGACCTATGGCGCGGCGCGAGCCGACCTGTTTCGATATCTTGTCATCTACAAGATCGGCGGGATCTACCTCGACATCAAAAGCAGCTTCTCGTGTCCGATCGACGAGGTTATTCATGGTGACGAGCATTTTATTGCCTCTCAATGGAGCAACCAGAAGGGGGAGAGATACGAGGGATTTGGCCTGAAACCTCAGGTCGCTCAATTTCCTGGCGGTGAACTGCAGCAATGGCACGTCATTGCCGCCCCTGGACATCCCTTCCTGCACGCAGTCCTCGTTGCAATCTTCGAAGGTATCCACTCGTACCGACCCTGGATGCACGGGACCGGCAAGGTCGGGGTCATGCGTCTTACAGGCCCGCTCATGTATACCCTTACGATCATGCCGATCATCAACGAGTTTCCGTGCAAGATCATCAGGAACGAGGCGGCTATTTGCCTGGATTACAGTATCGTGCCGAGCGATGGACATAAGAGCTTCTTCGCGGCGCATTATTCGACAAGTGAAGTGTCGGTCGTTCGGCTTTCGAACGGTCTCGCCGTGATGAACTGGGCGTATCAACTAAGCCGTTCATTCAGGAAGCTGTTGAAGAAAGGCTGAGGCCCCCCGATTGGGAGAGCGACGCGGGTGCGGCTGGTTGCCGCGGCTCGCTTCAGTCACGCCGGTCTTTGTTAACGTGCCAAAATTTCGACGCGTTTCGGCTGGAAACAAGGGCGAATGACAGCTGGCGCGGGTTCCCAATCTGTTCCCTCTTCGGACCAGGATCGAAAGCTGGCCAGTGCCGCGGCTGCGGGATATCAAGATAGGGCTTTTTCGAACCGACGGGACGGTAATGGCCCGGGCCACGCCAGTGTCCGCGGACCGCAGTGCGGATATCATATCAGGCGGAGCGGCGACGCATGGCAGCTAGCGAGTTACTCAAGCAGGCAGCAGATCGTATCGAGGTCTGGTTTTCACATGCCTGGCCGCTCTGGATCGACCGCGGGCTCGATCCGAAGGGGTTGTTCTACGAACAGCTGGATTTTTCCGGCCAGCCCGACGAGATCGTATCGCGTCGCATGCGGGTGCAGGGACGCCAGCTCTATACCTTCTCGCGAGCCGTTGAAGCCGGGCATGCGGCGGCACTTCCCCGCCTCCGCCACGCGCTCGCGTCGATCGAGACGTATGGCTGGGGGATCGATGCACAGCCCGGCTGGATCCATCTGCTGGGCCCCGACGGCTCGCCACAAGACACCCTTCGCGACACGTACGACCAGGCCTTCCTCCTGTTCGGACTTCATGGTGCTGCGCGTGCCGGCCTGCCGAACGCGCGACAGCTCGCCGACCACACCCTGGCATTCATCGATACATCCCTGACCGAGCCGAGCGATGGCAGCGTCCGCGAAGGGGTGCCGGCCAGCCTGCCGCGCCGGTCCAACCCCCACATGCACCTGCTCGAGGCGTTACTGGCCTGGTTCGAGCTGACCGGCGAACAACAGTTTCTCGACCGGGCAAACCGGATTGCCGATGTGTTCGCGGCCTCCCTGTTCGACCGGGCGAGCGGGATCCTGGGGGAGTTCTTCACGGCCGGGTTCCAGCTGGCGCCGCCGCCCATGGGTGAGATCGTCGAGCCGGGACATCATTTCGAATGGTCCTGGCTGCTCTACCGTCTTGCGGGATTTGATGGACGCGACCTGATCGAAGAGGCCGGCGCGCTGCATCGCTGGGGATTGGCGCATGGGCTCGGTAGCGAGGGCTATGCCGTCGACGAGTGCGACCGGTCCGGACACCAGACGCGACCGAGCCGCCGCATCTGGCCGCAAACCGAACTGATCAAGAGCTGCCTCGTCAATGGCCAGCACGATGCTGCAGCCCGGCTGAGCCTCGCTGTCCTCGACACCTACTTCGCGACCGGAACACAAGGCTTGTGGATCGACCAGTTCGACCAGGCCGGACGGCAGACGTCCGACGTCGTACCCGCCAGCACCTTCTACCACATCGTTGTCGCGTTCGAGGAAGTGCTACGCTACGCGCGGTCGGCCCACCCGGCCTGAAACGTTCGCACTGGCCGACGTTTAAGGTGATGAACGGTCGATCGACGACACAGAGAAATAACGAGAGCAGCACATGATGACGCAAGCGTGACGAAAACGGTTCCGGGTCAGACGAGTCTCGGTCGTGCAGCGACCAGCGGTGTCATCTGGCTGATCGCCCAGAGCCTGAGCGCCCGCGTGTTAGGGTTCGTCTCCCAGCTGTTCCTGGCCGCGCTGCTGATGCCGGCGGATTTCGGCATCATCGGGCTCGCCAACACGGTCACCAGCATCGCCCAGGTACTGGTCAGCTTCGGCGTGGACGACGTGTTGCTTCAGCGGCAGCGGACCATGCGGATGTGGTCTGCTCCAGCCTTCTGGATCAGCCTGACGCTCGGCATCATCGGAATGGTGGTGATGATGGTGGCTGCGCCTTTCGCCGCCGAGATCTACCACAGTCACAGCATCGTCGGCTTGATCGTTATCCTGGCACTCGCGATGCCGATCCGGACTCTGGCGAACGTGCCGATGGTTCAGCTCAGGCTCGCGATGAACTTCCGGTTTCTCGCAGCCTACAACACGTTCGAGATCGCAGCGCTGCAGTTCGGCACCATCATCCTCGCCTGGGCTGGACTGGGCGCATACAGCTTCGTAATTCCGGTGCCGATCCTGGCGCTGATCAAGGCGGTCCTGTTCTGCTGGAAGGCACCACCGGTCATCTGGCGTCGGTTCCGGCCGATACAGCTCTGGTACATGCTCGGCAACAGCAGTATCGTGTTTGCCTCGCGCACCATCGTCGAGTTCGTCAACCAGGGCGACTACATCGTGCTGGGATTGATCGCCTCGCATAATGTCGTCGGTCTTTATTACTTCGCGTTCCGGTTTTCAGTGCAGCCGGTCCGTATGCTGGCCGGTAATTTCACCAACGTGTTGTTTCCGGCGTTGGCGCAGCTTCGCAGCGACCCGGCACGCCAGGCCGAGGCCGCCCTGCGCGCCTCGCGGTTGCTGTCCTATCTCGTAGTACCGTTCTGCTTCCTGCAGGCGGCATTGGCCGGCCCCGGTCTGGAATTGCTGTTCGGCAAGCGCTGGCTGGCTGCGATCCCGATCGTCCAACTGCTCAGCATCGGTCTGCCATTCGATGCGGTATCCTGGATCACCGGCGCGCTCCTGAGCGCACGCCGGGAGTTCGGCCGTGCACTGATCTATGCGTCGATCTCGGCACCCTTGTTCTTCGGTGCGGTGATCCTGGGTGGGAAGATCGACGGCGCGATCGGCGTGGCCGCTGCTGTGGTGGTCTACTACACGATCTATCCGCCGATCTGCTCGATCCTGATCCTGCGCGAGGGCGGCGTTCGCATCGGCCAGGTTCTCGAGCTGTATCTGGTGCCGTTGCTCCTGGCCGGAAGTACGACGCTGATCGCCTACGGGGCATCGCTTCTGCCGCTGATCTCGCAATCCAACATGGCTCGCGTCGTGGTCATCACGGCACTGAGCGGGATCCTGTATCCGGTGGTCCTCTACGCGGTACGGCGCGACGTCTTTCTGCAGATCGCCGGGCGCTTCAGCCACCTGGCCGCCAAGTTGGGGATCCGGTCACGGTTCCTGCCGGTCTGACGGCATCCCGGCGAGCGAAATCACCGCTCGCCGGACAGCTCCCGCCGGGTGCGATCCAGTTCCTCGGTGTAGCGCCGCAGCGCGTACTGCTCGGTCAGCTCGCCCAGCACCTGCCGCGTGTTCGCGTCGTCCACCACCACGAGTGCGTCCGCTTCCGCCGATTCGAACAGGGCGACCGCTTCCTTCACCGTCATCTGGGGCAGCAGCATGACATTCGGGTAATGCACGAGCTGGTCGAGCCGGGTGACGTCTTCCTCCGAGCCGTGCAGTTCCGGCACCAGCACCAGCCCGGCATAGGCGCCGGCCTCGTCGACCAGGATGATCCGGTGGGCCGAACCGAGCGGGTAGTCGCGACGCACCGCCGCCAGCGAGGTGTCGCGGCGGATGGTGCGCACCTCGCGCCGCATCATCCGTCCGACGGTGAGGTTGCGCATCCAGCCGATATCGACCGCGCTGCGGATGCTTTCGCCCCGCAGGTGGAAGCGCCAGGTGGCGAACGAATAGCCGAAGGTCCGGCGCACGGTCAGCGAGGACACCACCGACGCTGCCAGCACCGCGCTGGTCAGCGGCAGGCTGCCGGTCGATTCCAGGGCCAGGAACACCATGGTCAACGGGCCGCCGACCACCGCGACCGCGAGTGCGCTCATGCTGATCAGCGCGCAGATCACCGGCGATAGCGGGTTGGAGGTCACCAGCGCCAGCAGGTCGCCGAACAGGGTGCCGGTGAGCACCCCCAGGAACAGCGACGCGAAGAACAGGCCGCCGCGGAATCCGGAGCCGATCGACACGGCCGATGCCACCGCCTTCAGCACCAGCATCACCGCCACCTGCTGCATCCCGAACTGCGCATCGAGGCCGAGCCGCATCGCCATGTGACCCGAGGACATCACCGCGGGCGTGATCAGCGCCATCAGCCCGACGATCAGCCCGCCGACCGCCGGCCGGAGCCAGACCGGCAGCGCCGACCGCCGGAACATGCTTTCCGACAGCGTGACCGCACGCATGATGGCGATGCCGACCAGCGCCGAGATCACCCCGAGTGCGAGGATCGGCAGGTAGTCGGTGCCGCCGATCGCGACGGGCACTTCGATCTGCAGCGACGGGGCCGCACTGCCCAGCACGTGGGTCACCAGGATGGCGCAGATCGAGGCCAGCGTGACCGGGGCCAGGTTGACCAGCGAATAGGTGCCGATCACCAGTTCGAACGCGTAGAACGCGCCGGCGATCGGCGCATCGAAGGCGGCACCGATCGCGCCGGCCGCCCCGCACCCGACCAGCACGCGCAGATCCTGCCGCCTGACCCGGAACGAGCGGCCGAGCTTCGATGCCAGCGCCGAGCCGATCTGGGTGTAGCCGGCTTCCAGCCCGATCGACGCGCCGACGCCATTGGACAGGATCGTCTGGACCATCACGACCAGGCTGTCGCGCATCGACATGCGGCCGCCATAGATCGCGTTCGCCTCGATCGGATCGACCGGGCGGCCCGGCACGTATCGCACCAGCAGCAACCCGAGCAACCCGAGCACCAGCCCGCCGATGGTGGGCACCAGGACCGCACGCACCGGATCGAGCTGGCCCAGCCCCGACAGGCGCCCGTCATTGTCGAGCGCGAACAGCACGCGATGCATCAGCAGCGTGATCGAGTTGATGACGACCACGAGCAGGCCGCCGAGGACTCCGGTGAAGGCGGCCAGCACCGCCAGCCAGATCTCGTCGGTGCGGACGAGCGCACGGAGGGTCAGCGGCGCATGCAGCACCCAGCCCTTGACGGCGGCTCCCTGGGACGCGATCCCGGCGCGCAATGCGGCCTGCCGGCTGTCCGGAAGATGCGGCGCCGATGGACTGGTCAACAGGTCGATCTTGCCCGCGGCCGGATCGCTCCGACCCGTGCGTTCGCCCGGAATGGCGGTGGATGGGACCAGGGGTGGAGAACCGGACACCGGGACAGCCTCGCGAGGCACCGCCTGATGTCGTGCGGCTGCCCCTGCGACTTTTGAAGAGTGTACCCGGTCAGTGCAACGGTTCTCTGGCCTGCGGGACCAGCCACCGACCGAATGCGGTCAGGCGCGACTTTCCTGCATCGCCCTGCCGAGAACCTGCATCGGCGGTGGGCCCGGGGATGGCGGCACCGGGATCGGCATCGGCGGATCGCCGAGCGGCGGCGGACCGTCGGGATCGTGATCGGGCATCGGCGGCGGTGGTGGTTCCTGGCCGCTCGCCGACGCGTCGCCACGGGGCAAGCGGTTGCGGTCCTGGACATGCCGCATGACGGTCTCCTTCATGATCCGTGAGCATCTGGTGCGCCGGTGTGGTGACAAGCCGTCCGGGACGGGACAGTTTCGGTCTCGGTCCAACCGGGTCGACCGACCTCGCGACCAGCCAACCACCGAAGCCGGAGCTGAACAGGCCGTGACCCTACCTTCCACGATGCGCTACATCGCCCACGATGCCGCCGGCGGACCGCCGGACACGCTCCGGGTCGAGACCGGCAGCCTGCCGTCCCCGCGTCCGGGCGAGGTCCTGGTTCGTGTCATGGCGGCCGGGGTCAATCGACCGGACGTGATGCAGCGCGCAGGCGCCTATCCGCCTCCCCAGGGTGCGAGCCCGGTACTCGGGCTCGAAATCGCCGGGATCGTCGTGGCGGTCGTGCCGTCGGCGGATGGTGCCGGGCTGGATCCGGTCCAGGTCGGCGACCGCGTGTGTGCGCTGGTCAATGGCGGCGGCTATGCCGAATACTGCGTGGCCCCGGCGTTGCAGTGCCTGCCCTGGCCGGAAGGCTACGATGCGGTCCGTGCGGCGGCGCTGCCGGAAACCTACTTCACCGTCTGGTCGAACCTGTTCCGCACCGGCCACCTGGCCGCCGGGGAAACCGTGCTGGTGCATGGCGGCACCAGCGGCATCGGCTCGACCGCGATCCAGTTCGCACGCAGCTTCGGGGCGCGGGTGTTCGCCACCGCCGGTTCGGCCGCGAAATGCGCCCTGTGCCTCGAACTCGGTGCCGAGGCCGCGATCAACTACCGCGACGAGGATTTCGCCGAGCGTATCGCCACCCTCACCGGCAAGCGGGGGGTGGACGTGGTCCTCGACCTCATGGGGGCGCCCTATTTGTCGCGGAACCTTGCCAGCCTGGCGGATCTCGGCCGGCTGGTGCTGGTGGCGGTGCAGGGCGGAGCCAAGGCGGACACACTCGACCTCGCCCGGATCATGAGCGGCCGCCTCACCCTGACCGGCACCACGATGCGTCCCCGGACCGCCGCGTTCAAGGCGGAGATCGCCGAGGCGCTGCGGCAGAACGTGTGGCCGCTGCTGGATGCGGGCACGGTGCGGCCGCTGATCCACAAGGTGTTGCCCTTCACGGAGGCGGCACAAGCCCATACGCTGATGGAGAGCGGCAGCCACGCCGGCAAGATCATCCTCAGCCTCTCCGATCCCGCATCCAAGGACCACTCGATGGACGTCAACGTGTGAAGCTGAACGTCGTCTCGCGCGGACCCGACACCGAGGGTCCGAACAGCCGCACGCTGCCACCGATCGTCCTGCTGCACGGCCTGTTCGGGCGGGCACGCAATCTCGGTTATTTCCAGCGCCGGCTGGCGGTCACCCGGCGCACCCTGGCCATCGACCTGCGCAACCACGGCGACAGTCCGCACGGCCAGATGGACTACACCAGCATGGCGTTCGACCTGATGGAGACGCTGGCCGAGCACGACGCGCTACCGGCCACGCTGGTCGGACACTCGATGGGCGGCAAGGCGGCGATGACCCTGGCACTGAGCCGGCCCGAGGCGGTGAGCAGCCTGCTGATCGCCGACATCCCGCCGGCGCGGACCGGGCATGGCAGCTTCACGCTCGGCGAGGCGATGCTGCGGATCGAGTTCCCGTCCTACCTGAACCGCGCCGCCGCCGACGAGATGCTGCTGGAGGCGATACAAGATGCGGACATCCGCAACCTGATGCTGCAGAACCTGCGCCTGGGCGAGAACCCGGGCTGGGTGATCGGGCTGGCCGAGATCGTGGACTCGATGACCAACATCGAAGGCTGGCCCTACATCCCCGAGGGGCACAGCTATGACGGGCCGACCCTGTTCCTTGCCGGCGAGACGTCCCCGTACATCCGCGCCGAGGACCATCCGGCGATGCGACGGCTGTTCCCGAACCACGGCTTCGAGGTGATCGAGAAGGCCGGGCACTGGCTGCATGTCGAGAACCCTGCCCGCTTCCTGCAACTGGTCGAGGATTTCACCGCGGCGTTTCCGGGCTAGGCTGGTCGTCGCCTCACCGTTGCCATGACACTTCAGCCGGCAATCGCCAGCGATGCAGCGTTTTTCAAGCAGCTGTCTCGCATGGAAAGCGACGCAACGACCGCATCAAGCTGTGTCGTTCTAGGGGGGTCGGCGCGGCTTCCAGCGGTGTAAAATTGCGACCTGACTCATTAACGTGCAGTTTTGCGGAGATTAGGCGACGCTCTCTACCAGAAGCTAATGCTAGTTCAGGAAAACGGAAACAGGCCATATGACCGCGCTGAACGACGCGAACCTCGACCTCATTCTGCGTCAATCCGACTGGGGTATCGGTGGCATCGCTGTGCGGATCACGCCCGCGCCGGACGCGGTCGCCTTGCGAGGCTTCTGGGTCGGTCTGACTCTCTACCGCTGGGCATCGCCAGCCTACCGCCAATGGTTCAACGCCGCACTCGACAGCATCGCGCGGCGCAGGCCATGGTCGATCTATGCGCAGTCGGTGATCCAGACCAAGCATGCCATGCTGCGCGCACCCGGGGACTATCCGTTCTGTCTTACTCAGCAGCAATGGCAGGAGCATTGCCAGATGCTTTTTGGCGGCCAGGTTGACAGTGCCGATTACACGCCGCCCTCGGTAATACGCGACACTGTCGGGTATATTCTTTCGGCAATCGGCACGCTTGCCGTCGGTGCGGGCGTCACCCTTTTGGTCCCAGAAGAAGCCCTTGCTGGAACCGCTATTGCGGCGCTTGGCGGCCCGGCGATTACCAAGAGCATTGCCGTCGCGGCTGGCTCGGCGTTGCTGCAGCACGTGATCCCGACGACCAACCCCATCGACGATATCGACAAGGTCCGCACATGGCACAGATATCAATTCGAGAGCCAGCGCCGCAAACTCCGTTGAGACGACTGTATGTCGGGGCCCTGGGCTATGCTGCGATCGGTGCGGAGATCCTCGGGCTCACGTCCGGGGACATGGTCACCAAGGTCGTCGGCCTTGCTCTCCTCTTTGCATGGGCGCTGCTGCTGCCGGATGGCGATCGAGGGACGCGGCGCTACGTGGCCCGCAGGATCATCCTCTGGACCGTGCCGATCGGGGTGGCTCTAATTATCGTGTTGCTGATTGCCGGCCAACTTATGCGTATGCCCCGGTCGTAGCGGCCCGTAAGAGCTAAACCCGGCCGTGCGATAGACATTCTGTTTCGGACGCGAACCAAAGAGGCCAACCGCACGCTGTGTATGAGCCATGGAGCTGTCGCTGATGTAGAAGCCGCTGCCGACAAGGCCCTGTTGCTTATCGTCGCGTTGCGGCCGAGAGCGTGTCGAGGCTTGACCAGGGCGTTTCCAAGATCGGCGCGTCCTGGCTTCAAGCCGGTCTCAGCCGGTCGCTTTATAAGCCTTGGCCGGTCTAGGCCTCTTCGCGGCCGGCTTGCCCTCGTCCGAGGCGCGCCAGAGATACCAGGCGGCGACGGAGCGATGCGGGCTCCATGCCTGAGCGATCCCGGCGAGTACCCGGGGCTTGGGCTGCATCTCGAGACGCTTGATCAGCCGGTAGCCTTCGCGCACGCCGAAATCGTCGACCGGCATCACGTCCTTCCGGCCCAGGCTGAAGATCAGCAGCATCTCCACGGTCCAGCGTCCGATGCCCCGCAGGCTGACCAGCCGTTCGATCAGCGCCTCGTCCGACAGGCGCATCGCCTGCCGCCGCGTCGGCACGATGCCGGCGAGGGTCGCGTCGCAGACCGCGCGCATGGCCCGGGTCTTGGAGCCGGAGAAGCCGCATCCGCGCACCGCCTCGTCGCTCAGCGCCAGCAGGACGTCCGGGGCGGGGAACGCATCCGGGGCTGAGGCCGCACCCGGCGCGAGCGCCACCAGCCGTCCCAGGATCGCCCCGGCGGCGCGGGCATGGAGTTGCTGGTGGGCGATCGCGCGGACCAGGCTCTCGAACGGCTCCGGCTTGCGGTCGACCTTCAACCGGCAGGGCCCGATCCGGTGGATCAGCGCGGCCAGGTCCGGGTCGGCTGCCATCAGGTGTCGCCGCGCCGCATCGACCGATCGCGGGGCCTGTTCCGGTGCCGGACGTGCAGCCGGGACACGCTTCGATGACACGTCGTTCATCCGATCACGCAGGTGGTGGCGAAGCGGGATGCCAACTGCCACAATGCGGCCTGAAGCCGGAGCCGACCAGGGCGGGACCGTCGGCACACAGAACGTCGTAGCGAGCAATCAGGGCCGCGGGCGATCAGGCGGAGAGACCCGACCCCACATGGCTGATCGCGCCGCTCCCAAGGATCCGATGCCGCGCGCACCACGCCGCCCGGTCTCGCTCCCGACCCACCGCCAGGCCATCGCCCGTCGCTCGGCGCTGTCGCTGCTGCCGTTCGAGCCGCGCGGCTCCGGGCGGCAGGTCGCACCGTCGGCGCCGTTCGCGCACGCGGCCGCCCTGGTCCAGCAGGCGCGGCTCGACCTGGCCGGCGTGCCGATGTCCGGCGGCATCCGCTCGCAGCGCACCCCGTTCGAGCGCAGCGTCGGCGGTTCGGCGATCCTGCACCTGATCCTGTTCGTGCTGCTCGCGGTGCTCTACGCCCGCCAGTCCAAGCTGCCGCCGCCGAGCGACCAGCAGCCGGTCGAGATGGTCTATGGTCAGAGCGGCATGAAGGGAGAGCCGGTGTCGCCGGAGTTCGGCGGCGGCTCGCCCCCGACGCACGAGGCGCCGCCTCCCGCCCAGCCCGCTCCGGAAACGCCCGCCACGCCGGCACCGACGCCGGCACCGCAGGAGCCGACCGTCAACACCAACCTGATGCCGCCGCCGCCACCGATCGAGATCCCGGAATTCCTGCCGTTGCCGCCGCCCCCTCCGCCGACCCCGGAGAAACCGCAGGACCAGCCGGCCAAGAGCCAGCCGATGCGGATACCGCTACGCACCGCCCGCTCGTCCGCAAAGAGCTCGCCGAGCTCGGCGTTCTCGCATCCGATGGATCTGTCGTTCTCGCAGGTCGGCCCGCCACGCACCCGCACCGGCCGGGTCGGCGGGTCGCATGCGCCGATCGACATGTCGCTGGGGCCGCTGGTCAAGAACGGCCGCCTGAACACGCCGTTCGCGACGGTCGGCATCAAGGGCGTCAGCAACGACTACGGCAACGAGATCGACGCCTGGATCCGCCGCCATCTGTATTATCCACCCGATGCCGCCCAGCGGGGCGAGGACGGCCAGGCGAGCGTGCATGTGGTGATCGACCGCGACGGGCATGTGAAGAGCGTGCGGCTGGTCAGCTCGTCCAGCTCGTTCGCGCTGGATGATTCGACACAGGGCATGTTCCGCAATGCCAAGCTGCCCGAGGTTCCGCCGGACATGCAGGGCGACCATTTCGACATCGACCTGACGGTGAACTACATCCTGACGCACTAGCCCGACAGTCTGCACGCGGGGAAAGACCATCACCGACCCGGCAATCGTCAAGGATGACACGCTCCGTCTGCAGGAGATCGCACGGCTGATCCGCGAGTGCCGCGACGGATCCGGCGATCACCGCCTCGTTCACCTCGAGGAACTGGACCGGATCGCGCAGGCGATGATCGATGAGATCGGTTGCCTGCGTGCTGCGGGACAGGAGCAACGACGCATCGTTTCCGCGATACACGCGTCCCGTTCATGGAAGATCACCGCACCGGTGCGCGCGGTCTCGACCGTCTGGCATTCGATGCGGCGCAAGAAGAGAGCTAAAAACCGGCGGGCAGGAAGCATGTTCGTCATTGCCGATATGCCGCCACTCTATGATCAGCAGAGCGGCGCGCTGCGGTTGTTCACGCTGCTGGAGCTGCTGCGGGAAGCCGGCTGGAGCCTCACCTTCGGCTCGTATCTCGAGCGCTCCGAACTCCCCGATGCCCTGACCTCCGTGGATGGAAGACTACGATACGAAGGGGCCCTGCGCGCACTCGATATTCGCCACATCCTGTACGGCGAAGCAGAAATCCAGGCGTATCTCGACCAGCCCGATACGAGGATCGACTGGGCGTTCATGTCCTATCCGAGCGTGGCCGGCCGGTTCATGCCGCTCGTGCGCGCGCGCTTCCCGGACGCCCGGATCGCGTTCGACATGGTGGATTTCCACAGCCTGCGGATCGAACGGCAGGCCGGGCTCACCGCCGACGCAGCGCGTTACGCCGAGGCCCGGCGGACGCGGGACCAGGAAGTGGCACTCGCACGGGCAGCCGATGTCACGATCGCGGTCACCCGGCAGGAACAGGAAGCCGTCATCGCCCTGGCGCCGACGGCGATCGTCAAGGTGCTGCCCTGCATATTCGACGTGCCGGCGCGCGCTCCGCCGGACCTGGATCAGCGGCGCGGATTATTCTTCATCGGCAGTTTCCTGCATTCGCCGAATATCGACAGCATCCACTGGTTCGTCGAGCGGATCTGGCCGCTGATCCGAGAACAGGAACCGGACGTCGAGCTGTGCATCGCCGGCAGCAGCATGAGCGACGATGTTCTGGCCTATGGCGAACGCCCGGGAATCCAGGCGCTCGGTTACGTACCAGATGTGACGCCCCACCTCGATCGGCATCGCGTCTTCGTGGCGCCGCTTCGGTATGGCGCCGGCATGAAGGGGAAGGTCGGACAGAGCCTGGCACACGGACTTCCGGTTGTCGCAACGCCGATCGGTGCGGAAGGAATGGGCCTGGTGCACGGCCGGCACATCCTGGTTGCCGACGACGAAACCGCCTTCGCGAACGAGGTGGTGAAGCTCCTGCGCGACGACGATCTCTGGCGACATCTTTCCAGACAGGGCCAGCTTCATATCGGTGAGACGCTGTCGAGATCCACGGTACGGCGGACTATCGCGGAGATCTTCGGCGCCTGAGTGCCCGGCCAGCCGTATGGATTACAGGTAGCGGCCGCCGCGTTGCAGCACCTCGATCTTGTAGCCGTCGGGATCCGTCAGGAAAAAGAATTGCGCCAGCGTCTCGCCCTCGTGGTCGAGCGACTTCAGCGTAGTCGGCTTCAGGCCGGCCGCTTCCAGCCGCGCATGCTCATCGCCCAGCGCATCCACGGATACTGCGAGATGGCCGTATCCGTTGCCCAACGCGTAGGGCTCGGGCTGGTCGTCATTGACCGTCAGCTCGAGCTCGAAGGTCCCCTCGGCATCGCGCAGGTAGATCAGCGTGAAGCCGTCCATGGCGTAGCGGTCACGCACCGTGAGCCCGAGTGCGGTCTCGTAGAAGGCGAGCGACCGGTGCTCGTCGCGCACCCGGATCATGCTGTGGATCATCTTGGACATGAAGCCTCCCTCGGTTCGATACGCCGCAGCGCGCGATAGACCCGGTTGCGCGACACGCCAAGCTGCCGGGCGGTCTCGCTGATGCTGCCGCCGAGCCGGTCGCAGGCGGCGACGATGCGCTGCGCCACCTGCAGGTTGAGATCGCGGGACGGCGCAACCGGAGTTGCCACCGTCAGGCTCGGCAGGAACGGAAGCAGCTGCGCGATCCCGAGCCGGGAGCCGCCCTCCAGGCTCGCCCGCAGCAGCAGGTTCCGCAGCTCCCGGATGTTGCCTGGCCAGTCCTGGGCGGCCAGCAGGGCGACCGCATCGTCCGGGAGGGTCAGCGCCGCGTCGATCTTCGCCAGCACATGCCTGGCGATCATGGGAAAATCCTGCCGGTCCGCCAGGCGGGGCAGCTGCACCGGAACCACCGCCAGCCGGTGCAGCAGGTCGCGCCGGAACCGCTTCTCGGCGACCGCCTCGTCGAGCGACACGTTGGTCGCGGCGATCAGCAGCACGTCCACCGTCTGCCCCCTGCCGCCGCCGACCGGCCGCACCACCCAGTCATCGAGCAGCCGCAGCAGCGCCGCCTGGGCACGGCCATCCATGTCGCCGATCTCGTCCAGGAACAGGGTGCCGCCACTGGCTTCGACCGCGAGACCGGCGGCACCACCGCGGCGGGCTCCGGTGAAAGCGCCTTCCGCGTAGCCGAACAGCTCCGCCTCCACGAGGTCCCCGGGCAGCGCGGCGCAGTTCACCGGCACGAACCGACCCGACCGGCCACTGGCCAGGTGGGCGGCCCGGGCGAGCTCCTCCTTGCCGGTTCCGGTCTCGCCGCCGATCAGGATCGGCAGCCGGCGCCGGGCAGCGGCCGATGCCAGCGAGACCGCGCGCGCCACGGCCGGGTCCTGCGCCACGAAGGACAGGCGCGCGGACGACGCCAGCACGATCGGCGCCTTCGGCACCGGCAGCGCGCGGTGGCGGATTGCCGGCATGGATGCGACCATGGCGACGAAACCCGAGCCGGACCGGTCGCGCAGCCGGAAGCTCTCGCCGGCGGTATGACCGGCGATCGCGACGCCGAAGCGCTCGGCGAAGATCGAACCGAACGAGCAACCGGCGGTCAGCGGCAGGTCGTGCAGCATCGCCAGCGCCTGGGGGCTGCCGCCCAAGATGTGCCCGTCGGACGACAGCGCGAGCAACCCGGCGCCGGAGGTGTGCAGGAACTCCTCGCGGCCATGGAAGGCGATCAGCAGGCGGTCTCGGAATTCGTCGCGGAACAACCCGTTCTCGATCTGCGTGGCCGCCATGCTCAGCAGCGCGCGCGTGTGCAGTTGCCGGGTGCTGCAGAGCGTCGACGCGTCGAGCACACCGGCAAGCCTGCCGTCCGGCGCCCATACCGGGATCGCCACGCAGGTCAGCGCACTGTCGCCACGGAAGAAATGCTCGGCGCCATGCACGAAGGCCGGGCGCTGCAGGGCGGTCGCCAGGCCGAGCGCGTTGGTGCCGCGACGCATCTCGCTCCAGCACATGCCCGGTCCGAGCGCGCGGTCGCGTGCCTGGTCGCGGAACGTGCCGTCGCCGATCGCGTCGAGCACGGTACCATCCGGGCCGGCGAAGGCGATCAGGAAATTCGAGCCGGCGATCTGCCCGTGCAGCGTCTCCATCTCGGTGCGTGCGAGCCGGGCGACCTGGTCGTGCTGGGCGCGGACATGGCGCAGGGCAGGAAGATCGAGTTCGGTGAGGTCGGGAGAGCGCCTCGGATCGAGGCCCGCCTCGAGGCAGCGATTCCAGCTCGCGCTGATTTCGGTCGAGACCAGGGACTGCGACACCTCGCCGTATTTCTCGAGCCGCAAACGGGCTTCGGCAACTTTTTCCAGAACGTCCAAGGAAGTTGTCCTCCAAAGGGACCGCTTGTGCGGAGTCTCGTTCGTGGAGCCACTATGAGCGTGCTATCCGGTACGCGGAAGCCCGCATGACGTACGCTGTTCCGTTTCGGAACATGCCTGTTCCGTTGTGAAACGTTGCAGTGCAGCATAGTCGCACGAACCCGCCGGACTGCTGCATGTCGGGCCGATGGCATGGAAGTTGCGCTAACGATTCTGCAGGCGTCGTCGGATACGCCACAGGAGGTTCGCGATGAAGGCAGCCGTGCTGCACCAATACGACGAGACGCTCGAACGCGACGAGCTCGTGCGCTACGAGACGGTCCCCGATCCGGAGATCGAAAGCCCGACCGACGTCATCATCCGGGTCGGCGGTGCCGGTGTCTGCCGCACCGACCTGCACGTGGTCGAAGGGTTGTGGCGCAACCACGCCGACGTGACGCTTCCCTATATCATGGGGCACGAGAACGCCGGCTGGGTCGAGGAGATCGGCCGGGCGGTGACCTCGGTCAAGGTCGGGGATGCCGTCATCTGCCATCCGCTGGTCACCAGCGGCCATTGCCTGGCCTGCCGGCGCGGCGACGACATGCACGCCGAGGAAAGCCGCTTTCCCGGCATCAACGCCGACGGCGGATACGCGGAATATCTCCGCTCCGGCGAACGGGCGCTGATCAAGCTGCCGCCATCGCTCGCACCGCAGGATGTCGCCCCCTACACCGATGCCGGGCTGACCGCGTATCGCGCCGCGAAAAAGGCATCGCGGCATCTGCTGCCCGGCCAGTTCGCGGTCATCATCGGCGCAGGCGGACTCGGCCATGTCGGGATCCAGGTGCTGCGTGCCCTGTGCGCGGCCGACATCATCGTCATAGACCGGTCGGAAGCGGCGCTGACGCTCGCACTGGAGTGCGGCGCGCATCATGCCGTGATCGCGGACGGAAGCGAGGTGGCGCAGATCAAGGACCTGACCAAGGGGAAAGGTGCCGAAGCGGTCATCGACTTCGTCGGCGAAGGCAGTTCGGTCTCGCAGGGCCTCGCGATGACCCGCGACGGCGGATATTACTACATCGTCGGTTATGGCGGGAAAGTCGAGATCCCGACCATCGACATGATCACCTCGGAAAAAACCATCGTCGGCAACCTGGTCGGCACCTATCCCGAGCTGGTCGAACTGATGGCGCTGGCGGATCGCGGCCTGGTTTCCCTGAAAACCCGGCAATACAGCCTCGAGAACGCAAACCAGGCCCTGAAGGACCTGCATCACGGCCTCATCCATGGTCGCGCGGTCCTGATTCCATGACCGACCTCGTGGCCGCAAACCAAACCGACGGAGAGAAGATCATGGTCGAGAGACAGGATGGCCGCGTTGCCCTGGTGACCGGAGCCGGACGCGGCATCGGCCGTGCGATCGCTCTCAGGCTGGCCGATGACGGGCTCGATGTCGCGGTGAACGACATTGCCGCCAACCGCAGCGGCCTCGACGAAGTGGTCGCCCTGATCCGCGCAAAGGGCCGGCGCAGTGCCGGCCTCATCGCCGACGTTTCCAGCGAGGGCGAAGTCGGCGACATGGTGCAGGGAGTCGTCAACGAACTCGGTGCGCTGAACGTGATGGTATCCAACGCCGGGATCGCGCAGGTGGTCTCGTTGCTGGACCTGTCCGTCGATGACTGGGACCACATGATGGCGGTCAATCTGCGCGGCATGTTCCTGTGCTACAAGACGGCCGCACAGCAGATGATCCGGCAGGGCGGCGGCGGCAAGATCATCGGTGCGGCCTCGATCGTGGCGCACCGGCCGTTCGCGCTGCTCGGCCACTATTCGGCGTCGAAATGGGGCGTGCGCGGGCTGACCCAGGCGGCCGCGATGGAGTGGGCGAAGCACAACATCACGGTGAACGCCTACTGCCCCGGTATCGTCGGCACCGCGATGTGGGACCTGATCGACGAGAAGCTGTCCGAGGAGGAAGGCATCCAGCGTGGCGGCGCCTTACGCAAATATGCGGAATCGATCCATCTCGGACGCGTCTCGGTGCCCGAGGATGTCGCCAAGTTCGTATCCTACCTGGCGTCGCCGGACAGCGACTACATGACCGGGCAATCGGTGATGATCGATGGCGGCATCCAGTTCGCCTGAGCACGACACGAAATCGGAGGAACGCTGATGTACAAGATGCCGAACGGCGAAGAGTTGTTCGTCCTCGACGGGCATATCCACAACTGGGATGCCTCGGTCGAGAACCAGAAGAACGTCCACGGAAGGCAGTTCATCGACTGCTTCTACGGCTACCACCAGATGAGCCCGGACGAGTATCTGTGGCCACGGGAGAAGTTCTACCATTACGGCGAAAAAGCGCTGTACGACGATCTGTTCGTGTCGGGACATGACGACATGGCGGTGGTGCAGACCACCAACCTCAAGGAATTCTACAAGACCGGCTTTAACACCATCGAGCGGAACTACGAACTGCAGAAGGCGCATCCGGAGCGCTTCATCACCAACGGCTCGTTCGATCCGCGCGACGGCGAGGCCGGGCTGGAGACCCTGGCAGCCGAGATCGAGAAGTACAAGCTCAAGGGCGTCAAGCTGTATACCGGAGAGTGGAAAGGCGACAGCAAGGGCTGGAAGCTGACCGACCCGTGGTGCATCCGCTATCTCGAACTGGCGCGATCGATGGGCGTCAGGAACATCCACGTGCACAAGGGCCCGACCATCCTGCCGCTCAATCGCGATGCGTTCGATGTCGCGGACGTGGACGACGTGGCCACGACCTTCCAGGACCTCAACTTCATCGTCGAGCATTGCGGCCTGCCGCGTCTGGACGATTTCTGCTGGATCGCCACGCAGGAAACCAATGTCTATGCCGGCCTGGCGGTGGCGTTGCCGTTCATCCACAAGCGGCCCGAATATTTCGCGCATATCCTCGGCGAGCTGCTGTTCTGGATCGGCGAGGACAAGATCTGCTACGGCAGCGACTACGGGATCTGGTCGCCGAAGTGGCTGGTCGAGAAGTTCGCCGCGTTCGAGCTGCCGGAAGCGGTCGCGCGGGAGAAGGGCGTGAACTTCACCCTGGAGAGCAAGCGCAAGATCCTCGGGCTCAACATGGCGCGGCTCTACGATGTCGATGTCGAAGCCAAGAAGGCGGTGTTCCGCGACAGCCGCGAGTTCCATGCCGCCGATGCATCGGCTTCGATGGCGGCGGAGTAACCGCGATGCTGCATGCCGATCCGAACGATCCCCGCAATGCCGACATCATCGCCCGGCTGGACCGGGTGACCGATCCGGAACTGGACGAGTCTGTGATCTCGCTCGGCTTCGTCACGGCCGTGACGATCGACGACAGGAGTATCGTGTCGATCGGATACCGACTGCCGACCTACTGGTGCAGCGCCAACTTCGCCTGGATCATGGCCGAGGACATGCGCGACGCCGTGCTTGCCCTGCCCTGGGTTGCCCAGGTCCGGCTGACCCTGGACGAGCATATGTTCGCCGAGCAGATCAACAGTACGATCGCCGACGGCGGGTCGTTTCGTGACGCGTTCGGCGCCGAGGCCGACGGGCAGTCGTTGGATACCATACGCGAGCTGTTTGCCCGCAAGGCGTTCGGTCGGCGGCAGCTCGCGCTGATCGAGCAGTTGCAGCGGGCCGACTGGAGCACCGGCCGGTTGCTGGCGCTCACCATGGCCGGGCTGCACGCCCTGCCCTGGCCGGAGGAGGTTGAGCGCTACCTCGACCGCCGGTCACTGGCCGGGAACGACGGTCCGGATGCGCCCGCTTTCGTCGACGTCAATGGCGGCCCGATCGATCCGGAGCGCTTCGGCGCGCATCTCTCGAGCCTGCGCACCATCGTGGTGAACATGGAGTTCAACGGGATGCTCTGCCGCGGGCTCCTGGCTGCGCGCTACAACGAACCGGAGCTCCCGTCCCGCGCGCCGGGCCTGATCGACTTCGTCCGGAGTGCCGCGGTCGAACACGCGCGGTCCTAGCCTGCCGTTCTCCGAAGATGCCGCGCTGGGGGGCAAGTGCCGGCTCCCCAACCGGCATGCTTTCGCCCACAACCAAATATTCGGACTTGATTCGGAAGCGTTCGTTCCCTAATAGGAGGCATGCCGTCGCTATCCACTCCTATTCCATCCCGTCGTGCCGTGGGGCGTCCCAGGGAATTCGACATGGACGCCGCACTCGATGGCGCACTGCTCGTGTTTCGCGAGCGCGGCTACCAGGCGGCGTCGATGAGCGATCTCGGCACCGCCATGAACCTGACCACCGGCAGCATCTACAAGGCCTTCAGCGACAAGCGGGCGATCTTTCTGGCGGCGTTCGATCGCTACATCGAACTTCGCACTGCCCAGCTGCAGCCGTTGCTGAAGCGCGAGACGACCGGGCTGGACAAGCTCGCTTCCATGCTTCGCTTCTATGCCGAGACTTCGCATGGCGCAGAAGGACGGAGTGGCTGTCTCGTCGCGGGTAGCACCATGGAACTTGCCCGCTATGACGACGAAATGGCCGGTCGCGTGGCGGTTGCCCTGCGCCGCGTCGAGACCACGTTAAGAAGCCTGCTCCGGATCGGTCAGGCCGACGGCTCTGTTTCCGCCGAGATCGATGCGGATGTCATGGCCCAGACCCTGCTTGCCTTGCTGCAGGGCTTTCGGGTTATCGGCAAACTCGGACAGGATCGCGCAAAGATGCTGGCGGCGGCGCAGCAGGCCCTGCGCATGCTTCGCTGATCGTCTAATTGGGTAATGGACGTTTCCATATTCGGGCGATGTTGCGCATGATCCAGCTGTCCCCCTCAACCAGCGGCGCTGCCTGCAACGCGTTCGGCGGCACCCGCTATGCGCCCGGCGCCTTTCTGCCGGCATCCCAATCCTCCACGATCGAAAGGAACCTGCCATGAGCAGCACTGAAACGGCATCCTTGCGCAAGACCTCGGTCCGAATGATCAAGGCGAACCCGGGCTCGCGACCCGACGTCGATCTCCACGGTTTCGAGCATCGTTTCGCGACAGTGGACGGCGTCAGATTGCACTACGTCAGCGGCGGCAATCCCCACGGTGACATACTGGTCCTGCTTGCCGGCTTTCCGGAAAGCTGGTTTGCCTGGCGCAAGATCATGGTGCGGCTTGCCGCTACCTACCGGATCATCGCGCCGGACCTGCCCGGGCAGGGAGATTCCGACAGGCCGGCCGGTGGCTACGACACCCAGACACTGGCCATGGCGGTGCACGGCCTTCTCCAGCAGCTCGGCGTCGGGAAGTATTTCCTGGCGGCCCATGATATCGGCGCGTGGGTTGCCTATCCCCTGGCGGCGCTATTCGGAGACGAGGTGCGCGGCCTCGCCCTACTGGATGCCGGCATCCCCGGCATCACCTTGCCCGACGCATTGCCGACGTCTCCGGACCGGGCGTGGCGCACCTGGCATTTTGCGTTCCACGCGCTCCCGGATCTCCCCGAGCTGCTGATTGCGGGACGCGAGCGGGAGTATCTCGACTGGTTTCTCCGGCGCAAGACGGCGAACCCGGAGGCCTTTTCCGATGCGGACCTTGAGGAATATCTCCGGGTGTTCAGGAAGGATGGCGGTCTCCGTGCAGGTCTTGCCTACTACCGGGCTGCAGCGGTTTCTGCACAGCAGAACCGTGAGCTGTCTTCCAGGGGCAAGTTGAAGATGCCGTTGCTGGCGCTTGGCTCAGACCACGGATCCATTCCCGATATGGCGTCCCCGCTTCGCGCCTTCGGGGAGGATGTGCGCGGCGGCAACATCATGGCCTGCGGTCATTTTCTTCCCGAAGAACAGCCCGATGCAGTCGCCGCCGAGTTGCGGTCTTTCTTCTTGTGAGGGACCGACAACAAGTCCTGGGATGCCGCATTCATGCCCGCGATGTCGCGTCCGTCCGGTTCCGGAACAGGCGCAGCAACCGTCCGTCGATCACCGCCAGGCCGAGGCCGATCGTCAGGATGCCGGCTATGGCGCGCAGGCTGATCTGTTCACCAAGAAATACGCCGCCCAGCAGCAATGCACTGATCGGCACAAGGAACGTCACCAGCGCCGCCCGCGTGGCGCCGCTGGACGCCAGGATCCGGAAATACATCAGGTAGGCCAGCGACGTGCTCAACAGCGCGATCCCGACCAGAGCTGCCCAGCCCGAGACCGGCAGCGGCGGGAGCGTCCAGAACCGGTCCCCGATCACGGCGAACGGCAGGATCACGATCGTGGCGCCGCTCAGCTGTCCGGTGGCGAGTTGCAGCGGCGGCACGCCGTGAACCTTGCGAGACAATACTCCGCCGAAGGCATACGCGACGCCAGCAGCAAGACAGGCGAGTTCCGCGGTGAGGTTGGCCGAGGCGAGGCCGTGCATCAGGTCCGGCCCGATCAGCACCGCGATGCCGGCCAGCCCGCAGAGTGCCCCGATCACCATCCGCGTGGTGAGTTTTTCGTCACGTGTGACGAAGTGAGCGACCAGTGCGGTCGCGATCGGCGTCGGCGCGTTCAGGATCGCGGCGAGGCCGCTGGTCAGGCGCGCCTCGCTCCAGGCGAACAGGCAGAACGGCAACGCACAGTTCAGCGTCCCCAGCAGCAGGAACCAGCCGATCAGCTTCGGCGTCAGGCGCAGGGATTGGCCGCGCAGCAGCAGCACCAGGTGGAGGGCCAGTGCCGCGATCAGCACCCGTCCCAGCACCAGCGTGAAGGGCGGCAGCACCGGCGCCAGCAGCTTGTAGAAAAAGAACGATCCGCCCCACAGGAACGACAGCAGCCCCAGCATCAGCCAGTCGCGGCCCGGAAGCGGTGCTGCATGCAGGCGGGGCGCCGCCGCCAGACCCACGATGGGCGGTCCGGCCGCGCCTGCGTCCACACTCATGCGACATCCTCCCGGACATGTCGGGGCAGCGAGCGTGCGACCGCCGACAGCACCTCCTCCTGGTAATCGAGTTCGCGTGCAAGTGTGCGTTCGGTCTCGTCGTTGATCTCGGCCGATCGGCTCATCCGGGTCAGCGCATCACGTTTGATCCGCAATATCCGTAACCGGAATGCCGTCTCCATGCGGTTACGCCGCAGCCGGAGCCGCCGTTCGTCATCGTCATCCTCGGCTTCGTTCGGATCGAGCGCCCCCCGAAGCAGCAGTTCGCTGGCCCTGAGCCCGGCCAGCACTTCCGACACCACTGCCTCGCGCTCCTCGGGATGCGGATGCTCGTCGGGCAGCGCCAACTCGCGCTCCGCCGCCTCGACCGCGATCTGCGCGATCGCCAGGCGCGCACGATCCGCCTCTGCCTGCATCGGGTCTACGTCCGGCATCACCAGCCCGGCCAGCAATGCGGGCAGCGTCAAGGCGGCCAGCAGCAACGACGCCACGATGACGCCCGCCGCCAGCGTCACCAGCAGGTCCCGCTCGGGGAAGTCGGGGCTCAGCGACAGTACCGCCGCCAGAGTGATCGCACCGCGAACGCCGGCGACCGACATCGCCACCACCAGCCGTGCCGACGGCGGCGTCGGAGGGCTGGGCGTTTTTCCCGGCAGCGCCTTGCGCAGCTGCTGCACCGCCTGCCGCAACAGCAGCGACGTGGTGACCCAGATGAACCGCAACAGCACCAGCGCCAGGGTGATCAGGACGATCGTCCAGAGCAGCCGCCATGCCGGCACCCCGGCATTCCGGACCAGGGCCAGGCCGCTTCGGATCAGCGCCGGCAATTGCAGGCCGAGCAGCAGGAAGATCAGCCCGTTGAAGCTGAAGGTGAGAAGGCTCCAGACCGCAGAGGCGCCCAGCCTGGTCTCGCCGGTGGCGACGTTCAACGCCCGCATCTGCTTCAGGGTCAGTCCCGCCGATACCGCCGCCAGGATACCGGACCCGCCCAGATGTTCGGCGGCGAGGTAGGCCGCGAACGGCAGCAGCGCCGAGATGGTGACGAACGCCATGACGTTGTCGAAGCCGCGCCAGTTCAACAGCCGGATCATCATCGACATGGCGGCGGCCAGCGCGGCGCCGGCAAGCACGCCGACGCACGACATCAGGACGAACGCGCCGACGGCATGGCCGAACGAGAACGAGCCGGTGACCGCGGCCGCAACCGCGAACTTGAAGCACACCAGCCCCGATGCGTCGTTCAGCAGGGCCTCGCCGGACAGGATATGCATGAAGCGGCGCGGTACCGGCCGGCCCTCGATCATTCCGGCGACCGCGACCGCGTCGGTCGGCGATAGCACCGCCGCCAGGGCGAAGCAGGCGGCCAGCGGTATCGGCGGGATCAGCCAGTGGACGAAGTATCCGCAGCCGATGGTGGTGAACAGCACCAGCCCCAGCGCCAGCATGAGGATCATCCGTTTCAACGCCAGGAACTCGCGCATCGGCATCAGGTAGGCGTCGGCGAACAGCAGCGGCGGGATGAACAACAGCAGGAACACGTCCGGCTCGAAGCTCACATGGATGCCGGCGAACCCCGCCGCGACGCCGAGCGCGATCTGCACCAGCGGCAGCGGGATCCGGACGACGCGGGCGAGCGGGAGACTGAGCGTCGTGATGAACAGCAGCAGCAAAATGGTGGTGGCGACGTGCATGCGCTTCTCCCGGATCGTCGCGCGAAGGTGTCAAACCGCCCGGCAGATGGCAAACTGGAGCCGAGGGCCCTCATCGAGGAACACGACCATGAGCCAGTCACCGACTCCGCCCAGTCCCGAGCTCGTCCCGGCCATCAAGGACCAGGTCGGACGCGATTTCGAGGCGTTCACCGAGGCGGAGGCGGCGGTCCAGCGGATCGTCGAGCTCTACCAGGAGAGCGTGGCACTGCTCCGGCATGCCTTCCTGTCCCGCTCCGCCGCCATCGATGCGTCGGGGGCGGTCTATCCGTATCTGGCGATCGAGGTCGACGGCGCGGCACTGCTGACCGACGACCGCTTTCCCTACGGCGTGCTGCTCGAGCCCGGCTTCTACGGCACCACGCTGACCCGGCCGTCGCTGTTCGCCAACTACCTGCGCGAGCAGATCGGCCTGCTGCTGCAGCACTACGACCGCCCGGTACTGGTCGGACGGTCGCTCCGCCGTATTCCGCTGCCCTACGTGATCGAGGACAGCGTCACCGACATCACCGAGGACGATCTGCGCCGGCTGGGCAAGCGGTTCGCCCTGCCCGACCTGTCCAGCACCGACGACGTGATCGCCAACTGCCAGTTCCAGCCCAATCCCGGGCTGCCCCGGCCATTGTCGCTGTTCACCGCCGAGCGCGTCGATTATGCGCTGGCCCGGCTGCACCACTACACCGGCACCCTGCCCGCGCATTTCCAGCGCTTCGTGCTGCTCACCAACTACCAGCGCTACGTCGACGAGTTCCGCGACTATGGGCGCGCGCAGGTGCAGGAGGGCGGCGAATACGAGGCGTTCGTCGAGCCGGGCGACATCGTGCATCGCAAGGACCAGCCGGGATCGGAGCCCATTGCCGGCCTGCCGCAGATGCCGGCCTATCATCTGATCCGTCCGGACGGCGATGGCATCACGCTGATCAATATCGGCGTCGGCCCGTCGAACGCGAAGACCATCACCGACCATGTCGCGGTGCTGCGTCCGCATTGCTGGCTGATGGTCGGCCATTGCGCCGGCCTGCGCCGCACCCAGCGGCTTGGCGACTACGTGCTGGCGCACGGCTATGTCCGCGCCGACCACGTGCTCGACGACGACCTGCCGCCCTGGGTGCCGGTGCCGCCGATCGCCGAGGTGCAGGTGGCCCTGCAGGAAACCACCACCCGGATCACCGGGCTTTCAGGCGCTGAGCTCAAAACCCGGCTGCGCACCGGCACGGTGATGACCACCGACAACCGCAACTGGGAGCTTCGCTACAACGCGCTGTTCAGCCAGATCAACATGAGCCGCTCGATCGCGGTGGACATGGAAAGTGCGACCATCGCAGCCAACGGGTTCCGCTTCCGGGTGCCGTACGGCACGCTGCTGTGCGTGTCGGACAAACCGCTGCATGGCGAGCTGAAGCTGCGCGGAATGGCCCGCAGCTTCTACCGCGAGCGCATCAACCAGCACCTCAAGATCGGCATCGAGACCATGCGGTCGCTGCGGGAGCAGGGCGTCGACCGCCTCCACTCCCGCAAGCTGCGCGGCTTCGACGAGCCGCCGTTCAGATAGGAACCGTCAGGCGGCTTCGGCGGCGCCGAGCAGGCCGTGCGGGTCGAGCACGAACTTCTTGGCAGCACCCTTGTCGAAGTCGGCATACCCGGCCGCCGCATCCTCGAGCGAGATCACCGTCGCATTGACGATGTCGGCGATCGGCAGCCGTCCATGCAGGATCGCCTGCATCAGCTGGCGATTGTAGCGCAACGTCGGGGTCTGGCCGGTGTGCAGCGACTGGCTCTTCGCCCAGCCCTGGCCGAAGCGGAGACTGAGATTGCCGGTCTTGCCGGCTTCGTCGACGGCACCCGGGTCCTCGGTGACATACAGGCCGGGAATGCCGATCGCGCCGGCGGCCCGCGTCACCGCCATCGCCTGGTTCAGGATCACCGCCGGCTGCTCGGCGCCGCCGTGGCCCTTGGCCTCGAAGCCGACCGCATCGATGAAACTGTCGACCTCGGGGATGCCGACGACATGCTCGATCAGCTCGCCCAGCCGGTCATGCTGGGTGAGGTCGATCGGCTCGAACCCGACCTTCTTCGCATGCGCCAGCCGGGCCGGGTTCATGTCGCCGATCATGACGACGGCGGCACCCAGGATGCGGGCGGACGCCGCCGCGGCCAGGCCGACCGGGCCGGCGCCGGCGATATAGACCGTCGAGCCCACGCCGACCTTGGCGGTGACCGCGCCATGGAAGCCGGTCGGCAGGATGTCGGTCAGCATGGTGAGATCGCGGATTCGCGCCATCGCCTGCGCCTTGTCGGGGAACCGCAGCAGGTTGAAGTCCGCATACGGCACCAGCACGTAGCGCGACTGGCCGCCGATCCAGCCGCCCATGTCGACATACCCGTAGGCGCCACCGGGGCGTGACGGATTCACCGTCAGGCAGACGCCGCTATTCTGTTCGCGACAGGTGCGGCAGCGGCCGCAGGCGACGTTGAACGGAACCGAGACCAGGTCGCCCTTGCTCACCATCTCGACGTCGCTGCCGATCTCGAACACCTCGCCGGTGATTTCATGCCCGAGCACGAGGCCGGGCGCGGCCGTGGTGCGTCCGCGCACCATGTGCTGGTCGGAGCCGCAGATATTTGTGGAGACGACCTTCAGGATGACGCCGTGCTCGATCTTCCTGCCATCCGGCGACTGCATCTTCGGATCGTCGATATCCTGCACCTCGACCTTGTTCGGGCCGAGATAAACGACGCCTCTGTTATCGCCCATGCAATCCTCCCCGGGCGGTCCGATGCGCTACCGGCCGCATGCCCGGAGCACACACCCGGGCGTCCGTCTCTGCTAGTCGATCCGGAACCACGAACGCGTGTACGACGCGGGTCGTCGGCGCGTTTTATTCGCGTGTCCGCAGGGCGCTACCGAGTGCTGTGCGGAGGTCGGACAGATGGTTCTGGATCACGTCCCAGACGATGGTGTGATCGACCGTCGCGTATCCGTGGATCAACGTATTTCGCAGACCGACAGCGCGGGGCAATTCCCGGATAGTCGATGCCAGGTCTGGATCGATTCGTCGCAGTGCGGCCAGAGCTTCGCCAGCGATTTCGAGTTGCCGCTCGACGGCGCTTCGCAGCATCTCGTCGCCGATATAATCGTCGTATGACCGTACGGCGACAAAACGAAAGATCCGATCGACGGCGCGGTCGGCATCCCAGAGCAGTGCTGCTGCTTTACCCGAGCTCACGGCGACGCGTACAGCGGCTGGCGCGTTGCCTCGATGGACCGGCGCAGATACGGGTTCTCGATCGAACGTTCGGTGAGCAGATCGACATTCCTGCCGAACAAGGCGCGCAATGCATCATGCAGACCGAAATAGAGGTCCGCCTGCCCAGCCAGGGGAAGATCCTCGAAATCGACCAGCAGATCGATATCGCTGCGTACGTCGTCGAACGTGTCGGTTACCGCGGACCCGAACACGTCCAGTCTCCGTACACGATGCGCGCGGCACAAGGCAGGAAGCTTTTCCAGCGCGACGGCGGACAAGAGGTGGCTTACCGAAGTCTGCATGATCTTCCTGCCAGGATTTCGATCTCTTGGCGCAGCATAGCCGATCAGACGGCCGCGAGGTCAGGCATCGTCTGGCTCAATGCGCCGCCGAGGCGCAACGGAGCCACGGTGCGGGCGAGGCCGGTGCGGTCGTCGGTTTCGACGAACAGGCCGCAGACCGTGGCCTCGCCGTCCGCCGGCTGCAGCCGTTCGCCCGGCATCTTGCGGACGAAACGGGCCATCGCCCCCTCCTTCCCCATGCCGATCACGCTGTCGTAGTCGCCGCACATGCCGGCATCGGCCTGGAACGCGGTGCCGCCGACCAGGATGCGATGATCCGAGGTCGGGGTATGGGTATGGGTGCCAACCACCAGCGATACCCGCCCATCGACGTAGTGTGCGAACGCGGCCTTCTCGCTGGTGGCCTCGGCATGGAAGTCGACCACGATCGCCTGCACCGTGGTGCCGAGCCGCTGGCGCGACAGCAGTTCCTGCGTGGCGCGGAACGGATCGTCCAGCGCGTCCATGAACAGCCGGCCCATGACGTTGGCGACCATCGCCTTGCGGCCATCCGCCAGGGTGATCATCACGCTGCCCTGCCCCGGCGTGCCCGGGGGGAAATTCAGCGGCCGGACGATCCGCGGTGCACCGCCGATATGGCCGATCAGCTCCTTGCGGTCCCAGGCATGGTTGCCGAGGGTCAGCACGTCGCAGCCGGCGGCGAACAGGCTGTCCGCCATCGCCGGCGCCAGCCCGAAGCCATGGCTGGCATTCTCGGCGTTGATGACGGCCAGATCGACGCGAAGCTGACGGCGCAGCTCCGGCAGCCGCGCCTCGACGGCGTCACGACCGCTGCGGCCGACGATGTCGCCCAGAAACAGTATCCGCAAAACTTCGATCCCCCGCCGTCACGACGCCCCGGTCGGTGACCATCGCATCGAGTGGCACGTCATAGGGCCCTGTCGGCACCGAAGCGACCTCCTGCTGTGCAAAACCGAAGCCGATCGCCACCGCCCCGGGCAATCCGGCCAGGGTACGGTCGTAATAGCCGCCGCCATAGCCGATCCGCGCTAGGCGCCGATCCCAGGCCAGCAACGGGACGAACACGATGTCCGGGACGGCTTCAAGGCCGTCGGGATGAACGGTGCCGAACCGGCCTGCCAGCAGGGAAGAGCCCGGCTGCCAATGCCGGAACAGCAGGGCTTTGCCGGCCGGGGTGGTTTCTGGAAACACAACGACATGCCCGCGCCGGTGCAGCTCATGCCACGCCGGCATCAGGTCGGGCTCGGAGGGAAGCGGTATCACGCCGGCCAGGATGGCGTCCGCGGGAAGTGCCAGGGCCAGCACCGCGTCGATCAGAGCATGCGCGGACGCGGCCGTGCGTGCGCGCATCAACGCACGCAGCGAGCGCTTGGCGTCTCGCGGCTCGGTCAGCGACATGGGGGGGAGGGAAAGTGCGGAGCCACCATGGCCGTTGGACTGTCAGCCTCCCAGAACCCGCTAGTGCAGGTGGGAACCAGGTACCGTGACCAGGATCACGACAGTGCCAGTCCCCGAGAGAGTGCTTATCGGCTCAGGGGATGAATCGCCTGACGAACCGGGTAGCCCCGCACCGTCAACCTAGTCACGCTCGAGCGCCGCTGCAATGGCTTCCGCACGTTCGGCGAGGCCGATCACCATCTGCTCCCGCTGCAGGTTGATTACCCGGGCCTGCTCACCCTCCGCCAGCGCATCCGTCGTGCCGGAGGGCAGCCGGTCCGCCGCCAGGTCATGCAGCTCATCGGCCATCAGCAGTGCCGCCAGCGCCAGCAGGCGCGCCTCGCCACTCTGGCCACCGATCGACTTGATCCGTTCGATGCGCCGCTCGACCTGCTGGGCCATCGATTGCAGATGCGGCTCCTGCCCATCCTCGCAACCGACCGCGTAGGCGTAGCCGTTGATCTTCACGGTTACTTGCGCCACCGCTACCTCCTGCCATCAGCCCGGGACCCAGGCCCCGGTATCGTCTTCAGCTGTTAACGTCGATCCGGCGACGGGCTTGCACGGTCGTCGGCCGCCGAAAGCGCGTCAGGCGCGATCACCGCCTGCACCGACGCAATCATCGAATCCAGTCTAGCCGACAGGGATCGCATCTCGTCGAGCGACAGGCCCGGAGCCGGCTGCGCCGGAAAGGAAGCGGCCGCAGCCAGCCTCGCGGTGGTTTCCGCGTGGCTGAGTGCCAGCAGGTCGGCCTCGTGCTGCGCGGCCAGCGCAGTCAGCTCGGCGGCACGGAGTTCGTCCTGCTTGCGGCCCACAGCCGCGGCGATTCGCGCCAGCGCCGCCTGGAGTCGGGTGATCCCGCCATCCGTTTGGTCCAACATGTCCTGCTGCCACTGGTCCTGCTGCGCCACCGGCACCCATATCCTCGCTCAGATCGTACTTGAACTGTTCGCCCGCAACGACTTGAACGTCAAGCATGAACCCCGAGTCCGGCCCGCCCGATCGACTGCCCGAACCACCATCCGTGGTGATCCACAGTCTTGCGGACGCGCGCCTCGTGCTCGATGCCGCGGGTGCCCTGCCCGTCATGCTGCTCTCGGCGCCGGAAGCGGCCTGCTTCATGGGTGCCGGCTGGTGGCGGGCGCTGATTCACGCCGCAACGGCCGGACGACCAGACGCGCTGATCGACGTGCTCGATTGCGGCGATGCCGCCGGGTGGGCGATGCAGGCCCTGCGCCTCGGCCAAAGGCGGCTGATCGTCGACCCCGCATGTCCACAGTTCGATGCAGTGCTGGAGCGGGCCGTCACCACCGGCGCCACCATCGCGACTATCCGGCCACCGGCGCTCGATCTGGCCCAGCACGGTGCCGGACGAAAGCTGCACGGATGGCTGGCCGGCACGTCCGGAGCAGGCCGTGACAAGACCGGGCCTGTCGGCTAATCGGGCGGCCTGTCACGCGGCCTGCCGGACCGGAGCCCATGTCGATTTTCCTGCCGATCACCCTGCCCTGGACGATATCCCGCGATACCGGCCGTGGTTGACGCCTGCCGCCTCTATCTGGTGACGCCGCCGGCCTTCGAGCCGGCCGCCTTCGCGCGCCTGCTCGCCGAGGCGCTCGATGGCGGGGATGTCGGCGCGGTGCAGCTGCGTCTCAAGCACGCCGGCGACGACGAGATCCTGCGCATGATCGACCTGCTGCGGCCGATCGTGCAGTCCCGCGACGTCGCCTTCATCCTGAACGACCGCCCCGACCTGGCCGTGCAGTCGGGTTGCGACGGCGCACATATCGGCGCCGAAGACATGGACGTGACCCGTGCGCGCACCCTGCTGGGCGACCTTCAGCTCGGGGTGTCCTGCTACGACAGCCGCGACGCCGCCATGGTGGCCGGCGAGGCGGGCGCCGATTATGTGGCCTACGGCGCCTTCTTCCCGTCCAGCACCAAGGACACCGCGATCCGCGCGGATCCGGACCTGCTGCGCTGGTGGTCGGAGATGATGGAGTTGCCGGTCGTCGCGATCGGCGGGATCACCGCCGATAATTGCGGGCCACTCGTTGCGGCCGGCGCCGACTTTCTTGCCGTCGTCAGCGCGGTGTGGAGCTACGCCGACGGCCCTGCCGCCGGCGTGAAGGCGATGAACGCGGCCATCGCCCGAGGCTGATGCCGCTGCCGCTGCCGGTTCAGCGCGCGACGACCGGCGCAGCCGGAGCCGCGGCGACGCCCGGCGTCAGCATCGACTGGGTGGCGTAGAGCACGCCGTTCGACTGCGGCATGCTCGACAGCCAGATCCGGTTGGAGTGCCCCTGCGCATCGCTCAGGATCAGTTCGCCGGTGGCCTGCTCCACCGAGACCGTCAGCACGTCGCCGTCGATCGTGCGCAGTCCGACCGGGCCCTGCTTGGCGATCATCTGCCGCAACGTGGCCACCGGATAGAAGCCGGGCACCACGGTATAGGCCATCAGGCGCCGGAGCGACGGCAGCGCGGCCGGATCGAGCAGGCGGCCGCCCTGCGCGGCCTGTGCCGCCTCGAGCGGCTCGTTCGGGATCGCGAATACCGTGTAGGGAACCGGCCGCTGCAGCTCGGTCAGCAGCCCGGTCAGGCTCAGCGCGGTGCTGTAGTCGGCCAACTCGAGCGAGCCGCGCACGCTCTCGTCGATGGTGCGGTCGCGGAACAGGGCGGTGTCGTGGAACACCAGCGTATCGGCACTCGGCGTGACGAACAGCGGGTCCTGGCGTGCCGTGCTTTCACAGCCGGCGAGCACGACCGGCATCACGACTGCCAGCACCAGCGGCCACACCGCACGCGTCCGATGGTTCATCCGAGTTCTCCTGCGGCCCGCCAGTCCCCAAGGACCGTCCGAACATCCTTCGTCTCGATATCGGCTGCATCCGGCCGGTGCAAGCCGGCAACGATCATGCGGCGCGGTTCACCCGGTCAGCAGCCATCGCCACGGACGTTCCAGGAGGCGACCCTGCCGCCATTGACCTCGAAGGTGGTGGTGCAGCTGCTCTGGTAGTAGCTCGGCCCGAAGCCGCCACCGTAGCCACCGCCCCAGGGCCCGCCGAAACCGCCGCCATAGCCGCCTCCAAAGCCGCCACCGTAGCCACCGCCGAACCCGCCGCCGCCCCAGCCCCAGCCGCCCCAGCCCCATCCCCAGCCGACACCGGGCGAGCCGGGCGAGTAGCTGCTCTCGTTATCGACGTACGCGAGGAAGGTATGACCGCCGGTGGCGAAGTTCCGGGTCGGGACACCGAGGCTGCGAACCAGGTCGGTCTCGGATCTGCCGATCATCGAATCGAGCATCTTGCGCTGTGCCGGGCTGGGCACCTCGCACGCCGACAGGGCCAGCAAGGCAGCCAGCGGGATCAGTTTCTTGACGTCCATGAGCTAGGATACCGGATGTTCGGGTGAAGCGCGGTCGTCGCATATAAGCATCCATCGACCGGGGATGGATGCGGCAGCACACGACGTTACAAATCTTTATGCCGGTTTTTCAAGGCGCGGGCATCCACAGCACGTCGCCGATCCGTGCTGCACTGGTGGCCAGCATGACCAGCCGGTCGAAACCGAGTGCGATCCCGGCGCATTCCGGCAACCGGCCGAGTGCCGCGATCAACGCATGGTCCATCGGCCAGGCTGCATCGGGATCATCCGGGCGCAGTGCCGACCGACGCGCCCGATCGGCCTCGAAGCGCTCCTGCTGCTCCACGGGGTCGGTCAGCTCGTCGAACGCGTTGGCCAGTTCCAGCCCGGCGGCATAGAGCTCGAACCGCAGCGCCACGCGCGGGTCGGCGGGATCGCGACGCGCCAGTGCCGCCTGCGCGCGAGGCCAGTGGGTCAGGAAGGTCGGGCGGTCGCGGCCGAGATGCGGCTCAACCCGCTCCAGCAGCAGCCGGAAGAACAGGTCCTCCCAGTCCTCCCCGGCTCGCAGCGAGACGCCGGCCTGGGATGCCAGTGCAGCGGCATCGCCGCCGGTCCCGAGCACGTCCGCTCCGACATATCGGCGGAAGGCCTCCGCCATGCTCAGACGCTCGAACGGCGCGTCGATCCTGACCGTGACGCCATTCCAGCGCACCACCGGCGGCAACAGCCGCTGCAGCAGGCATTCGGTCTCGTCCATCAGCGACGCGAGGTCGGCGCCGGGACGGTACCATTCGAGCATGCTGAACTCAGGCGCATGCAGCGCGCCGGCCTCGCCGTTGCGCCACACCCTGGCCAGCTGGAACACCGGCAGCCCGATGCCGGCGACGATGCGCTTCATTGCGAATTCGGGGCTGGTGTGCAGCCAGAGATCGCCATCGTGCCCGTCCGGTCGCTCGATCCGGGTACGGAACGGCCGCAGATGCACCTCCTCGCCGGGGGTCGGAACGAGAAAGGGTGTCTCCACCTCCAGGTACCCACGTGCCTCGAAGAAGGCGCGCAGGCCGCGCACCATCATGCCGCGCCGTCGCAACAGCGGCAGCCGGTCGGCCAGGCTTGCGGTTAGCTGGGTCATGGGGCTGGTTCCGATCGCATACCTGGCGCACCGGGCGGGTTGCATGCGGAGCGGCCCAGGCAGTACAGCGCGGCGATGGACGGGTGCAACCATCAGCCGGCGCCGGGCGCGATCCGCAGCGTCGATGCGCTGATCGACGCAGGCCTTGCCGTGGCCGGCGACCGTTCCGCGCTGGATGCCGTGGCAGCCCGCTACGCGACCGCGATCCCGGTCGCGTTCCGTGCGCTGATCGATCATCCGGACGACCCGATCGGCCTGCAGGTGATCCCGCACCCGGCCGAGCTCGACACCGCCGCGCACGAGCTGGCCGATCCGATCGGCGACGATGCGTTCTCGCCGGTGCCCGGCATCGTGCATCGCTATGCCGACCGGGCGCTGCTCAAGCCGCTGCTGATCTGTCCGCTCTACTGCCGCTTCTGCTTCCGCCGCGAACATGTCGGTCCGGATGGCGGGCTGCTCGATGACGCCGCCCTCGCCCGCGCGCTCGACTGGCTCGGCGCCCATCCGGCGATCGGCGAAGTGATCCTGACCGGCGGTGACCCGCTGATGCTGTCCCCACGCCGCCTCGGCCACATCGTTACTGGGCTGGATGCGATACCGCATGTGCACACCATCCGCCTCCACACCCGCGTGCCGGTCGCCGATCCCGCCCGGATCACCGACGCGCTGCTCGACACGCTGGAGACGGAGAAGGCGATGTGGCTGGTGGTGCACGCGAACCATGCCACCGAGCTGACCGCGGCGGCGCGCACGGCGCTCCGGCGCATCCAGGCGCGGGCCATTCCGGTGCTGGGCCAGTCGGTGCTGCTGCGTGGTGTCAACGACAGCAGCGAGGCACTGGAAGCGTTGTTCCGGGCAATGGTCGGGGCGCGGGTGAAACCCTACTACCTCCACCAGCTCGACCCGGCCCCCGGCACGGCGCGGTTCCATGTGCCGATCGCGGAAGGAAGGCGGCTCATGGCGTCGCTACGCGGCCGGGTGACCGGCCTCGCCTGGCCGACCTACGTGCTCGATATCCCCGGCGGCCACGGCAAGGTGCCGATCGGACCGGACTACCTCGATCCGGCGGCAGGCACGGTACGCGATCCGGACGGGATACCGCACGTTCTTGCCGCTGGGAACCTATAGGTCTAGAAGCCCGCACTCTTCGGCCCCCACCCCTGGGGCCGACACAGTAAGGCGCGACGATGAAGCAGCAGGCCAACCTGATCCGTGCCGGCCAGGTGATCGAGCATGACGGCCGCCGCTGGACGATTCTGAAGCAGCAGATCATCACCCCCGGCAAGGGCGGCGCCTTCATCCAGGTCGAGATGCGCGACCTGAAAACCGGCAACAAGACCAACGAGCGCTGGCGGACCGCCGATACCGTCGAGCGGCTGATGACCGAGGACAAGGAGTTCACGTACTCCTATACCGACGGTGACAACCTGGTGCTGATGGACCCCGAGACCTTCGAGCAGGTGATGATCCCGACCGCCATCCTGGGCGAGGGCGTGGCCTTCCTGCAGGACAACATGGTGGTCAACGTCAAGCTGGTCGAAGGCGATCCGGTCGGCATGGATCTGCCGCCGCACGTGACCCTGGAAATTATCGAGGCGGATCCGGTCGTGAAGGGCCAGACTGCCAGTTCCTCCTACAAGCCGGCCAAGCTCTCGAACGGCGTCAAGACCATGGTGCCGCCGTTCATCGAGGCCGGTGAACGAATCGTCGTGCGCACCGAAGATGCCAGCTACGTCGAGCGCGCCAAAAGCTGATCCGGGCTACCGGGTTTCGCTTCAACCTCCTTGCTGATTGAGGCTTGCCTGTGGCCCTGCGTCTTTCTCCTGTCATGACGGTGATGCAGAACGCGGCGCAGAAGGCGGCGCGCCGGCTGTTGCGCGATTTCAACGAGGTGGAGCAGCTTCAGGTCAGCATCAAGGGTCCGGGCGACTTCGTCAGCCAGGCCGACCTGCGCGCCGAAGCGACGATCCGCGAGGAGCTGCTTCGGGCCCGTCCCGGCTACGCGTTCCTGATGGAGGAAAGCGGCGAGTCCGGCTCCGAGAACTGGACTTGGCGCTGGGTCGTCGATCCGCTCGACGGCACGACCAACTTCCTGCACGGCATCCCGCACTGGGCGATCAGCATCGGGCTGCAGAAGCGGACGCCCGACGGCAACGTCGAGCTTGCGGCAGCACTGGTCTACAACCCGGCCGGCAACGAGATGTTCTGGGCCGAGAAGGGTGCGGGTGCCTACCTGAACGAGCGACGCCTGCGCGTCTCGGCACGACGCGACATGCTGGATGCGTTGTTCGCCACCGGCATCCCGTTCGCCGCGGGTCCGGCACAGCGCCGCCTGCCGTTCGCGCGCACCCTCGGGGCGCTGATGCCGCAGGTCTCCGGCATCCGTCGTTTCGGGTCGGCGGCGCTCGATCTCTCCTGGGTCGCGGCCGGCCGCTATGACGGCTTCTGGGAACTCGGCCTGAAGCCATGGGATTGCGCCGCCGGCATCCTGATCGTCCGCGAGGCGGGCGGCTTCGTGACCGATCCCCAGAACAACGAAGTCCAGGCGATGGGCAGCGAGTGCAACATCGTGGCGGGAAATACCTACCTGCACCCCAAGCTGCGCGAGATCGTACTCAACGGGATGTCGGCCAACCCGCCGCCGCCGCCGTTGGCGCCGTCGTCACCGGTGACCGAGCTCGATGCGGATGCGGTCGAAGCCCACCCGAGCTAGCAGACTTCGCCGGAGCCACGGCGGTTCCGGCAGTTGAGCACAGGGCACTGCTCGTCTACGGTCCGGCGCAATGCGCACCCTCCCCGGTTTCCCCATCGTCGCGACCCTGACCTTGCTGTGCGCGGGGGTCGTCGAACCGGCCATGGGCCAGGTGACCACCAACCAGGGCGCGCTGGATGCGCTAGGCTCCGGTCATCAGGCCCAGCATGCCACCGCCTCTCATCATGCCTCCAGGCCGGCGCATGCAGCGTCCCACGCCACCGCGAAGCCGTCCGCCCACACCAGCCACAAGACAGCCGCCAAACCGCCGGGCGCCCATTCCCCGGCGGCGACGATCCCAGCCGGGCCGCCACCGCCGCCGGTGTTCAAGGCGCCGGTTATCAACGTGCCGCTGCACCCGCCACCGCCGCCACCACCGGTCCCGGTCGTGCAGGATGCGGCCGGCGCTGCGACGGCAATCGATAACGGCACCCGGATCACCTTCGGTGGCGGCAGCGCCGACCTGAACCCCGCCACCATGCAGGCGCTGCAGACCTTCGCGACGCGGCTCAAGGCCGATCCGCAGTCGCGCGCCGATCTCGACGCCTACGGCGCCGGCACCGCCGACGATCCGTCGACACCGCGTCGGCTGGCCCTGTCGCGTGGGCTGGCATCACGCGCCGTGCTGATCAACGAGGGCATCCCGTCGACGCGGATCTACGTGCGCGTCATCGGCCAGCCGACCGGCGCCACCAAATCCGCAGACGCTGCCGCCCCGTCCGACCGGGTCGACATGCGCCTCTCGCAGTCGCCCGGAGCGGCGCCCGCTCCTGCACCCGCAAACGCGCCGGCCGACGCCGCCTCTCCGGCTCCTGCCGCCGCTCCCGCCGTATCCGGAGCCACGGGCCAATGACCCGCCCCACCACCTACGTCCTGCGCATGCTGCTCTTCCTGGTGTTCGTCGCCGGCGCCTCGGCCTTCCTGTTCCCGACGCTGGCGGCCGCCTTCCAGAACAACCCGGTGCTCGACGGGCTGATCCTGGCGGTGCTGCTGCTCGGCATCATCTGGAACCTGGTGATGGTGCTGCGGCTGTCGCCCGAGGTGCGCTGGATCGAGACGCTGCGCCAGCCGCGCGCCGGCCTGGCACCGCCGGCCCCGCCCCGCCTGCTGGCGCCGATGGCCTCGATGCTGGCGACGCGCAACCGCGCCGACCGGCTGGTGCTGTCGACGCCGATGACCCGCTCGCTGCTCGATAGCCTGTCCTCGCGGCTGGACGAGAGCCGCGAGCTGTCGCGCTACATGACCGGGCTGCTGATATTCCTGGGACTGCTCGGGACGTTCTGGGGCCTGCTGCGGACGGTGCATTCGATCGGCGGGGTGATCGAGAATCTTTCCGTGGGCTCCGGCGACGTGAACCAGATGTTCAACCAGCTCAAGGGCGGCCTGTCCGAGCCGTTGCGCGGCATGGGCACCGCGTTCTCGGCCTCGATGTTCGGTCTCGCCGGTTCGCTGGTGCTCGGCTTCCTCGACCTGACCGCCGGCCAGGCACAGAACCGCTTCTTCAACGAGCTCGAGGAATGGCTCGCCGGCATCACCCGCTTCTCGTCCGGCTACGCCGGCGGCGGCGAGGGCGAGGCACCGATTCCAGCCTACGTGCAGGCACTGCTCGAGCAGACCGCCGAGAATCTGGACGGGCTGCAGACCGTGCTCGCCCGCGGCGAGGATGGCCGCCAGACCTACAACCACACCATGGAAACGCTGTCGGACCGGCTCGGGTCGCTGACCGAGATGCTGCGTGCCAACCAGCAGCTGATGCTGCGCGTGGCGGAGTCGCAGTCGGCGATGATGCCGGCGCTCAAGCGGATGGCCGACCAGGGCGGCATGGACGGCGGCGGTCACGACATGCGCGAGCCGCTGCGCGCGATCGAACGGCTGCTGCAGCGCATGCTCAGCGAGAACGAGCAGGGCCGCAGCCAGGCTACCAACGAGCTGCGCAACGAGCTCCGTGTGCTGACGCGGACCGTTGCGGCCTCCTCGGGCAACCCGGCAACGCCCTCGTTCAATAGCCCCAGCGATCCGTCGGGACGCTCCTCGCGATGAGGCGCCGCGGCGTCCGCAACAACGGGCTGGATGCGTGGCCCGGCTACGTGGACGCGCTGTCCACGCTGCTCATGGTCATCATCTTCGTGCTGCTGGTGTTCGTCCTGGCGCAGGCGTTCCTGTCGGTCGCCCTGAACGGACGGCAAAGCGCGCTCGACAAGCTGACCCGCGAGATGAGCCAGCTCAACCAGTTGCTGTCGATGGAGAAGGGCCACAGCCACGAGCTGGAGTTCTCGGTCGCTTCGCTGACCGCCCAGCGCAACAAGGATCTGGCTGCAACGACGGCGCTGACGGCCGAGCTGACCGGCGACACCGCCAAGCTCGCGACGGCGGACAAGCTTTCGGCCGACAGCCAGTCTCAGGTGACGCTGCTGAACCAGCAGCTGGCCGAGCTCCAGAAGCAGCTGGCGGCGATCACCCAGGCCCTGGACATCTCGCAGACCGGGCTCAAGGACCGCGACATCAAGATCACCGATCTCGGCAACAAGCTCAATCTGGCGCTGGCCGACAAGGTCGAGCAGCTGAAGCGCTACCGCAGCGAATTCTTCGGCCGGCTGTCACAGCTCCTCGCCAATCATCCCGGCATCCGTGTCGTCGGCGACCGATTCGTGTTCCAGAGCGAAGTGCTGTTCCCGCCTGGAAGTGCGGAGATGTCGCAAGCCGGACGCGAGCAGATGCATACGCTGGCCGGCACGCTGAAGCAGATCGCCGCAGAGATTCCGGCCGACCTGCCCTGGATTCTCCGGGTCGATGGTCATGCCGACCGGCAGCCGATCTCCAACAGTGCGTTCCCCACCAACTGGGAGCTCTCGTCGGCGCGGGCGATCACGGTGGTGAAGCTGCTGATGGCCGACGGCATCAAGCCGCAGAACCTGGCGGCGACGGGTTTCTCGCAATATCAGCCGCTTGACGATGGAACCTCGCCCGAGGCGTTTGCTCGCAACCGTCGCATCGAGCTGCGCCTGACCGACCGGTAAGCTGTATCTACAAAGGCTTGGCCGGCGGTGCTTACGTGGGGTCTCCGACCATCTGGTGTCGCAGGTGGTCGAGCCGGCTGGCGCCGCCGCCGATCACCGGATCGAGGCGAAGCACGTGTTCCCACGCCGCATAGGCCGCGGCGGCGTCGCCGTGATGTTCCTCGATAACCGACAGGCTCGACCATGCCGCCACATCACCCGGGTCACGGTTCAGCGCGCCACCGAGATCCTGGATCGCGCCGTCCTGATCACCCTGCATGGCTCTGACGGCAGCCCGCTCACGCCAAAGCAATGCCTGGTCGGGCTGTAGCTCGACGGCATCGCTCAGATCGTCCAGGGACGCACGCAATTCGCCTGCCGCCAGCTCGCGCTGGCCGCGGTGAAGCATCAGGCGGGTCGTCGGAGATAGCGCAGCCTGCCGGGCTGCCTCTAGCCTGTCAGCAATCAATGCGGCACGGGCAGCATCGGGAGCTTCCAGCAACGATTTCTGCATCGCCGCCAAAGACGGATCGGCCCCGGCCGCAGGCACGGAGGCACAGGCCGCCGCCACCGCACAGAGAACACCTGCCAGGCGCATGGACATCGGCGACTAGTCGCCCCTGCCCGCGCCCGGCAGCCGCATCAGCCCTGGCGGGCCTTCATGCGCGGGTTCTTCTTGTTGATGACATACACCTTGCCGTGGCGGCGCACGACGCGGCAGTCCTTGTCGCGCGTCTTAGCCGACTTCAAGCTGTTTCTGATCTTCATGGTCCGACCTTCGAGAGCGGCGGAGCACCGCAAAGAGGGGGCGAATAACCGCGCGCCAGACGGGTGTCAATAACGAGGCACCGAACGACACGCTCCGGCAGCCTTCCGGAGCCGGATCAGACGCCTCCGACACGGCTGACACCCCGGTCGCGAAGGCATGTCACGACCCGACCAGGCGGGCAACCAAGGTAGGGTCGACCCAATGGTACCGAGCACTGCCGGCTCGAGCGGACACGCCACGACGCATGTCCGACGGCGCAGTCATCTCAGGCTGCGCGCCTTGCTCGTGTTGAGCCGCTTCCAGGGCTTTCTGTCGAGCCGCCCGTGCGCCGCGAAGCCGTCCGGCAGTTCATCGGCGCATAGCAGCGCGATACGCCCGAGCCCGGTGCGTTCCTGCCTGCCAACGCTCCAACCATCAGAGGCGGCAAGGCGGCGCAGCGCATGTTGACCTGAAATGCCGCGTTGCAGCATAAGATAGAGGACCGTGTAGGCTGCATTCATCCGGACGCGGTCGGCACCGACAGATATTTGAGAGATCGATCATGCTGACAGTCGGCGACATGTTCCCGTCCTTCGACCTCGCTGCAGTCAAGGGTGGAGCCGCCGGCCTCGACCTCAAGACCGCCTTCACGCGGATCACCGACAAGACCGACCACGGCAAATGGAAGCTCGTGTTCTTCTGGCCGAAGGATTTCACCTTCGTCTGCCCGACCGAGATCGTGGCGTTCGGCAAGCTGAACGAGGATTTCGCCGACCGCGACACCGTCGTTTACGGCGTCTCGACCGACAGCGAATTCGTCCACATGAACTGGCGCCTGCATCACGTGGACCTCAACAGCCTTGAGATCCCGATGCTGGCGGACATCAAGCGCGAGCTGGCTGGTGCCACCGGCGTGCTGTCGCGCGAGGAAGGCGTGGCGATGCGTGCGACCTTCCTGGTCGATCCGGACGGGATCATCCGCTACGCCGCGGTGAACGACCTGTCGGTCGGCCGCAATCCGCAGGAAGTGCTGCGCGTGCTCGACGCGCTGCAGAGCGATGAGCTGTGCGCCTGCAACTGGAGCAAGGGCGAAGAGCACCTGCGCCCGGCTGCCTGAACCCATCCCGCTTCAGGACAAAGCTGAACGGAATAGGGCGGCTCCGCTGGAGCCGCCCTATTCCGCACGGACCCTCCCGCACAGAAAGTACCGCCCGATGTCGATCGACGCGCTCAAGGCCCGCATTCCCGACTATGCCAAGGACCTGAAGCTCAATCTCGGCTCGCTGGCAAACGAGACCGTGCTCTCGCCGCAGCAGCTGGCCGGAACGTTCATCGTGTCCGCTCTGGCATCGCGGAACGCGACCGTCATCGTAAGCATCCTGGCCGAGTTCGGCCCGAAGCTCAGTGCCGAGGCGTTGACCGCCGCGAAGTCGGCTGCAGCGATCATGGGCATGAACAACATCTATTACCGCTTCGTGCATCTCGCCGGCGGCGACTACGCAAACCTGCCGGCGCGCCTGCGGATGAACGTCATCGGTAAGCCCGGGGTTGACAAGGTCGATTTCGAGCTCTGGTCGCTTGCGGTATCGGCGATCAACGGCTGCGGCATGTGCATCGAAAGCCACGAGAAGACCGTGCGTGCGCATGGACTGACCACCGAGCAGGTGCAGGCCGCGGTCCGGATCGCCTCGGTGGTGCATGCCGTCGCCGTCGCGATCGAGAGCGAGGATGCCATGGCAACCCAGCCGGCCTAGAGCCCCCTCGTCAGCCGCCGGGTGCGGCACGATGGATGTAGAGCATCTCGTGCGGGTAGGAGATCCAGACACGGTGTGACCGCAGGAAGTCGCTGCCGAGCAGGCTCTTCGGTAGATCGGCCACGGTGAGCCGGATCGAGGCAAATTGCTCTGGTCCGATCGACAGCATGCCGAAGCGATGCGCGTGACCGGTAACCGGGTTGCCATCGACACCGATCAGCCTCGATTTCGGATCGCCCGCCATGGCTCCCGACCGGGCGCCGCCGGTCACTCCCGCAGCCAGATCCAGCACCGTGTGCTGTGCTCCGCTATCCAGTTGCAGGGTGATCGCGCGGCCATCGAGGCTGGCGTCGAGGTCGATCTCCGTCGCGTTGTTCAGGCTGAATTTCTGCTCGTAGAACGCATCGGCCCATGGGCGGAAGTGGGTGCCGCAATGCTGCTCGTCATACAGCCCGATCCGATGCGCCGGCAGGTCGAGTTCGACGTCGTAGTTTGCCAGGAAGTCACCACCGAACAGCCCGACGACCGGCAGCCCATCCGATTGCTGGCCGAACTCCCCGGCGGTGATGAAGGTGACGTTGCGTGCGGCACCGTCGCCCAGCGACAGCCGGTCGACCGTCGCGTCGGGCGCAAACGTCGCACCGCCGATCCCGATAATGACGTGATGGTTCTCGAAGCTGACCGGCAACCGGAGCGCGTCGGCGCTGGTGCGACCGATGATCGAGGCGCGGGCGCCGGTGTCCACGATGAACGCCACCGGGGTTCCGTTGATTGCGGCCCTGACGATCGGCACCCCCGCCTGGTTCAGCACCGGCAGTTCGGCGACCTCGCGCATGACACAGCCAGCCGAGCCATCCCCGGAGCCCGCGCATCCTGCGGCCAGCAGCGGCAGCAGCACCAGACAGACCATGCGGAGCCCCGGCATCGGCTTCATTCCTGCCGGCGATCCGGGCAGTCGGCGCCGGTCGGTCGCACCTAAGGGTTCGGGCAGAACGTGACGGCGTGATTGAGCGGGCCCGCGCCGGCGCCGTATCCCGGTGCTGTCTCGATCGCGGACCTCACATAGTGACGTGCACGGATCACCGCATCCCGCAGTCCCATTCCCTGCGCGAGGCCGGCGGCGACCGCGCTGGCGAGTGTGCACCCGGTACCATGGGTGTGGCGGGTCGGTATCCGGGGTGCAGCGAAGCTCTCGGACCCGTCCCGGGTTGCCAGCAGGTCGATCACCGTGTCCCCCGGCAGGTGGCCGCCCTTGAGCAGCACCGCCGGCACCCCGAGCCCCAGGAGCAACCTGGCAGCGCGATGCATGTCGTCGAGGCTCTCGATTGGGATGCCGCACAACGCCTCCGCTTCCGGCAGGTTCGGCGTCAGCACCGTCGCGATCGGCAGCAGGCAGCGCCTGAGGGTGGCAATCCCGTCCGCCTGCAGCAGCTTCTGGCCGCCCTTGGCGACCATCACCGGATCGACCACCAGCTTCATCCCGGGCCACCGGCCCAGGCAGTCCGCGGTGGTCTCGATGATCTCCGCGGTGTCCATCATCCCGGTCTTGAAGGCGTCCGCGCCGAGATCGTCCATCACGCAGTCGATCTGCAGCCGCAGGAACTCCGGCGGCACCCGCATCACCCCCTGCACGCCCAGGGTGTTCTGCGCGGTCAGCGCGGTGATCGCGGTCATCGCGAAACCGCCCAGCGCGGTCACGGTCTTGATGTCGGCCTGGATGCCGGCACCACCGCCGGAATCGCTCCCGGCGACGATCAGCACCCGGCCATGCATGGCGCCCCGCTCCGGACCCGTCACGATGCGGCGCTCAGGCCGCCACGGACACGCGCCTGATCGCGTCGCAGACCCCGGCGACCACGCGCGCCACCAAGGCCTCGTCCTCTGCCTCGGCCATCACCCTGACCACCGGCTCGGTGCCGCTTTCGCGCAGCAGCAGGCGGCCGGTGGTACCGAGTTCGTCCTCGGCCCAGCGCCTGGCCTCCTGCACCGCCGGGTTCAGCAGCGGCGACGGACCGACGAAACGCTCGTTCCTGAGCAGCTGCGGGAACGGCGTGAACATGCGCAGCGCCTCGCTGGCGGGCCGGCCGCGCTCGACCAGCACCGCCAGCACCTGCAATGCGCCGATCAGGCCATCGCCGGTGGTGGCGAAATCGGACAGCACCATGTGGCCCGACTGCTCGCCACCGACATTCATGCCGAGCTCGCGCATCCGCTCGACGACGTAGCGATCGCCGACCGCCGTCCGCTCCAGCTTCAGTCCATCCCCGACCAGCAGCCGCTCGAGTCCCATGTTGGACATCACCGTCGCCACCACGCCGCCGCCTTCGAGCCGGCCGCTCGCCGCCCAGGATCGCGCGATCAGGGCCAGGATCTGGTCGCCGTCGATCAGCTGGCCGCGCTCGTCGCAGAGCAGCAGCCGGTCCGCGTCGCCGTCCAGCGCGATGCCGAGATCGGCGCGATGCTCGAGCACCGCGGTGCTCAGCGCCCGGGGGCTGGTCGAGCCGCACTGGTGGTTGATGTTCAGCCCATCCGGCGTGCAGCCGATCCGGATCACCTCGGCGCCGAGTTCCCACAGCGCCGTCGGTGCGACCCGGTATGCGGCGCCGTTGGCGCAGTCCAGCACGATCCTGAGCCCGTCGAGCCGGCGGCCGCGCGGAAAGCTCGCCTTGGCGCTCTCGACGTAGCGCCCGGCCGCGTCGGTCAGCCGGGAGGCGCGGCCGATCATGTCCGGCTTCGCCAGCCGGCTGGACATGTCCGACGCCATCAGCGCCTCGATCTCGGCCTCCACGTCGTCGGACAGCTTGAAGCCGTCCGGTCCGAACAGCTTGATGCCGTTATCCTCGAACGGATTGTGCGATGCCGAGATCATGACCCCGAGATCCGCCCGAAGGCTGCGGGTCAGCAGGGCGATCGCCGGGGTCGGCAACGGGCCGACCAGCGTGACGTCGATGCCGGCCGCCAGGAAGCCCGAAACCAGCGCGCACTCGATCATGTAGCCGGACAGCCGCGTGTCCTTGCCCAGCACCACCCGGTGCCGGTGCGTCCCGCGCATGAAGCGCAGGCCGGCGGCCTGTCCGAGACGCTGGGCCACCTCGACGGTCATCGGGTCGGTATTGGCGGTGCCCCGAATACCATCGGTTCCGAACAGCTTCCTGGGACCACTCATCGCACGTACTTTCGGCTTGTCGCCGGGCTGTCTGCCCGAACCCCCAGGCTGTCTGCCCGAACCCATTGATCTAGCTCAGCCATGGATGGCCTGCCAGAGTCGCACCGCCTGCACCGTCTCCGCGACGTCGTGCACCCGCAGGATCGTGTCCGGGAAAGCCAGGCCGGGCAACGCCGCCACGATCGAGCCGGCCAGCCGATCGGTGGGCGACGATGCGCCGCCGACCCTGCCGATGAAGCCCTTGCGGGACACGCCCAGCAGCACGCGGCAGCCGAGATTGGCCAGGATCGGCAGCCGTCGCAGCAGCTCCAGGTTCTGTGCCTCGGTCTTGGCGAAGCCGATCCCCGGATCGACGATGATCCGGTCACGTGCAATCCCGGCCAGCGTCGCCTGCTCGATCGACCAGGCCAGCTCGCGCACGACATCGACCGCGACGTCGCCGTAGCCGGTGAGCCCGGCCATGGTGTCCGGGGTGCCGCGCATATGCATCAGCACCACCGGGCACTCCGCCTGGGCTACCACGCCGCGCGCCAGCCGATCGTGCGCCAGGGCCGAGACATCGTTGATGACCAGCGCGCCCGCGCCGAGTGCGGCGTGCATCGTCGCGGCATGCCTCGTATCGATGGATATCGCAGCACCCCGCGCCGACAGTTCGCGCACCACCGGCAGGATGCGCGCCTGCTCGACATCCGACGTGACCGGGGTGGCACCAGGCCTGGTGCTCTCGCCGCCGATATCGATCAGCGTCGCGCCCTGGTCCAGCATCCGGTATCCGGCGGCGAGCGCCTCGGGAGCGTGCTCGTGGCGGCCGGCGTCGCTGAAGCTGTCGGGGGTGACGTTCAGGATGCCCATCACCAGCACGCCTGGCGGCAGGCCTGCCTCCGGCAGGCGCGTGGTGATCCATGACAATGGCTCGGCCCAGTCGCCGGGGATGTCATGCACAGGGACGATGCGCCGGCCGGTCTCGTCGATCAGCGCGCAGAGGCTGAACGCGGCCGGTCCCCCGGCAAGCGGCAGCGCCAACCCCGCCTCGCAAGCGAAGCGGCCCTGTATCCCGTGGAGCAGGCCGAGAGGTTCGATCAGTCGCGCCGTCATCGTCACCATATTCGCCTCTCGGAGCCCGGCCTGCCTGGCAGGTCCGGCTCGCCCTATCTGGAGATCTTCATGCCAACGTTGTTCGACCCCATACAACTGGGTGCCATCGAGGCGCCGAACCGTATCCTCATGGCGCCGCTCACCCGCGGTCGCGCCACGCGCGCTCACGTGCCGACGCCGATGATGGCGCAATATTACGCCCAGCGGGCCAGTGCCGGCCTGCTGATCACCGAAGCCACCGGTATCAGCCAGCAGGGGCTTGGCTGGCCATACGCGCCGGGCTTGTGGAGCAGCGGGCAGGTCGAGGCCTGGAAGCCGGTGACCGACGCGGTACATAAGGCCGGCGGGCGGATCATGGTCCAGCTCTGGCACATGGGACGGCTGGTGCATCCGAGCTTCCTCGGCGGCGCACAACCTGTTTCATCCTCGACCACCACGGGCCCGGGTGACGCACATACCTACGACGGCAAGCAGCGCTACCAGGAAGCGCGTCCCCTGCGTCTCGACGAGATCCCCGGGCTGCTCGAGGATTATCGCATCGCCACCCGCAACGCGCTCGCCGCCGGCTTCGACGGGGTGCAGATCCACGCCGCGAATGGCTACCTGATCGACCAGTTCCTGCGCGACAACAGCAATTTCCGCGATGACGCGTATGGCGGCCCGATCGGGAACCGCATTCGGCTGCTGACCGAGGTCACGCAAGCCGTCATCGAGGTCGCCGGCGCCGGTCGTACCGCGGTACGCCTGTCGCCGAACGGCAATACCCAGGGTGTCGACGACAGCGATGCCGTCGGCCTGTTCACCGCCGCCGCGGCCGGCCTCTCGGCGCTCGACATCGCGTTCCTGGAACTTCGCGAGCCCGACTTCAACGGCACCTTCGGCGCGGCCGAGGTGGCACCGGTGGCCCCGTTCATCCGCAAGGTGTTCAGCCCGCCCCTGGTCCTGAACTCCGACTACGACACGGCCAAGGCACACGGTGCACTCGAGAGCGGCACCGCGGACGCTATCGCCTTCGGGCGCCCCTTCATCGCCAACCCGGACCTGCCGCACCGCCTGCAGCACGACCTGCCGCTGAACGCGGACGTGATGGCCACCTGGTACAGCCAGGGTCCCGAGGGCTATATCGACTACCCCACCGCCGCCTGAACGCCGGCCCTAAACGAAACGAGCCCCGCTTTCGCAGGGCTCGTTGGTCGGGTCGGCCATAGACTATCGGCGGCGGTCAGCCCGGCTGCGGCGCCGGGTCCAGGCCGCCGGTGACCGGCGGGATCGGTTCCGGCTTGCGTGTGCTCGGCACCGAGGCGCGGCGGTTCTCGATCATCGGATCGTCGACCACCTTGCGCTCGACAGGCTCGCCGCGCAGCACGGTCCGGATCTCGTCGCCGGACAATGTCTCGTATTCCAGCAGGCCGTTGGCGAGCTTGTGCAGCTCGTCGATATTGTCGGTCAGCAGGGTCCGCGCGTTGATGTAGGCCTGGTCGATGATCGCCTTGATCTCGGCATCGATCTCCCGGATCGTCTGCTCGGACACATTCTTGTTCTGCGTCACCGAGTGGCCAAGGAAAACTTCCTGGCCGTTGTCGCCGTACGAGATCATGCCGAGCTTGTCGCTCATGCCCCACTCGCTGACCATCCGGCGAGCCTGGTCGGTCGCCATCTTGATGTCGCCCGACGCGCCGTTCGAGACGTTCTCGGCACCGAAGATGATTTCCTCGGCGGCACGGCCGCCCATCGCCATCGTCAGCTCGGCGAGCAGCTTGGACTTGCTCTTGGAGTAGCGGTCGCCTTCCGGCAGGCTCATCACCAGTCCGAGCGCACGTCCGCGGGGAATGATGGTCGCCTTGTGCACCGGGTCGCAGCCGGGGGTACGGATCGCACACAGGGCATGGCCGCCCTCGTGGAACGCGGTCATGCGCTTCTCTTCGTCGCTCATGACCAGCGACCGGCGCTCGGCGCCCATCATGACCTTGTCCTTGGCGCTCTCGAACTCGAGCATCGCCACGGTGCGCTTGCCCAGGCGTGCGGCGAGCAATGCCGCCTCGTTCACCAAGTTGGCAAGGTCCGCACCGGAGAAGCCCGGGGTGCCGCGCGCAATGGTCTTCGGCTCGACGTCGGACGCCAGCGGCACCTTGCGCATGTGCACGCGCAGGATCTTCTCGCGACCGTTGACGTCGGGATTCGGCACCATGACCTGGCGGTCGAAGCGGCCCGGCCGGAGCAGCGCTGGGTCCAGCACGTCGGGGCGGTTGGTCGCCGCAATCAGGATCACGCCCTCGTTGCTCTCGAAGCCGTCCATCTCGACGAGCATCTGGTTCAGCGTCTGCTCGCGCTCGTCATTGCCGCCGCCGAGCCCGGCGCCACGATGACGGCCGACCGCGTCGATCTCGTCGATGAAGATGATGCAGGGCGCACTCTTCTTGCCTTGCTCGAACATGTCGCGCACGCGGGAGGCGCCGACACCGACGAACATCTCGACGAAGTCCGAACCCGAGATGGTGAAGAACGGCACGTTGGCTTCACCGGCGATGGCGCGTGCCAGCAGCGTCTTACCGGTTCCCGGCGGTCCGATCAGAAGAACGCCCTTGGGGATCTTGCCGCCGAGGCGCTGGAACTTCTGCGGGTCCTTCAGGAACTGCACGATCTCCTCGAGCTCGGACTTGGCCTCGTCGATGCCGGCCACGTCGTCGAAGGTGATACGGCCCTGCTTCTCGGTCAGTAGCTTGGCGCGGGACTTGCCGAAGCCCATCGCACGGCCGCCACCGGACTGCATCTGCCGCATCACGAAGAACCATGCGCCGATGATCAGCAGCAGCGGAGCCCACTGCAGAAGGTATCGGAACAGCGGATTGACATCGGCATCCTGTGCCTTGGCCACCACTTCGACGCCCTTGTCGGTCAGGCGGGTCACCAGGTTGGGATCTTCCGGCGTGTAGGTCTCGAAGCTGGTCCCATCCGTCAGCACGCCAGAGACGTTGTGGTCCTGGATGACCACCGAACGGACCCGGCCAGCGCTCACATCGCCGACAAAGTCGGAATAGGCCAGCTGCTGCGCTGCATGCTGGTTGCCGCCCGGCTGGAAGACGCTGAACAGCAGTACCAGCAGCAATGCGATGATGACCCAGAGGGCCAGGTTCCGGCCAAAATTGCTCATGTCGCCTTACAATTCCACGCTCGACTCACGATCGAGGCTACTTTCCCGCATTCCTGCGGCTCCGCTAACCATAGACGACCGTGCTGCCAAAACACCACACTCCGCAACTAGATTGGGACGATCGAACGCCGGAGTAAGTGCCGGCATCCTGCTCCGGTGCAATTAGGCAGGCGCGAACACCGCAGCCTCGGACGCAGGCAATGCAGGCTGGAACCGGAATCGCACCCCGGCCCACTCGGGCCCGGCCGACCAGGACAGATGCGGCACCGCAAGCAGCCTTGCTCCGCAACGAATGACCGGCAGCGTCGCCCGCACCGCAGCCGGCAGCCGGGATCGGATATGCAGAGGCACAGGTCCGGCGCCCAGGGCCGACACGACCACGCCGGCCAGGCTCACCGGTGCACTGCGACCGACATCAAGCCGATAGCGCCCGTCCCAGATCGCACCATCGACTGCATCCCGGTCCGGTCCGATCGATGCGGCTTCGCGCAGCAGCAGCCAGCCGGGGCCAAGCCGCCCGGCCGGCATCAGCCGTGTCCCGGCCAGGGTCATCGCGTGCGGCCGTCGCAAGAGGGCGTCGATCGGGGACGACTGCGGCCGATAGGCGGCCCCCCCGACCGTGCGGATCAACGCCACCATCGCGTGTGCGGGCAGCAGGCCCGGCGGCAGCAACGCGAACCCCTCGGGACGCAGCGACCCGCCGATCGCGAGCAGCGACGCAACGTCCTGCTGGCGCGCCATGCGTCCGGCTCCATGCTCCAACGCACCGTCGAGAAGCCTGTGCGCCATGCCGGCATCCGACTGGCGCAGTTCGGTGCGGAGCCGTGTCCGCATGGCGCGCGGATCGTGGTTCGACGGGTCCTCGACCCACCCGATCCCGCTGGCCTCGACCACTGCGCGGAGCCGGTCCCGAGAGACCGACAGCAGCGGCCGTACCAGCCGCACATCCCGGGTCTCGACGAGGGCGGCCATACCCGCCAGCCCATCGGGGCCGCTGGCGGACCGTGTGCGCATCAGCACCGTCTCGGCCTGGTCGCCGGCGTGATGCCCGAGCAGCAGGTCGATCGCGCCGGCTTCCCTGCAGGCACGGCTCAGGATCTCGTAGCGAGCCATCCGCGCCCGCACCGCGACAGATGGGCCGGGCTGCAGTCCATCCACCCTGAGCAGGCGTGCCGGTATGTTGGTGGCCTGAAGCCGGGCGACGGTCTCCGCCGCCTCCTGCGCGGAACTGGCGCGCAGGCCGTGATCGACCACCAGCGCGAGCAGGCGAAGCCCACGCACTGCCGTCCAATCGCGGACCAGCAGGGCGAGCGACGTGCTGTCCGCTCCACCCGAGACCGCCACCGCGATCGGCGTCGCGGCCCCGGCTGCGGGCCAGGGACCCAGCGGCGCCATCAGTGCGGCGAACTCGTCCGCTTGCAGCCGCCGCCTGCTCAGCGGGCTTGCGTCGTCTACTGCGTCAGCGGCAACCGGCACGGCTGCGCAGCGCCGTGGTCGCGGCACGCACGCGCGGCGCCGGCGACGGGAATTCGGCATGCACCTTGTTGAGGGCCTGGCAGGCGGACGGCTTGTCGCCGAGCGCGATCAGCGAGGCGCTGACGCCGAGCAGAGCGTCCGGCGCGCGGGCGGATCGCGGTGCGCGGTTGTAGGTGTCGTAATAGGCGACCGCAGCCTGCTGATACTGTTTCTGGCCGGCCAGCGACTGGGCGAGCAGATACTGCGCGTCCACCTGCCTCGGGCTGCGTGGTCCCGCGAGCACGTCGCGTGCTGCCGCCTGGGCGCCGGCATAGTCGCGATGTGCCAGGGCGGCGTTGCCTGCCGCCAGCGAGCTTTCGGGCGTCCGCTTGACCTGCGCCGGCGGTGCCGCAGGCGGGGCGGCACTGGCTGCCGGCATGTTCGGACCCGGCCCTGCATCGTCGGGCGACGATCCACCCGGTGCCGGCGAACCGCCATGCCCCTGCTGCAGCGCGAAGTTCATGTCGCCGAGCTGCTTGGTGACGGTCGCGTTCTGTTGCTGGACCTGGTTGGTAAGCTGGTCGAGCTCGCCGCGCATGGTCCGCACCTCGTCCTCCAGGGTCTGCACCCGGTCGAGCAGTTGCGGCGTCAGTCCGCTCCCGTCGCCGCTGCCGGTGTTGCCCTGGAACCGGCCGCCGCCGATCGGCGGTGCGACCGGCGACCCATTGCCGCCGCCACCGCTACCGCCGCCGAGCGCCTCGACCTCGTGACGAAGCTCGAGAATCTGGTTCTGCAACGAGATCCCTTCCCGGCTGGCCATCTGGGCCGATGCGCGGTCCGGCATCGCCACGGTCATGGCGACGCCCAGCAGCAGCGCGGCACGGAGGGATAGGAAAGCAACAGGACGCATCGTGATCCTCGACATCAGCAGGACGGACGCTAGAGCATGGACCGGCATGCTGAAAGCCGCGGTGCCCCAAACAAAAAAACGCCCTGGGAGTGTTCCTCCCAGGGCGCCGAAGCTGCCTCGTGTCCGCCTCTGTCCGAGGCGGGCGACCCGAAGCCGCCTGATCAGCGAACCGCGGTGATCGCGTTGCGGTTCTGCGCCCAGGACTGGTCGTCGTCGCCCGTCGCGGCCGGACGATCCTTGCCGTAGCTGATGGTCGAGATACGCTCGGCCGAGACGCCCTTGGCGACCAGGTAGTCGCGTGCGGCGTTCGCACGGCGATTGCCGAGCGCGATGTTGTATTCCTCGGTGCCGCGATCGTCGCAGTTTCCGGCGAGCTGGATGGTGACCTGCGGATAGCGGGCGAGCCATGCAGCCTGGCGATCGAGAGTGGCCTGGGCCTCGCTCGACAGGGAGTTCTGCGCCAGGTCGAAATAGACGCGGTCGCCGACATTGGCGACCAGGTCGGCTTCGCTACCCGGAGCAGCGCTGCCGGTCGGTGCGGAAGTGGCGCCGAGGCCGGAAGCGGAACCGGTGTTGGCTGCCTTGTCGTCCGAACACGCGGCGAGGGCCGCGACGAGGGCAAGTGCCCCGAGAAGCTTCAATTTCATGGTTTCGTTCCTGGAAACGGTTCGGGTGAAGGCAAGGCAGCTGGCCGGGGTTCATTCCGACCATTTTCGAAGCAGAGAACGCGAGCGCAGCGGTAACCAACGGTCAGAGCCAATCGCCGATTACTGCGTCGTTTCGGTTCCGGTCAAGCTGACAACGTGTTCAGAGGCATTACGATGCGTGTCCGGACCAAAGTTTCTGACCGGCGCGGCATTACTGCCAGCATTTTCGATGGTGTCAGCCCTTCAGCGGCGACCAGGCCGGGTCCGAGGCGCCCCCCGGCGTGTGGATGACGCGCTCGTTGAACCCGGCAATATCGATCTGTCCGAGGGCCGACGAGAATCCGGAGCCGTTCGATCCGCCGGAGCTCTGCCGGCAATAGGCCAGCACCCGGCCGTTCGGGCAGAAGGTCGGGCTCTCAACCGTGAAGCCCTTGGTCAGGATGCGCTCGCCGGTGCCGTCGGGCGCCATCACCCCGATCGAGAAGCCGCCGGCGCCGATCCGGGTGAAGGCGATCAGGTCGCCGCGCGGGCTCCAGACCGGCGAGCCGTACTGGCCGGAGCCGTAGCTGATCCGCCTGGCCCCGCCGCCGCCGGCGCCCATGATGTAGAGCTGCGGGCTGCCACCACGGTCGGAGTTGAACGCGATCTGCGAGCCATCCGGGCTGTAGCAGGGGCTGGTGTCGATGGCGCCCGAATTGGTCAGCCGGCGCGGGCTGCGGCTGCCGAGATCGACGGTGTAGATATCCGAGCCGCCGCCCCGCGTTGCCGACAGCACCACCGAGTTGCCGTCCGGCGAGAAGCGCGGTGCGAAGCTGATGCCGGCGAACTCGCCCAGCACCTGCTGGCGACCGCTGCTCAGGTCGAACAGATACACGCGCGGCCGGTCGTTGGCGTAGCTCATGAACGCGATCTCGTCGCGGGTCGGATGGAAGCGCGGCGTCAACACCAGCCACTCGCCGCCGGTCAGGTTGCGGCTGTTGGCGCCGTCCTGGTCCATGATCGCCAGCCGGGTGATCTGGTGCGAGCGCGGGCCCGACCGCGCGATGTAGGCAAGGCGGGTGTCGAAATAGCCTTTGTCGCCCAGCATCCGCTCGTAGATGACGTCCGCGATGATGTGGGCGATCCGGCGCCAGTTGCCGCCGCTGGTGGTGTATGCGGTGCCCTGCAGCTGCTGCCCGCTCAGCGTGTTCCACAGCCGGAACTCGACACGGACGCTGCTGCCGGAGCCGGAGGTGGTGCCCTGCGCCAGAGCATGCGCGCCCATGCTCTTGTACATGTCGAAGTTGGGCACCCCCGGCCCGCCGGCCGACGCCGCATCGCCCAGAGGCCGGAACAACCCGCAACCGGCGAGATCGTCGCTGATCACCTGGGTCATCTGCTGGCCGATCCCGGGCCCGAACGACGGGATGGCGATCGGGATCGGCGCCGTCCGCGCCTGGTCGACGGTGATTTCCGCCTCGCCGGGCTGGTTGCCGGCCGGCCCGGCCGGGGCAGCGCCCGGCGCGTCCTGGGCCAATGCCGCCAGCGGGGATGCGATGATGCCGCCGGCGATCGTGCCGCCGATCAGGCCACGCCGGGTCATGCCGTGATGGGCCGGGCCGTGTGTGTCAGACGTGATGATCGACATCGCGTTCTCCATGCTCTGGCCCGTCACGGGCGGAAGACGAAACTGAGCTGCTGGGTCTTGCCCAGCAGGTTGGCGGGGATGGGCAGATGCGAGCAGGTCGGGTTCAGCACCGCGTCGCGGGCGCGTTCCGCCAACGCCCGGTAGCCCGGGTCGGCTGCCATGCGCGCGGCGGTATCCGGCTTGAAGTTCACGAGGCGCGCCTCGCCGCTCGCATCGACCGTCACCAGCAGATGCGCGGTGAACTGCGCGTAGTTCTTGGCTTCGGTGTCTTCAGAATAGCAACGACGCACCGAGCTGCCGATGGCCTTCTGCGCGCCGGCGCTGAGCGACCCGGTCACGTCGCCGGCCCGCGACGGCGAGCCGCCCTGGTCCGGGTTAGCGCGCGACTTCGGCGGATGGGTCTGCGGCTGATCGGCCCTGAACTTCTCCAATGTCGCCAGCAGGGAATGCGTGTCCGGCGTGGCGTTGGTGGTCTTGTTGGGCTGCGTCATGTGCGACGGCATCGTCATCTTCGGCAGTTCGGGCTGCGGATGCGGCACCGGCGGCGACACCGCATGGCTCGGCGCCGGCGGGGCCGGCTTCGGCGGCGGGGCCTTCACCGGATCCGGCGACGGCGCCTGGATCTTGGGCGGGATATCGATCGGCGGCACCGGCGTCTGTACCGCGTCCGGCGGCGGCGGCACCGGGGTCGGTGGTGGCGGCGGCGGCGGCGGCTCCTCGACCGGGACCGGCTCGGGCGGGGTCGGCGAGACCGGGGCTTCCTTGGCCACCTGCGACGGAGCCGGCACCGGCTTGGGTGTCGGCTGGTCGCCCTTGCGCGCCTTGGCGGGCGGACCGGCAAAGTCCATCTCGACCGACGGCTGCTCGGGCGGCTCGGGCGGCTTGGTGACCGGCGGGATCACGATGATGAACGCCAGCAGCAACAGCAGGTGGATGCCGCCCGAAATCAGGGCAGCCCGCTTCAGTCCATGATTATCGTCACGTCGTGTACGGGCCATGGTCGCCACGCTCAGGAGAGATCCGCCTGTCTCACTTGCCGCCGGTCGGCTGCTCGGCGAGCAGTGCCACATGGGTGAAGCCGCCCGACGTGATCGTGCCCATGACCTGCATCACGCGCCCGTAGTCGATGTGCTGGTCGCCGCGCACGAAGATCCGATGGGCGGAATCGTTCTGCGCCGCCGCCTGCAGCTTCGCCACGAGCTCGTCGTTGGTCACCACGTCGTCACCCAGATAGAGGGAGCCGTCGGACTTGATGGTCAGGGTGATCGGCTTGGTATCGGCATTGACCGGCGATGCATTGGTCTTCGGCAGGTCGACATTCACGCCGCTGGTCATCAGCGGCGCCGTCACCATGAAGATGATGAGCAGCACAAGCATGACGTCGACCAGAGGGGTCACGTTGATGTCGGACATCGGCCGGTACCGGCTGCGTCCGCGACCACGTCCGCCGCCGCCAAGCTGCATCGCCATGGTTCAGGCCCTCTCTTCGGACTGACGCGACAGGATCGCGCCGAACTCGGTGCCGAACGCCTCGAGCCGGGCGGCGAACCGCGCCAGGTCGCTGTTGATCTTGTTGTAGGCGATGACCGCCGGGATCGCCGCGACCAGGCCGATCGCGGTGGCGAACAGTGCCTCCGCGATACCCGGGGCGACCACGCTCAGATTGGTGTTGTGCATCGCCGCGATCGCCGAGAACGAATGCATGATGCCCCAGACCGTGCCGAACAGTCCGATGAACGGCGCCGTCGAACCGACCGTTGCGAGGAAGATCATCCAGCGCTCCAGCCGTTCCAGCTCGCGCGTGACGGTGATCGCCATGGCACGATCGACCCGCTCGCTGACGCTGCCGCGGCTGAGGTCCGCACCCGCGACACGCGCGCTGCGTCGCCATTCGCCCATCGCGGCACCGAACACGGCGGCTATCGGATGCGACGGCTTGGCGCCCTCGGTCTCGTACAGATCGTCCAGGCTGCCGCCGGACCAGAACCGATCCTCGAAGCCGGCCGCCTGCTTGTTGGCGCGGCGAACCGAGATGGTCTTCTCGAAGATGATCGCCCAGACCCAGATGCTGGCGGCAATCAGCCCGAGCATCACCAGCTTGACGACGAAGGAAGCCTGCACGAACAGGCCCCAGAGCGACAGATCCCCACCCGAGGCCGCAGCCAGATTCGCCGCATCAACCGCCCGATCCAAACGCGCCTCCATTCCGCCGTTCGGACAGCATCGGGCACCGAAATCGAACTTCGGTGCCTGAGGCTGCCACTTCGCCGCGCCTACCTAGAGGGTTTTCAACCGAAGCAGAAGCTTTGTCCCGTAGCCTGTTGCATGTGGCCACGTTTTAATGCGCGGGCAGGCTTCGGCTCACGCGATGGCCGTCTCGCCGGATGCGACGAGCGACGCCATTATCCCAGCCCATGGCTCGGGCATGCGTACGGGTCGGCCATCGCTCATCCGGATGGTCGCGAGCGTCACGTCGATCGTGGCGTGCACCACCCCGTCGCGTGACAAAGTCTGTCGCAGACGCACGCTTGCGGAGCGACACTCGGCAACCTCTGTGGTGATTGTTACGAGATCGTCGAGTCGCAGCGGCCGGAGATATTCGAGCGATGCCCGGCGGACCACGAAGGCAATGCCGTGCTGCTCGAGCAGGGACGCCGCCGACGCTCCGGCATCGCGCAGTGCCTCGCTGCGGCCGCGCTCGGCGAAGGCGAGATACTGCGCGTGGTACATCACCCCGCCGGCGTCGGTATCCTCGTAATAGACGCGGAACTGCACATGGTGCGCCGCCATCGCGTCTAATCCTCGGCTAGCAGGTCGAACTGGCCGAGCCGGTCCGCCGGTGGCGGCTTCAGGCCGAGATGCTTCCAGCCACGATCGGCCAGCACCCTGCCCCGGCTGGTCCGCAGCACCAGACCTTCCTGGATCAGGAACGGCTCGACCACGTCCTCGAGCGTGTCGCGTGCCTCGGCCAGCGCCGCCGCCAGCGTCTCGACACCCACCGGACCACCGTGATGATGCTCGGCGATGCGCTTCAGGTAGCGCCGGTCCATCGCGTCCAGCCCGAGCGCGTCGACCTCGAGCCGGGACAGGGCCGCATCGGCCAGCGCGCGATCGACCGGACCGCTGCCGGTGCGGCCGACCGATGCGAAATCCCGCACCCGGCGCAGCAGCCGGCCGGCGACGCGTGGGGTGCCGCGCGACCGCATGGCGATCTCCTGCGCGCCCTCGTCGGTCAGCGCGAACCGCAGCTTCTCGGCACCGCGGGCGACGATCAGCCGCAGCTCGTCGTGGGTATAGAAAATCAGCCGCAGCGGGATGCCGAAGCGGTCGCGGAGCGGGGTCGCCAGCAGGCCGGCGCGGGTGGTGGCGGCGACAAGGGTGAACGGCGAAAGGTCGATCCGCACGGACCGCGCTGCAGGGCCCTCGCCGATGATCAGGTCGAGCTGGAAATCCTCCATCGCCGGATACAGGATTTCCTCGATCGCCGGCTGCAGGCGATGGATCTCGTCGATGAACAGCACGTCGCGCGGCTGCAGGTTGGTCAGGATCGCGGCAAGGTCGCCCGATCGCTGGATCACCGGCCCGGAGGTGGCCCGGAACCCGACCCCGAGTTCGCGCGCGACGATCTGCGCCAGCGTGGTCTTGCCGAGGCCGGGCGGCCCATGCAGCAGCACGTGATCCAGCGCCTCGCCGCGGCCGCGTGCCGCCTGGATGAAGATCGACAGGTTTTCCCGGCTTGCCTTCTGGCCGACGAACTCCGCGAGCACCTGCGGCCGCAGCGAGGCCTCGGGGGCATCCTCGTCCGCGCGCTTCGGGTCTATGGTGCGGCTGTCCCGCGAATCGCTCATCGGGCGAGCTCCTTCAGGCTGTCGCGGATGACCACGTCGAGCCGTGCATCCTTGCCCAGCCGGTCGATGATGCGGACCACCACCGGATGCGCCTCGACGCGACGGAAGCCGAGCCCGGCGAGTGCCGCCAGCGCATCGCCCTCGACGCCGCCGCTGGACAATCCGGACACCGAGATGCCGCCGCCCGCCGTGCTGCTCGGCATCCCGCCCGCCTTGTCCTTGAGTTCGCTCAGGATGCGCTCGGCGAGGCGGGCGCCGACGCCGGGCGCCTTGGTCAGGCTGGAGCGATCGCCGGCGGCGATGACCGCGATCAGGTCGCGTGGCGACAGCGCCGACAGCACGCCCAGTGCCACCTTGGCGCCGACCCCCTGCACGGTGGTGAGCAGCCGGAACCAGTCGCGCTCGGCGGTATCGGCGAACCCGTAGAGCAGGATCGCGTCCTCCCGCACCACGGTCTCGACCAGCACCCGCGCCACCTCCGGCGGGTGCGGTAGCGCCGACAGGGTGCGGGTGGAGGCCTGCACCAGATATCCGACGCCGTTGACGTCGACGATGCAGCGATCCCCGTCGATATGGGCGATCAGGCCGGTGAGCTGGGCGATCAAGGCGAGCCTGCCGGCGAGCGGCAGCGGCGAGACGGATGGGTCAGGAGCAACACGAGGATTTCCCGCAGGGGTGGCTGTCGCGAACCAGGGTAGCACGCCATTGGCGCGAGTTCTTGTGGCCGGCGTCGGGACACGCCTAGGCTCGGGCGATGACACGAATGTTCGCCGGCCTGACCTCGCAACGCCTGATCCTGCGGCCGTTGCTCGCGTCGGACGCGGCCGGCCTGTGCGGCTACCGATCGGATCCGCAGGTCGCACGATACCAGTCCTGGACCGGTTTCGACGAGGCGGATGCGATCGCGCTGATTGCCGAACAGGAGGATCTGGAACCGGATCTTCCGGGCACCTGGCTGCAACTGGCGCTTATCGAGACTGCGTCGAACATGATGGTCGGGGATTGCGGGCTGCATTTCCTGGAGAGCGACACGAACCAGGTGGAACTCGGCATCACCCTGTCCCGGTCGCATCAGCGACAGGGCTACGGCGCGGAAGCGGTACGACGGGTATTGGTGTATCTGTTCGACGAACTCGGCAAGCATCGCGTGTTCGCGATTACCGATGCAGATAATCATGCAGCAGTCGGGCTGTTCCGCCGACTGGGTTTTCGGCAGGAAGCGCACTTCGTCGAGCATGTCTATTTCAAGGGCACGTACGGCAGCGAATTTGTGTTCGCGATGCTCGCGCGGGAATGGCCGGCCCGTCCGGCCTCATGACAGGGGCCGGATCGTTCCGGGTTAATCCGATGCTCGACACCTCTCAGCATAGCCCTCTCGACCAGCCGGCACCTGCTGCGCCGATCCGTCCGGCTGGATCTCCCCGGGACCGGCTGTTCCGCTTCCGAGCGGCTCAACGACCTCGCTGAGCTTAGGCAAGTTCTAATTTTTTCAGTCAGCCCGAGGCCACGCTCCTGCACCGACGCCCTCGATCAGCGGACTTCTGGTCCGGGCAGCGCCATCGGTACGTGCTTCTGGGTGAGATAGGCCGCGACCACTGGCCCCCACATCGCGCTGCCGCCGTCGCCGAAAAAGATCTGATGTCCGTCATCGTCGTAAGAACCGAGATTTACTACGGTAACTTTTCCACCCGCCCGGGTGAAGGCCTGCTGCATATTCAACACGAGCTTGGGTGCAAAATACCTGTCGTTCCTTGTGTTCAGCCACAGAACTTCCATCGGTGAGGTGCTTCCAAAGCGTCCGGCCGCCGCGACCAGATGCTCCGGGTTACAGTTGCGGTTAGGAATATCACTCCTGTGGCCGCCGCGACCGGGCGCTACGGCTACAAGGGCGGCTACGCCCGAGGGGCCGAGGCTGCCATAGGCCAGCGTCCCCCAGGCGCCCGCGGATTGGCCAAGCACAACCACATGGCTTGGATCGACGTAGGGGAGCGCTGTGGCCGCCTTGACCGCAGCGTCGATATCGCTCGCCGTCTCAAGGCCCGCGGTCACGAAGTCAGGATTTGAACAACGGCCGTAATCCTCGGCCCATGTGCCACCGCTCTCCCCATAGCCGCGTCGGAGCACCTGAACAACCACGAAGCCTCGGCTCAAGAACCAGGTCAGCGCCTCGTCGTCGCAGGCCGCCATGGCCTCCGTGAGACGTTGTCGCGCTGAGGGCGGAGAACCGTGGTTGATGATCACGACCGGGCTCTTGGCATCTGCCGCTGGTCGGCAGACCTTTCCAACGAGCTGAACAGCCGACCCGTCATCGTCCTTCGCGGAAACCGTCAGCGCGGCGCTACGCCAAGCCGGCGGTTGCAAGGCGCAGGCCGACAGTATCGCCAAGCTTGCGACGGCAAGACGTGCCAGGTCACGGTGAACGACCTTCATGGCTTTCCCAGTTGAAGACGCTCCGCCGCAGTCGAGCGAGGCCAAGTCCAATGGTTCGAGGTTGCCAGCACGTCGACGTCTCCGAGCGTTGCAGAAGGCTTCGCTCCTGAAACGCGAAGCCGGTCGACACGATAATGCAATCAAAAAGTCGGTGTGTCGTCAACTGGCCGAAAGCGGCTGGTCCGCTTTCGGGCAAATTGGGTGAGGAGCCAATGTTCAACGCGACCAGACTTCTGATCATCCCGCTCTTATCGAGCGTTCAGAAAGTTGACGACCATCGGGTCAAGTGTGGCGGGACATTCCTCCGGTAACCAGTGACCGCATCCGGGCAGAACTTCCCCTTGCACGTTCGTCGCGTAGTCGCGGAGCTGATCGCCTTCGAACTTGCCCAGACCCCCATTGCCGCCCCCGCCGATGGCGAGCACCGGCATGGTTAGCTTGGTCGCCGCAAGCGGCTTGTTGCGGCGCACAGTCTCGTTCAGCGCGCGATAGTATTCAAAACTTCCGTGCAGTGTCTGGGGTTTCGCATAAGAGTGGCCGTAGAGGTCGAGAAGCTTCGGCGTGAAGACGTCTTTGTTGGTGGCGTGCACCTTGATGAAGTGCTCGATGAAGAAGCGTTCGTGGCCAGTCACCAGTCGATCGGCTAGATCGTCGTTCGCAGAGAAGAAGCTGAAGTGCCAGACGAGTGATTCACCCCGCGGCGTGAAGGCGGGGAACTGGTAGAGCCTGTCGTCCGGGATTGGAGCTTCCATATAGACCAGCCTGTGGATATCGGATTGGTGTGCGACTGCCATTGGATAGGTGTTCCAGATGCCGATGTCATGCGCGACTAGGTCGAACGGCGCTTTCGGGCTGAAGCTTTTCGCGAAATCGTAGAGTACAGGTGCCACGTCCTGGCCGGCATAGGAACGTGGTGCGTCCGACAAGCCAAGTGCGGGAAGGTCCACCGCGATCACGCTGTGGTTCTTTGCCAGCAGCGGCATGAGTTGATGCCACTCATACCAGGTCTGGCCGAAGCCGTGGACGAGCAGGACGAGCGGGCCGGCGCCACCCTTTACGTAGTGCAGTCTAATGCCGTCGACCTCCCGATAGCTGGGCGAGAAGCCCGCCGGGATCGGAAACTCCTCGTGCGGTGGCTGCGCGTGAGCGGCAGGCGCTGCGTGTGCCGAAAGTGTGGTCGTCAGGGCGAGCGCGATGGCGCTTCGCTTCAGCAGGGAGGTCAGCATGACGATGTCCTTCGATGGAGGAATGGGTTCAGGCGTGACTGCGCGGGCCAGGCTTAAAGGCGTGCCCGCGCGCGATCGACGCGATGCAGAAGGCGACGGCGGACAGGGCGAGGACCGCCCAGGGAAAGCTGTTGGCACCCGCATGTTCAAGCAACAGGCCGCCGACGATGCCGCCCGCTGCGATGGCGCCGTTCCACACGGTGGTGATCATCGCGTTGGCGAGGTCGACGCCGTTTCCGGCCGCGTCGGCCGACGCGGTCTGGAGCTGAGTCGCAGCGCCGCCGAACGACAGACCCCACACGAGAACGCCTGCGATCGTGACGACAGGGTTCGTCGGAAATAGGCTGAGCGCGAGTGCGACGACGACGAAGCCGATCAGGCTGACGAGCGCCAAGCGGCGCAGCATGCGGTCGACGAGCACGCCGGTGACCCAGATCCCGGCAAGCGCCGACAGGCCAAAGCCGAGGAGGAGAAGGTCGACGCGCGCCTGCAATCCAGCCAGCCGCGCGAAAGGTGCGATGTAGGTGTAGAGGATGTTGTGTGCGGTCATCCACGCGAAGATCACCGCCAGGATTGGCCGGATGCCCGGCGTCGCGAACACGGCGTGGATCGACATGCGCTGATGCGAGGCCTGCCCGGGAAAGTCAGGCACCTTCCACATTACCCAGAGGATCAGCACGATCGTGGTGGCGGACATCGCCAGGAAGGCCGCGCGCCACCCGAGTGCCGCGCCCAAGAAGGTGCCGACCGGGACTCCGAGCGACAAGGCGATCGGCGTTCCCACCATGGCCACCGCAAGTGCGCGGCCCTTCAGACGGCCGGTCACCATCCGCCGCGCATAGCCTGCCAAGATGCCCCAGGCGAGACCTGAGGCCACGCCGGCGAAGAACCGGGCTCCGAGCGTCATCCAGAAGTTCGCGGAGACGGCGGTGATCGTGTTGAACAACAGGAAGCCTGCGATCGCGGCCAGCAGGGTCGGCTTGCGTCGTTGAGCTTGCGTCCAGGCCGTGAGTGGAATCGCGGCGATCAGCGTGCCTACCGCGTAAGCCGTGACACTTTGGCCTGCCAGCGCTTCGGAAACGTTAAGACCATGAGCCATCAGTGGCAGCAGACCAGCGGGCAACGTCTCGGTCAGAATGGCCGTGAAGCCGGTCATTGCGAGCGCCAGGAGAGCCGCTAGCGGCAGGACGTCCCGTTCGTCATGTATATCGACCGATGTAGTTGCTGACATGCTGCGCCTCACTTACGGACCGATCGTTCCATAAGTTACCTCCTAGGGGCCGTTGTCAATGACTTCTGGACCGACTACTTCATAAATAACTTGAGGAGAGGAACATGGCGCGCACCGGTCGGCCGCGAAACTTCGATCGTGACGAGGCACTCGGCACGGCGATGCACCTGTTTTGGGAGCATGGTTACGAAGGGGTCTCTCTGGATCAGCTTCGCCAGGCGATGGGTGGGATTTCGTCGGCGAGCTTCTATGCGGCGTTCGGAGCTAAAGAGGCGCTCTACCGGGAGGCTCTGAGCCGCTACCTCAGCATCCACGGGCGGGTGGTCGAGGCTCTGCGCGATACCAGTCTTTCCCCACGGGCGCGTCTTGAGCAGGCGCTGCGCCGTTCCGCAGTGATGCAGACCGGAGCTGCGCACCCAGCGGGTTGCATGGTGACCTTGTCCTCGACGATCTGCTCGACGGGCGGTACGTCGGTGCGAGCAGTGACAGCCGCCGAACGCGCTGCAAACCGAGCGGCGATTTTCGCCTGCGTCGAAGCCGGTGTCGCCGATGGATTGTTGCGCCCAGAGACGGACGTTACGGGTTTGTCCACCCTCTTCGAAGGGGTTCTTGTGGGACTTTCGATCCAGGCCCGAGACGGCGTTGCGGCGGATGCCTTCGGTGCAGCGATCACTCAGGCCCTGAAGGCCTGGGATGCAAATTGGGCTGGAGCATTAGAGCGATAAACACTTTCTGCGGCTGGTCGCTTCTATGTCCGCTAACGAGAGACGGTTATTGCCGCTGGAACTTCTGGTTCTGGCGCATAGCCGCTGTTGACGAGTTGAGGACGTGCGTCCGGTGGCCACACCAAGCTGACCTGCAGCAGACGCAGCGAGCACCAGACTTGCCGACTAGCGCAGTGCCGCCTTGGACGCTGCTTGGAGCTGTGCATCGGTCGGGCGCACGCCCGTGTAGAGCACAAACTGCTCGACGCCCTGCAGCACCATGACCGCATCGCCCGTGATGACCGGGATGTCCAGTCTCCTCGCGGCACGGATCAGCGGTGTCTCGACAGGTGCTGCAACGACATCGAACACGATCGTTGTAGTTTGGATCACGGACTCCGGGAACGCCAGCGTATCGGCTTCGGCGCCGCCGGCCATTCCGAGCGGGGTCACGTTGACCAGCAGGTCCGCCTGCAACCCTTCCGGCTCCGCTTGCCACTCCCAGCCGCAACTCTCGGCCAGGACACGGCCGGCGCTTTCGTTGCGGGACACGATCGTACCGTTCGCAAAGCCGCGGTCGCGGAAGGCGGACGCGACCGCCTTGCCCATGCCGCCGCTGCCGCGCAGCAGCAGCGTGCTTCCGGCGGACAGGGCGTGGCGGTCGATCAGCCGGTCGATGGCGATGTAGTCGGTGTTGAAGCCGCGCAGCACGCCGTCATCGTTGACGATGGTGTTGACCGAACCGATCGCCGCCGCCGAGGGATCGAGCCCATCGAGCATCGGGATGCAGGCTTCCTTGAACGGCATCGAGATCGCGCAGCCGCGTATGCCGAGTGCCCGGATCCCGCCGACGGCACCCGGCAGGTCCGTTGTGGTGAAGGCCTTGTAGATGAAGTCCAGCTCCATCGCCTGGTAGAGGTGGTTCTGGAACCGCGTCCCGAAATTGCCCGGCCGTGCCGACAACGACATGCAGAGCCTTGTGTCCTTGCTGATGGTACGCATGCGTCGGTTCCTGACCGGGGCGGGAGGGATATCCGCGGGGCCGTCCGCTACGACATCGTGCTGCCGGCGCCGTACTGGTCGTCGGTCACCTTCTCCAGCCAGTCGACCGCCTTGCCGTCCAGCGATTCGGCGATCGCGATATGGCTCATGGCGACCGCGGACGACGCACCGTGCCAATGCTTCTCGCCCGGGGGAAACCAGACGATATCACCGGGGCGGATCTCCTCGATCGCGCCGCCCTGGCGCTGCACGAGGCCCAGCCCGGACAGAACGATCAAGGTCTGGCCGAGCGGATGGGTATGCCAGGCCGTGCGGGCTCCGGGCTCGAACGTCACGGTCGCGCCGCCGACGCGCGCCGGCTCGGTGGCCTGGAACCGGGCATCGATCCGGACCGCGCCGGTGAACCAGTCCGCGGGTCCCGCCACGGACGGGACCGAGCCGCTGCGTTTGATGTCCATCGTCGTTCTCCTCGCTGCCGGCGCCGTCGCGCCCGTCCGCCCCACCATGACAGTTCACACCCCGCTTTGCAGGCCCCTCGGCGACGTCGGCCGTCGCAGCACGATCCGGGGCTTTTTCAATCGACGGTCGGGGCCAGGGCTTTCGACATCCAGTAACGCGTGTGGCGAACCGGGAAGTCGCCCAGCTTGCCGAATACCGCGTAGCCGTGGCTTCGGTAGAAATCCGGTGCCTGGAAACTGAACGTGTTCAGCATCGCGCCGGTGCAGCCTTCGGCGATACCCGCCTGCTCGGCACGGCGCAGCAGGTCCGACCCGAGGCCCGACCGACGATGGGCCTCCTCGACCCAGAGCCAGTTCACCAGCAGCCACTGCCACAGCACCACGCATCGGGCGCCCCCGATGACCCTGCCCCCGGCGTCACGGCAGGTGACCCAGAGCGGGCGGCGGGACTCCGGTCCGACCTGCGACTGGTTGTAGCCATCCAGCCCATGCTCGATCGCCGCCTCGGTCTCGGCATCGACCGAGTTGGACACGGTGAACACGGAGCCATCGGACGGGCGTGCCGGTATCGTGGCGTGACGCGCCCGCCACTCCGCCCTGCTCTGGCCCCAGAGATCGACATGGTCCTTGGTGTAGGGCTCGGGCAGTTGCGTCCGGCCGATCAGGTGCGAGCCGAGGGCGCGAGCCACGACGATCGAGGCCTGGTTGGCCGGGTCGATGACGTGGCCGATCGCATCCCAGCCGAGTTGCTCGAAGGCGAACGATGCGGCGGCGGTCGCGGCCTCGATCGCGTAACCCCTGCCCCAGAACGCCGGCAGCAGGCCCCAGCCGATCTCGGCGGCCGGCCAGCCCTCCGGTCGTAGCGGTCCGACCCGCCCGATCCATTGTCCGGTCTCGCGGAGGATGACCGAGAAGACGCCGAACCCCAGCAGCGACCAGCTCCCGGCCGCACCTGCCAGGCTGCGCCAGGCCTCGGGCCGACCCTGCACGCCGCCGAGATACCGCGTGGCGACCTCGTCAGCTCCGAACGCCGCCCATCCATCGAGGTCGCACTCGCGGGGTGGCCGCATCAGCAGCCGGGCGGTCTCGATGATAGGCTCGGCCATCGCGCGGTCCCCCCGGGACGAACCAGCCGCCCTGCATCAGACGGCGGTGGTTTCAAATGGATGCCGGAACCGCGGCGGGCGTATGGCCGGGCGATCCGTAACGATCCTGCGGCGCCCGAGGCTGGTCCGGGTCAAGCAGTGGACGCCGGCGACGGTGGATACTCAAACAAGTGTCTTCCGTTACGCAGTCGGAACCGGTCTGACTGACGGGATCGTTCGAGATTGCCGATACAACATTACAGTAGCGTGCACGATCCGGCACGGCAGATGTTCGGGTCAACGCTTCGGTTTTTCGTCGGTGAATAACGGCTCGAGCGTATCGACCAGCCAGTCGACGAATATCCTGACACGATGGGAAAGCTGGCGATTGCTCGGGTAGAGGACAGAGAGAGGAGTCGGAGCCGGCGGGAACTCGGCCAGCACCTCCACCAGGGCGCCCGAGGCGAGATCGTTCCTGAAACGGTAGCGCGGCGCCTGAAGGAGGCCCAGCCCGAGCCGGGCCGCCGCCGCGCTCGTATCGGTGGAGTTGACCAGCACCCGGGCTGGCAGCGTCACCTCCACCATTCGCCCGTCCACGGTGAATTCCAGAGGCATCACCTGTCCGGTGCGCGACGACACGAAGCCGACCATGACATGGCCGTCCAACCGATCAGGCGCGGTCGGGACGCCATGCCGGGCGAGATAGGCGGGACTGGCGCAGGTGACCTCATGCATGATCCCCAGCCGCCGCCCCACCATATCGCTATCCTCGAGGGCGCCTGCGCGTACCACGCAATCGACGCCCTCGCGGACCAGGTCGACGAAGCGTTCACCCTCGCCAAGATGGACGACCAGTGCCGGATGCTGCGCGAGGAAGCCGGGAAGCGCCGGGAGCAAAATCGTGCGGGCGACGTAGCCGACCAGGTCGACCCGCAGCAGCCCGGTCACTGCCCCGCTTGCCGCCCGGTCGGCATCCTCGATGTCGGCGAGGATCGCCATGCAGCGCCGGTAGTAGGCATCTCCCTCGACGGTCGGCTGGACGTGGCGCGTGGAGCGCTGCAGCAGCCGCGTGCCAAGCCGCTCTTCCAGCCCCTTGATCGTCGCGGTCGCGACCGGGCGCGAGATGCCCAGGTCGGCGGCCGCGGCGCTGAAGCTGCCCCGATCGACGATGCGGACGAACAATCGGAGGCTGTCGAAACGATCCATGATGATTGTTCCGTGCCGCAAAACAGTGATGACGGCAATGCCCCTCTAAATCCGGTCGTGGAACCGCCTTAACTGGTTGTCGTCAACGAATGGAGGGCCCCATGCCCATGCAATCTTCTATCGCACTCATCACCGGCGGCAGCCGCGGCATCGGGCGCGACACCGTCCTGCGTCTTGCAGCGCGCGGCGTTCGCTCGATCCTCACCTACAACACCAATCGCGCCGAAGCCGACAAGGTCGTTTCCCTCGCCGGAGAGGCTGGCGCACCGGCGGTCGCGTTGAAGCTCGATGTCGGGAAAGCCGCATCCTTCGACGGCTTCGTTTCGAGCGTGCGTCATACGCTTACAGAAATGGGGGCCGAGCATTTCGACTATCTGGTGAACAACGCCGGCACCTCATCGGCCGCGACATTCACCGAGGCCACGGAAGCACAGCTCGACGAGCAGTATGCCGTCCACTTCAAGGGGCCGTTCCTGCTGAGCCAGAAGCTGCTGCCGTTGATGGTGGATGGCGGCCGCATCGTGAACATCTCGTCCGGCCTGGCACGCTTCGCGTTCGCCGGACGATCCGTCTATGGCCCGATGAAGGCCGCGGTCGAGGCGTTGTCGCGCTACATGGCCCTCGAGCTCGGGCCACGCAGGATTTCGGTGAATGTCGTCGCACCCGGCCCGATCGCCACCGACTTCAGCGGCGGCATGGTGCGGGACAATCCTGAGGTCGGGAAGGCGCTCGCCGCGAATACGGCACTTGGCCGCGTCGGCCACCCCGAGGATGTCGGGCCGGTCATTGCCGCCCTGCTCTCCGACGAGTTCCGGTGGGTCAATGCTCAGCGCATCGAGGTCGCGGGCGGCATCCATATCTGAGGCACTTGGTAGATCGGCGCCTGGTTTAGCAACCAGACGCCTGGACCAGCAGAACCAGCGGCTCGAGGAAGCTATGGAGCTCACGCTGCCGCCGGAGGATTTTGCCAATAGCCTCGTTCATGCCGGGCGCCACGTCACCACGCGTCCTGTTATTATCTCGATGCAGAATTCGAGGGTAAATAAAGCCGTTCGTCATAAGGTGCACCGATGAACGGCTGCAGCGCACTGCGAAAGTTTACAGTATGTGAAGCTCGAACATGGTTGTCGAAGGCTTGGAGTGAGCTGTAAATTTGAATCACTTGAAAATGATTGTTTGTTTTTGCCCAGGTGATCAACTCGAATGACTCTACGCCCCTGTCGGCTTTGCTCTGCTGCGCGAATTGCTCGAGGATAGGCAGTCCCTGGGCTAGGCCATCCGGCGTTAAATCCACGTGCGCGACCACCAGGACTGGTCCATCCGGCGCGGCAAGCGCGGGGTTGGATAATATGATGGCGGATTCAAGTTCCGGAGCGAACACCCACGCCGGGCCAACGGGTGTAGGGTGGTGGGATGGCAGGGCAACGACGTAAGCTAACGGTGTTTGATCGATCGATGATCGAGGTTCGCCTTTGTGATAGCTGGGGCGTGCGGGCGATTGCACGCGACTTGGATCGCTCTGCGGGCATGATTTCGGACGAGATCAATCGGCATGGCGGCGCGACCTCCTACCGGGCGCAGGCTGCGGCGACGCAGGCCGAGGCAGATCGTCGCCTGACTGGACGCAGGCCTGTTCTGGCGCATGATGGTGAGCTGTTCGGCCGTGTGGCGGGGCTTTTGCGTCTGGGTTGGTCCCCCGAGCAGATATCGGGCAGGCGTAAGCGGATGGAGGCGGGAACGGAGCAGCCACCTGGTCTGTCGGTATCGCACGAGGCAATCTACACGGCGATTTACGCCTTGCCGCGCGGTGAACTACGCCGTGAGCTGATCTCGTATTTGCGACAGGACAAGCCAATGCGCGGCCGCAAGCCAAAGGGCAGCGAACGCCGCGGCAAACTTTGCAACATGACCAACATCAAGGAACGACCTGAGGAAATCGAGGGCCGGCTGGTCCCGGGCCATTGGGAAGGCGATCTTATTCTGGGCACCGGCGGAGCGAGTGCCATCGGCACGTTGGTCGAGCGGACAAGCCGCTTTGTGGTGCTGGTGCACATGCCTACGCGCAAGTCCGATGTGGTGGCGAGCGCTTTCTCCGGCGCGCTGAATGCCATTCCCGCATCTTTGCGCAAGACGCTGACCTACGACCAAGGCAAGGAAATGGCACAGCACGAAAGCGTGGCGCTGAGCACTGGCATGAGGATCTTCTTCGCCGACCCTCACTCACCTTGGCAGCGTGGCTCCAACGAAAACACCAATGGTCTGCTGCGCCAGTATTTCCCGAAAGGCACGGCTCTGTCGGGCTTGGATCAGGACGATCTCGACATCGTTGCCGACAGCCTGAATAGCCGTCCTCGAAAGACGCTCGACTACGCGACGCCAAGCGAGCAATTCAGCATGTTGCTGGCCGGGCAGGCTGGTGTAAACAAAGTCTTCGGCGTGGGTGTTCGCTCCGGAACTTGAATCCGCCGATCGATGCTATCAGCGCTACGAACATTACTTTTATCATAAAATCACCTTACCAATGATAGTTCCTGTCTTATTGCGCGACTGGGTTTCCATCCCGCTCGTCTAGTGGTGCGAGCAATATAGGGGTCAAAATGGTAGTAAATTTCCGCACGCTGCCAGAACCGGAAAAGTTAGCGTATGCCTCGGCATCTCTCCAGACCTCAGTAATGTTGAAAGCACTTGGCCGGCCAAGTTCGAAATTAACCGTAAAATATTCCGCACCGAACCGGTGCTTGGCTATTTCGGCTAGCTGTTTACTCACAAGTCGGTGACATAGGCTACAATCCCTTGTACTAGTATCTGCCATTTGATACGGTCAGGCATGAAGAGAGATGGCCGAACTTTTGATCATGGGACGCTGGAAGCCATACGGCTGATGGCAGTTGAACGCGTTCGCGACGGTGAACGGCCGTCCTCTGTCGTAGCGTCGTATGGCTTCTGCCGGACCACGATCTACAAATGGCTCAGAGCAGCGTCAACGCCTGAACTGGGAGATGAGGCGCTGCATTCGACAAAGTCTCTGGGCCCGCCGCGCAGTCTGACGCCAAGTCAGGAGCAGCAGGTGTTCCTTTGGGTCAATGGGAAAGATCCTCGTCAGTATGGTCTGGATTTCGGTCTTTGGACGCGCTCCATGATCTCCGCTTTGATCGAGGAGAAGTTCGGCATCAAAATTGGCTTGACGGCAGTCGGCACCCTACTGGCGAGGCTGGAGCTCACGCCGCAGAAGCCGTTGCAGAGGGCTTATCAACGCGACCCTGAAGCCATCCAGACGTGGCAGCGTGATACGTTTCCTTCTATTGCCAGTAGAGCAAAAAGCGAGGGCGGCGAGATCTACTTCTGGGACGAATCGGGGTTCCGTGCCGATACGGTGCATGGGAAGACCTGGGGCAAGAAGGGACAAACACCGGTTGTCGAGCGCCCGGGTCAACGGCAGTCGATCAGCGCGGCATCAGCCGTCAACGCTCGCGGTGCGTTCTGGTATTGCACCTACCAGGGCGGCCTCAACGCGGAGCTGTTTATCGTCCTACTGAAGATGATGATGCGTAACCGCCGCAAGCCTGTTCATCTCGTAGTCGATGGTCTTCCAGCCCACAAGACAAAGCTCGTGAACGCCTACATCCAATCAACCAACGGGATGCTGACGCTTCACTTTCTTCCCGGCTACGCTCCCGATCTTAACCCGGACGAGCTCGTGTGGAGCCACATCAAGCGTACCGGTGTAGCCAGAACACCATTGCGGAAGGGCGATAGCTTGGGCGAGAAGATCGAGGGTCAGCTTGCCAAACTCAAACGTATGCCCAAGCTGGTGCGCTCATTCTTCAGAGTGGCAAGTGTAGCTTATATCACCGACTGCTGAGTAAGTAGTAGCTCGCCCTCGCCCTGGGCATTGAGCTTTGCTGCCAGTTCACCGTAGATAATCACGTACTGCTGCGGTGCTGTGGTCTGAGCTCGTGCGCAGTCAAAAGTCCCAATGACGCACATCAGCATCGCAAGACCGGGGGCGAAGTAACATCTTTGCCTTTTACTTGTCATATCAATGTATTTTTCCAAGTCCACGGTGCTATTGTGCCACCTATAGGTGGCTTTGACACGTGTGAGATCTTGTTTGCAAGCTTGATGTGCCGATTTACTCAATGACAAGGAGATTTAGGTGCTTCGCATGGCTTTCGGATGACAGTGATCTTGAGGATCGCGAAGCGCGAATCCTTCGTGCGCTCGGGGATCTTGTTCGATCTTCGCTTTCGATTTTTTCATGTCGGTTAGTAGGGACCGGGGCCGCTCGAGTTCGGATAAAGAATCTTGGGCCAGGGCACTTGCCATAGAGAATTCCGGATCATGATCTTTGGTAACTCGTTGACGTTGGCAGCTTTGTCAGGGATCGTAATGTCTGCGTCCATGCGCGGTAGCAGATGATTGGCAACAATAAGATCGTCAGCCTGTCTTCCGGTCGGGAGGAGCCTCACCGGATTGCGCAAGGCATAGAACTTGGAATGGATTTCCATTCTCAGCCTTCCTTGGAAGCGTTCGACGGCCTGGTCTAGCCAGATTTCTCTAGGCCTTACGTGCGATGTTGATGAGCACGTACGATCGTGCTGTCAATCATGACATTTTTATTATTAGACGGTGATTTTCTGATGGCTACAGGCTCCAAGGCCATAGCTGGATACTCTGCTGGAAACGTAAACCAACGAGACAGCCTTAAGGTGAGGCATCTGATTTCCTGTATCGTGTCGGATGAGCTTTGTCGTGGCTTACAGTGGCTGTTGCAGAAACCGTTCGTATCGATTTTTGACTGTAGCCAGCAATCGTTTGTCTTGATTGTAGCGACCTTACCCGGTTCTGAATTATCTTAATCGACCGCGCGGCTCTGAGCGGCATCCTGTTCGTGCTGGATCGGGTGTGCCCTGGGGGATGGTGGCAGCCGAGATGGGATGCCGCTCAGGCATGAGCAGCAAGCGACGTCTCCGCGACTTGCACGATGCGGAAGTCCTGGCAGCTTTGCATGAGTGCTGCTCGGGCGTTTGCACGCGGCAGGATAGTTTGACTGGCCCCGTGCAGCGCTGGGCAGCGCGTCTATTCAGGCAAAAAAGGGGATGATGCGAGCCGGCCAAATCCGACTGATCGTGGCTGGCCAGCATGACGGCCGCATGGTGGTGCCGACGCTGGATACTCTTTCTTCGGAAGGAACGGGAAGCGCGGCCGACGACGACGGCCCAACAAGCGACACGCAGGTAGAGGCTTCGACTACCGCGGCTGTCGACAGGAGTGTCGTATATGTGGCGTCGCGCTTGTATCGCCAGGCGTGGCGTGGACAACAGCCATCGTCTCGGGTGCTATTCCTAAGTGGCGGAACGCACCCATGCCTGGCTGAACCGCTTTCGATGCCTGAGCGTGCGCTACGCGCGCCGTGCCGACATCTTCCTGGCCTTCAACATCCTCGGCTGCCTTCATCCGTTTCAAACAGATCGGGCGGTTCTGTCAGGCGTTCTCGGCAGGTTCTGAGCCTTGCGCGTTGGTCTGCCGGCCGCCTGAGATGTCGGGGGGAAAGGCCGCGGCCGAACAGGCGGCTGCTTCAGGCCATCCGGGTTCCGGCCGCGACCCTCAACCGGCTCTGGCGGTGATGCGCGTGGCAGATCGCCACCGCGAGGGCGTCGGCGGCATCGGCGCGGCGGATGGTGGCGCCGGGGAGCAGGCGGCGCACCATCATCTCGACCTGGTCCTTGGTCGCGGCACCGGTGCCGACCACGGCGCGCTTCACTTCCATCGCGCCGTACTCGGACACCGCGATCCCGGCCAGCGCCGGCGCCAGCAGAGCGACGCCGCGAGCATAGCCGAGCTTCAGCGTCGATGAGCCGCTGCGATTGACGTAGGTTTCCTCGACCGCGGCTTCCTCGGGGCGGTAGGCCTCGAAAAGCTGGACCAGCCCGTCATGCAGCGTCTTGAGCCGTTGCGGCACCGGCTGCTCGCCATCGGTTGCGATCACCCCGTCGGCGATGTGACGCAGCCGGTTGCCGTCGATTTCCAGGATGCCCCAGCCCATGAACCGCAAGCCGGGGTCGATGCCCAGCAGGCGCGTCATGCCGACAGGCGTTCGGCCACCGCATCGGGCAGGTCGAAATTGGCATAGACCGCCTGCACATCGTCATTCTCGTCGAGCGCATCGATGAGCTTGAGCAGCGTGGCGCCCTTTTCCTCGTCGAGCGTCACCACCATGCTCGGTCGCCAGTCGAGCTTGGCGCTGTCCGGTGGGCCGAACCGGGCTTCCAGCGCATCGCGCACGGTGAAGAACGCCTCGGTGGCGCAGGTGATTTCGTGGCCTTCGATGCCGCTTTCGACATTGTCGGCGCCGGCCTCGATCGCCGCCTCCAGCATGTCGTCCTCGGACCCGGCACCGGGCAGGTAGTTCACCACGCCGAGCCTGGTGAACATGAACGATACCGAGTTCGTCTCTCCGAGGCTGCCGCCATGCTTGGAGAACGCCGTGCGTACGTCGGACGCGGTACGATTGCGATTATCGGTGAGCGTCTCGACGATCACCGCGACTCCCGCCGGTCCGTAGCCCTCGTAGCGGACCTCGACATAGTCGTCGCCACCGCCGGACCCGGCTGCCTTCTTGATCGCCCGCTCGACGGTGTCCTTGGGCATGTTCACCTTCTGCGCGGCCGAGATCGCGGCACGCAGACGCGAGTTCGTGCTCGGGTCCGGCAGGCCGGAGCGCGCCGCGACGGTGATCTCCCGGATGGCACGGGCGAACGACCGCGCCCGGCGCGCGTCCTGCGCGCCCTTGCGGTGCATGATGTTCTTGAACTGGGAATGACCCGCCATGGTGCTTCTCTAATCAGCCGCGGCGCGAATCAGGCGACGCGGCCGTGGCAATGCTTGTACTTGTTGCCCGACCCGCACGGGCAGGACGCGTTTCGCGGTGTATCCACCCAGGTCGCGGGATCGGCGGTGAGGTGCGGATGCGACGGGGCCAGCCGGACGGATTCCGGCGGCGGCTCCATCGTTTCCTGGAGGCTGGCACTGCCCATCCCGCTATCGGAGAACATGGCAGGACCCGGATGCATCGCCTCGATCGCACCGGGCGGCTCCGGATGCACGGCGACCAGCCCGTCGAGCGTCTGGCCCGGGAACGGATCGTCGGCCGGCGGCATCACCTCGACGCGGGACAGCATCGCCGTCACCCGCTCGCGTAGTTCGTCGAGCATGACGTTGAACAGCGAGAACGCCTCGTTCTTGTACTCGTTGAGCGGGTCCTTCTGGCCGTACGCGCGCAGGCTGATGCCCTGGCGAAGCTGGTCCAGCAGCAGCAGATGCTCCTTCCAGACCGTGTCCAGGGTGCTCAGCAGCAGCTGCTTCTCGATGTAGCGCATCACCGCCGGGCCGAAATTGGCGGCTTTTGCAGCCGCCGCCTGTGCCGCCGCCTGCTCGACCCGCTGCATCACCTCCTCGAGGCCGATGCCGTCCTCCTTCGCCCAGGCCTCGATCGGCAGGTCGAGCGACAGGACGCGCTTCAGGTCCTCGGCGAGCTCGGCACTCGACCACTGCTCGGCGAACGCCTTTTCTGGAATGCGGGCCCGCACCATCTGGTCGGCCAGCTCGTTGCGCATGGTGGTGACGATGTCGGAGACATCCTCGGACGACATGAACTCCTTGCGCTGCGCATAGACTTCCTTGCGCTGGCTGTTGTTCACGTCGTCGTATTTCAGCAGGTTCTTGCGGGTGTCGAAGTTGCGCGCCTCGACCTTCTTCTGTGCCTTCTCCAGCGCCCGGTTGATCCAGGGATGGATGATCGCCTCGCCGGCCTTGAGGCCCATCTTCTGCAGCATGCCGGCCATACGGTCGGAGCCGAAGATGCGCATCAGATCGTCCTGCAGCGACAGGAAGAACCGCGACGCGCCCGGATCGCCCTGGCGTCCCGAACGTCCACGCAGCTGGTTGTCGATGCGGCGGCTCTCGTGTCGCTCGGTGCCGATCACGAACAGTCCGCCGGCTTCCTTGACCACGCCATGGAAGCCGGCGACCTGCTCGCGCAACGCCATCTCCCGTGCCGTGAGCTCGGGTTCCTCGAGATCGTGCAGCTCCTGGCGCACACGCATCTCGACGTTGCCGCCGAGTTTGATGTCGGTGCCGCGCCCGGCCATGTTGGTCGCGATGGTGATCGCGCCGGGCGCGCCGGCCTGCGCGATGATCGTCGCCTCCATCTCGTGGAAGCGCGCGTTCAGCACGTTGTGCGGAATCCTGCGTTCATGCAGCAGCGCGGAAAGCTGCTCGCTCTTTTCGATCGAGGTGGTGCCGACCAGGATCGGCTGGCCGGTTTTCGTGACTTCCTCGATCAGCGTGGTGACCGAATTGAACTTGTCGGTCTCGCTGAGATAGACCTCGTCGTCGCCGTCGAGCCGGATCACCGGCACGTTGGTCGGGATCTCGACCACGTCGAGCTTGTAGATTTCGTTGAACTCGTCGGCCTCGGTCATCGCCGTGCCGGTCATGCCGGACAGCTTCGGATAGAGGCGGAAATAATTCTGGAAGGTGATCGAGGCGAGCGTCTGGTTCTCCTGCTGGATCTCCTGGTGCTCCTTCGCCTCCAGCGCCTGGTGCAGCCCGTCGCCGTAGCGCCTGCCCTCCATCATGCGGCCGGTGAACTCGTCGATGATCACCACCTTGCCGGCACGCACGATGTAGTCGACGTCCCGCGAGAACAGCGTGTGCGCCCGCAGCGACTGCTGCACGTGATGCACCACCGAGATGTTGGACACGTCGTACAGCCCGCCCTCGGTGACGATGCCGGCCTGGCGCAGCATCTCCTCGATGGTCTCGGTGCCGTGCTCGGTCAGGATGACGCTGCGGAACTTCTCGTCCTTGTCGAAGGTGGCCGGGTCCTTGGCCAGTTCGGCGACCAGCAGGTCCACGCTGCGATAGAGGTCGGAGCTGTCCTCGGCCGGACCGGAGATGATCAGAGGGGTCCGCGCCTCGTCGATCAGGATGGAATCCACCTCGTCGACGATGGCGTAGTTGAACGGCCGCTGCACCATGTCCTGCAGCCGGTACTTCATGTTGTCGCGCAGGTAGTCGAAGCCGAACTCGTTGTTGGTGCCGTAGGTGACGTCGGCGGCGTAGGCGGCCCGGCGTTCCTCGTCGGGCACGTTCGGCACGATCACCCCGGTCGACAGGCCGAGGAAGGCGTAGAGCTGCCCCATCTCCTCGGAATCGCGCCGCGCCAGGTAGTCGTTGACGGTCACCACGTGCACGCCCTTGCCGGCGAGTGCGTTCAGATACACCGGCAGGGTGCCGACCAGGGTCTTGCCCTCGCCGGTGCGCATCTCGGCGATGCGGCCGGAATGCAGCACCATGCCGCCGACCAGCTGCACATCGAAATGGCGCATGCCCAGCACGCGGCGGGAGGCCTCGCGCACCACCGCGAACGCCTCGGGCAGCAGTTCGTCGAGGCTGGTGCCGCCGGCGATGCGGGTGCGGAACTCCTGGGTCTTGCCGGCCAGGGCCTGATCGTCGAGCGCCTGGATCGCCGGCTCCAGCACGTTGATCTCCGGCACCCGGCGCTGGTGCGCCTTGAGCGAGCGATCGTTGGCTGAGCCGAACAGGGTGCGGGCGAGACTTGCGAACATGAAGGCCTTCCGAATGGCGCTCTGCGTCCACCGGATATGGCCATGCCCCCGGATACGACCAAGGCTCGGCACGCTGGTGGTGGTTCGGCCCCGCGTGAGCCGGCATCGCGCCGGTCCGGGATAGGACCGCCGCCGCCACCGGTCAATGCACGTCCGAACATGCCTCGAACTCGCTTGCTTGTGAGGACCTCCGGCTTTTGGCATTGTCGGGCCTCGGATCATTCGAGGTTTTCGTCCAATGCGGCTTTCCCGCCCGGTTGCTGCCATCACGGCAGCGACCCTGCTTGCTTCTGCCTCCGCCCTTTCGCCGCTCTCGGCCTATGCGGCCCCTCACAAGAAGGAGGCTGCCACCACGCCGGCTGCCGCAGCCCCTGCTTCCGGCGACGCCAAGCCCGCCAACCCGATCGTGGCCTCGGTGAACGGTGACCCGATCCACCTCGATCGTGTCCGCGCCACCGCGCAGACGCTGCCCGACGAGATGCGCGGGATGCCGCCGCAGATGCTGTTCCCGATGATCGTGAACCAGCTCGTCGATCAGAAGGCGCTGCTGATCGAGGCACAGAAGGAAGGCCTGCAGAAGGACCCCGAGGTCCAGAAGACCATGCAGGCCGCGGCCGACCAGGCGCTGCAGAACGTCTATCTGAGCCGCGCCGTCGAGCCGCAGATCACCGACGACGCAATCCAGGCGGCGTACGCCAAGGACTACGCGGGCAAGACCGGCGAGAAGGAGGTGCATGCGCGCCACATCCTGGTCGCCGACGAGAAGACCGCCAACGACATCATCAAGCAGCTCAAGGCCGGCGGCGATTTCGCAGCCCTTGCCAAGAAGGACTCCACCGACAAGGGGTCCGCTGCTGCCGATGGCGATCTCGGCTGGTTCAAGAAGGGCGACATGCTGCCCGATTTCTCCGCTGCCGCCTTCGCAATGACCAAGGGCCAGGTCTCGGACAAGCCGGTGCATACCCGCTACGGCTGGCACGTGATCCAGGTGCTCGATACCCGCACCTCGACCGCACCCGCGTTCGCGACCGTGCATGACCAGATCCGCCAGAAGCTGATCCAGACGGATGTCCGCGCCGTCGTCGAGAAGGCGGTCGCCCAGGTCAAGGTGGTCCGCTACAACCCGGACGGCACGCCGGTGACCGACAAGCCGGCGCCGCCCGCCGCCGCCGCGGCAGCCGGTGCATCGCCGGTTCCGGCCCAGGCTGCGGCGCCTGCAACTCCCGGCGCGACCCCGCCCTCCGGCGAGTAAAAGACAGCGCCCGGTGATCGTGCCGGGCGTCCGTGCCTCCTCTTGCAGGAATATCCGCCCGCATGGCCAAGCCGCTCGCCGTCTCGCCACTCGCCGTTCCGTTTCCGGCGATGGGCCAGATCGGCGGTGTACGGCTGGCCACGGTTGCCGCCGGCATCCGCTACCAGGGCCGCACCGACCTGGTGCTGATGGATTTCGTAGCCGGCACCAGCGTCGCCGGCGTCTTCACCCGCAACACCTGTCCCGGCGCGCCGATCGACTGGTGCCGCGAGGCGCTGGCCGGCGGTACGGCGCGTGGCCTGGTGGTCAATGCCGGCAACGCCAACGTATTCACCGGTCGTGCCGGTCGCGAAACGACGCACGCGACTGCCGCCGCCGCCGCTAGTCTGCTCGGGTGCGGGCAATCGGAAATCTTTCTCGCCTCGACCGGCGTGATCGGCGAGGTGCTGCCGCACGAGCGCATCACCCGCGCCCTCCCCGCCCTGGCCACCGGCCTGACGCCGACCGGCTGGGAAGCCGCGGCGCGCGGGATCATGACCACCGATACCTTCCCCAAGGGCGCCATCCGGACGGTGACCATCGCGGGCACGCCCGTCACGATCCAGGGTATCGCCAAGGGCAGCGGCATGATCGCGCCCGACATGGCGACGATGCTGTGCTTCGTGGCGACCGATGCGGCACTGCCGCAGGCGGTCCTGCAGACGCTGCTGGCGGCTTCGGTGGACCGCAGCTTCAACTGCACCACGGTCGATTCCGACACCTCCACCAGCGACACGGTGCTGCTGTTCGCGACCGGGACCGCCGGCAACCCGCCGGTCGCCGGGAACGCGGACCCGGCGCTGGCCGATTTCGCCGAGGCGCTCGATTCGCTGCTGCTGGAGCTCGCCCTGCTGGTCGTCCGGGACGGCGAGGGTGCCACCAAGCTTGTCCGCATCGAGGTATCCGGCGCGGTCTCGGACCAGTCGGCACGCCAGGTGGCGCTGGCCGTCGCCAACTCGCCGCTGGTGAAAACCGCGATCGCCGGCGAGGACGCCAACTGGGGCCGCATCGTCATGGCGGTCGGCAAGAGCGGCGAGCCGGCCGACCGCGACACGCTCTCGATCGGCGTCGGCGGGACCTGGATGGCCCGCGAGGGGACCGTGGTTCCGGGCTATGACGAGGCGCCCGTGGTTGCCCACATGAAGGGCAGCGAGCTCGACATCGCGATCGACCTGGGCCTCGGCCAGGGCGCCGGGCGCGCCTGGACCTGCGACCTCACGCACGGCTACATCGACATCAACGGCAGCTACCGGAGCTGAACATGCCGGATCCCATGGCCCTTCCGCCGGCGTTTCGACCCGGCCCTTCCCTGGCATCCGCGCCGGGTCAGGTCTGGAGCTACGCCGGCTTCTGGTGGCGCGTGCTGGCATGGCTGGTGGACTGGATGGTGCTGGCCGCCGCCGAGTTCGGGCTCGGGATCGTCACCGGGCTGCGGCATGTAGGGCTCACGATCGACAAGGACGACCAGTCGGTTCGTCAGGTGTCGGATATCGCCTACACCAGCTTCCACTACTCGCCGTCGGCCTGGCATCTGCATGGCGGCGGGCTATCGCTGCTCGGGCTGATCCTGACCATCGGCTATTTCGTCCTGATGGAATCGTCGCACTGGCAGGCGACCGTGGGCAAGCGGGTGTGCAAGCTGCGCGTAACCGATCTCGATGGACGTCGCATCAGTATTCCCAGGGCGCTCGGGCGCTATCTCGGCAAGTTCGTTTCGGCCTTCATCCTGGGGATCGGCTTCCTGATGGTCGGGTGGACCCGGCGCAAGCAGGGTCTGCACGACGTGATGGCGGACACGCTGGTGATGCACCTGCGCCCGAACGACATATTCGCCTTCCAGCCGCCGCCGATGCTGTAGGCCACACAGGCCTGCGAGGTTACGGTTCGAGTGTTGCATGGCATCACATCGAAGGTGCCTTATAGCGTTCATTGCACATTGTTTCGTTGCGCCCGGACGGACGCGACGCACTGCCAAGCCGAGGAACGATGAACCAGACCGTCACGCCGGACAGCCTGCGGCCCGATCCGTCCGTGCCTTCCTCTCCCGACCTGCGTCGCATCCAGGCGCATCCGGATCACTGGTATCCGATGGCCTGGTCGCGCGAGCTGAAACCCGGCGGCACGCTGGCGGTCTCGTTCGCCGGCGAGCCGATCGTGCTGGTGCGGCCGAAGGAAGGCCCGGTGTTCGCGCTCGAGGATCGTTGCGCGCATCGCCAGGTGCCGCTCAGCAAGGGCACCGTCGATGGCTGCGCGGTGCGCTGCTGCTATCATGGCTGGGCGTACGAGGCTTCGGGTAAGTGCGTCGACGTGCCGTATCTCGGCAAGGACAAGCTCCCGAACGGGGTGCGTGCCTATCCGTGCCGCGAGGCCGACGGGCTGATCCTGGTGTTCCCGGGCGACGCGTCGCTGGCCGACTCGGTGGCGTTCCCCGGCCTCGGCTCGGTCGCCAACCCGAAATACAAGACGCGCCGGTTCGGCAAGACCGTCGGCTGCCACTACAGCTTCATGCATGAGAACCTGATGGATATGAACCATCAGTTCATGCACTCGAAGCAGATGGGCCAGATGAAGCCGCGCGTGCTCGGCCAGGCCCGCGGCGACGACTGGGTCGAGGTGAAATACAGCTTCAAGCGCACCGGCGGGAAACAGCCGCTCGGCGAGGCGGTAATTTTCGGCGAACGGCGCAGCGGCGACCAGAACCACGCCGAGCGCGACATCATGACGATCCGCACCGAATATCCCTACCAGACGCTGCGCATCCAGACAGGCGACGAGGACCCGGTGATGGACCTCTGGATCGTCTATGTGCCGCTCGATCGCGAGCAGAAAACCAACCGGGTGTTCGGGCTGCTGTCGGTCAGGAAGCCGAAGATCCCCGGCATCCTCAATGTCGCGTGGCCGCTGCTGGTGCTGTTCACCGAGCGGATCTTCCGCGAGGACCGCGAGATCGTCGAGATGGAGCAGGCCGCACACGACGCGCAGGGCCATGACTGGAACCAGGAAGTGTTTCCGGTGATCCGGTCCCTGCGCTCGCTCCTGATGTCCTGTGGCGTAGACAGCAGCGTCCCCGTCTCCTGACCGCCCCCTCGCCGACGGCATGGTAGCGGACAGTCTGCCGCCGGCACCGGACACGGTGACGGACGCGCACGATGGACTGCCGGACTCCGGCCCGGTGCTGACGACGGCGCGATTCACGTTGCGCCCGTTGCGGAGCACCGATGCCGAGGCGATCCACAGGCTGGTGAACGACTGGGGCGTGGTGCGGATGCTCAGCCGCCTGCCGTTCCCGTATCCACGCCAGCTCACCGACGAGTGGATCGCCAGCACCGCGACCCAGATGCAGGATGGCCGGGCCTGGCACTTCGCGATCATCGACCGGGAATCCGGTCCGGAGCGCCTGCTCGGCTGCCTCGGCATCCGGATCGAGGCAGCCACCCGCAGCGGCGATCTCGGCTACTGGGTCGGGCGCAGCTTCTGGAACGGCGGCGTCGCCGGCGAGGCGGCAAGGCGCCTGGCCCACTGGGCGCTGGCCAACCTCGAGATCGAACGGCTGACCGCGCAGGTCGCAACCGACAATCCCGCCTCGGCCTCGGTGCTGCGGCGGATCGGCTTCCGCGAGATCGGCGTCGGCAAGCAGCCCTTCCTGGCGCGCGGCGGCGAGCATCCGGTGCTGATGTTCGAGGCGAGGCACGGCGACCTCTTCAGCCCGGCCGAGCCGGCCGGTACGGCAATCACGGCCCCGCCGGTCGTTCCGGGCCCGGTGCGGCGGCGGACCGTGCTGGTCGCCGCCTGCGCACTGGTCGACAGCAATGGCCGCGTGCTGCTCGCACGACGCCCGGAGGGCAAGGCGATGGCCGGGCTGTGGGAGTTCCCCGGCGGCAAGATCGAGGCGGACGAGACCCCCGAGATGGCGCTGGTGCGCGAGTTGCGGGAGGAACTGGGCATCGATATCTCCGAGGCCTGCCTGGCGCCGTTCGCCTTTGCCAGCCACGCCTACGAGGATTTCCATCTGCTGATGCCGCTGTATGTGTGCCGTCGCTGGAAGGGCATGCCGGTTGCGCACGAGGGCCAGACCCTGGCCTGGGTGACCTCGGAGGCGCTGGACAGCTACAGCATGCCGGACGCCGACAAGCCGCTGGTGCCGCTGCTGCGCGACTTTCTCTAGCGGAGCGGCACGGGCCGGTTTGCTCCGGCGGGTCCCCTCGTCTAAAGCCTGCCTCCCCCGCGGACGGGCCGCGGACGGGCAGACTTTGAGGCGACTGGACTGATGCGACGCAAGCGCGGACGCGCCCTAGACGGGTGGCTGATCGTCGACAAGCCGGCCGGCATGACCTCGACCGACGTGGTGAACCGCGTCCGGCGCGGCTTCGATGCGCAGAAGGCAGGTCATGGCGGCACGCTGGACCCTCTGGCGACCGGGCTGCTGCCGGTGGCGTTCGGCGCGGCGACCAAGACGGTCCCGTACATCATGGACGGCACCAAGCTGTATCATTTCACGCTGCGGATCGGCGAGGCACGCGATACCGACGATGCCGACGGACAGGTGATCGCCACCTCCGAGGTGCGGCCGACCGACGAGCAGTTCCGTGCGGCGCTGAGTGCGTTCCAGGGCGACATCATGCAGATCCCGCCGATCTTCTCCGCCATCAAGGTGGCCGGCGAGCGGGCCTATGACATGGCGCGCGAGGGTCGCCCGCCGGTGCTGGAGCCGAGGCCGGCCCGCGTCGACCGGTTCGAGCTGATCGAGCGGATCGACGCCGATACGGCGGTATTCGAGGTCCAGTCCGGCAAGGGCGTCTATATGCGTTCGCTCGCCCGCGACCTGTCGGTTGCCTGCGGCACGGTCGGGCATGTGTCGGCATTGCGGCGGTTGCGGGTGGGGCCGTTCCTGGAGAAGGACGCGATTTCCCTGGACAAGATACTGTCGAGCGAGGACAACGCGCCTGCCTCACCGGAGCTGCTGCTGCCGGTTGCGACCGCGCTGGCCGACATCCCGGCGCTGGCCTTGACCTCAAGTGAAGCGGCAAGCCTCTCGCACGGCCAGGCAATCAGCCTGGTCGAGTTGATGGGCCGGATTCCTGACTCTGCAGACCCCGCTGGCGGGGTGGCACGGGCCATGGACGGGGGGCGCGTGATCGGGCTCTGCCGACTCGAAGACGGGTGGCTGCGTCCGGAACGCCTTCTGTAACCCTCGTTCCTGGAGAACCACGATGTCGATTACTGCAGAGCGCCGCACCGCGCTCATCGGCGATTACAAGAACGCCGAAACCGATACCGGATCGCCCGAAGTACAGGTGGCCCTGCTCAGCGAGCGGATCACCAACCTGACCGAGCATCTCAAGATCCACGCGAAGGACTTCCATTCGCGTCGTGGATTGCTGATGCTGGTCGGCCGCCGCCGCCGCCTGCTCGACTACCTGAAGCGCAAGGACCAGTCGCGCTACCTGACACTGATCGGTCGCCTCAGCCTCCGTCGCTAAACCGGGCGAGGTCCGGGGCGACGCTCCGGACCTCCTCGTTCCGCAGAACCACCAAGCCGGCAACGGCGGGACAGTCCACAGCGTTTCAGGCCACATGGGGTCCCCCTCCATGCCGTCCGAGACGCTGCCGCCCGCCTTGTCCGGCCAGACCCCCGAATAAGACAAGGAACAGCTCATGTTCGATTTTTATGCCAAGGAACTGGAATGGGGCGGCCGCACGCTCCGCCTCGAGACCGGCAAGATCGCCCGCCAGGCCGACGGCGCCGTCATGGTCTATTACGGCGACACCATCGTCCTGTGCACCGCGGTCGGCGCCAAGTCGGTGAAGCCGGGCCAGGACTTCTTCCCGCTCACCGTGAACTACCAGGAAAAGGCGTTCGCCGCCGGCAAGATCCCGGGCGGCTTCTTCAAGCGCGAGGGCCGTCCGTCCGAGGCGGAGGTACTGAATTCGCGCCTGATCGACAGGCCGCTGCGCCCGCTGTTCCCGCATAATTTCCGCAACGAGGTCCAGGTCGTGGCGACCGTGCTCAGCCATGACCTCGAGAACGATCCGGCGATCGTCGCCATGATCGGCTGTTCGGCCGCCCTGACCCTGTCCGGCATTCCCTTCTTCGGCCCGATCGCCGGTTGCCGCGTCGGCTATGCCAACGGCCATTACGTGCTGAACCCGACCCTGGCGGAAGCCAAGGAAGGCCAGCTCGACCTGGTGCTCGCCGGCACCACCGAAGGCGTGCTGATGGTCGAGAGCGAGGCGCACGAGCTGTCCGAGGAAGTCATGCTCGGCGCCGTGACGTTCGGCCATGCCGCGTTCCAGCCGGTCATCGAGGCCATCATCGCGCTTGCCGAGCATTCCGCGAAGACGCCCTGGACGCTCGCCGAGCCGACCGAGGCCGAGACCACCCTCAAGGCCCGCATCGACACGCTGGGCCGCGAGAGCATCGCCAGCGCCTACCTGGAGCGCGTCAAGCAGGCCCGCACCGAGAAGGTCGGCGCTGCCAAGAAGGTCGTTCTCGACGCGCTGAAGGCCGAGGGCCTGGATGCCGACAAGGCCAAGCCGCTGCTGAAGGAGCTCGAGGCCGACATCGTCCGCGGCTCCGTGCTCGACACCGGCCTGCGCATCGATGGCCGCGACACCAAGACCGTGCGCCCGATCGTGTCCGAGGTCGGCATCCTGCCGCGCGCGCACGGCTCGGCGCTGTTCACCCGCGGCGAGACCCAGGCGCTGGTCGTCACCACGCTCGGCACCGGCCAGGACGAGCAGATCATCGACGCGCTCGAGGGCGAGTACCGCTCCAACTTCATGCTGCACTACAACTTCCCTCCCTACTCGGTTGGCGAAGCTGGGCGCATGGGGTCCCCGGGTCGTCGCGAGATCGGCCATGGCAAGCTGGCATGGCGTGCCATCCATCCGCTGCTGCCCACCAAGGAAGTGTTCCCGTACACGGTTCGCGTCGTGTCCGAGATCACCGAGAGCAACGGCTCGTCCTCGATGGCGACGGTCTGCGGCACCAGCCTGGCGCTGATGGATGCGGGCGTTCCGCTCGTCCGTCCGGTGGCCGGCATCGCCATGGGCCTGATCAAGGAAGATCGCGGCTTCGCGGTGCTGTCCGACATCCTCGGCGACGAGGATCACCTGGGCGACATGGACTTCAAGGTGGCCGGTTCGGAAGCGGGCATCACCGCCCTGCAGATGGACATCAAGATCACCTCGATCACGCCCGAGATCATGAAGATCGCGCTCGAGCAGGCGCGTGACGGCCGCCTGCACATCCTCGGCGAGATGGCCAAGGCGCTGACCGAGAACCGTACCGGCGTGTCCGCCACGGCCCCGAAGATCACCGTGATCAACGTGCCGAAGGAAAAGATCCGCGACGTCATCGGCACCGGCGGCAAGGTGATCCGCGAGATCGTCGAGTTCTCCGGCGCCAAGATCGACATCGGCGACGACGGCACCATCAAGATCGCCGCCTCGTCCGACGAGCAGGCGCAGAAGGCGATCGACCGCATCCGCGGTATCGTGGCCGAGCCGGAGCTCGGTGCGATCTATGTCGGCAAGGTGGTCAAGACCGCCGATTTCGGTGCGTTCGTGAACTTCCTCGGCGCCCGCGACGGTCTCGTGCACATCTCCGAGCTGGCCCAGGGCCGAGTTGCCAAGACCGCAGACGTGGTCTCGGTCGGCGATGCCGTGAAGGTGAAGGTCATGGGCTTCGACGATCGTGGCAAAGTGAAGCTGTCCATGCGTGTGGTCGACCAGGCAACCGGTGCGGACATCACCGATGCGGTCGGCGGCAAGAGCGGCGGACGTGACGACGAGGGCGGTGGTCGTCCCGAAGGTCGGCGTGAGGACAGGCCGCGTGGCCCGCGTCCGGAACGTCGCACTGACGCGGCGGACTGACGAGCATACCGGTCCGGCTCTTGCGAGTTCGGGCCGGGCCTGCAATCTGAGCAACGACACGGCATCGTCTTGGTGCCGGATCAAGCGTTGAAGGCGACGACGGCTGGCGATGAAGACGATCAATGCGATCCGGATGGGCGGAACCGAGCTCCTCCCACTGGTCGAAGGCGGCAAGGGCGTTTCGGTCTCCACCGGGATCTGTTCCGGTCACTGGGCGGCGTCCGGAGGTGCCGGCACCATCAGCGTCGTCAACGCCGACAGCTACGATTCCGACGGCCGTGTCGTCCCCCAGATCTATACCGGCCGGACGCGTCGCGACCGCCATGAAGAGATGGTGAACTTCGCCATCGCCGGCGGCATCAGCCAGGCCCAGCAGGCGCACGAGCTCGCCGACGGCCAGGGCCGGGTACACGCCAACATCCTGTGGGAGATGGGTGCCGCCGAACGGGTCATCACCGGGGTGCTCGAAGGAGCGCGCGGACTGATCCAGGGCCTCACCTGCGGCGCCGGCATGCCCTATCGCCTGTCCGACATCGCGGCGCGCTACGGCATCCACTACTACCCGATCGTGTCCTCCGCCCGCGCCTTCAGCGCGTTGTGGAAGCGGGCCTATTCCAAGACCGCGGAACTGCTCGGCGCCGTCGTCTACGAGGATCCCTGGCTCGCCGGCGGCCATAACGGCCTGTCGAACAGCGAATCGCCGGACAAGCCGGAAGCGCCGTTCGCCCGCGTGCTCGAATTGCGCCGGCTGATGCGCACCTTCGGCCTCAACGACACCCCGATCATCATGGCGGGCGGCGTCTGGTGGCTCGAGGAGTGGGAGGACTGGATCGACAATCCCGATCTCGGCCCGATCGCGTTCCAGTTCGGAACCCGCCCGCTGCTGACCCGGGAAAGCCCGATCCCGAGCGCCTGGAAGCAGCGGCTGCTGCATCTCCAGGAAGGCGACATCTACCTCAACAAGTTCAGCCCGACCGGTTTCTATTCGTCCGCGGTCAGCAACGACTTCCTGCGGGAGCTGCGTGGCCGCAGCGAGCGCCAGGTGGCGTTCAGTGCCGACCCGGTCGGCGATCACGTGGCGCCTTACTATATCGGTGGCCGCCGGCTGGTCTACCTGACCCAGCCGGATCTGGTCCGAGCCCAGGCCTGGGAGCACGAAGGCTATGTCGAGGCGCTCCGCACACCGGACTCGACCCTGGTTTTCGATACCAAGGCCCAGACGGCGCAGATCACCGCCGACCAGGCGGCCTGCATGGGGTGCCTGTCCGAGTGCCGGTTCTCGAGCTGGAGCCAGAAGGCTCCGAGCTACAGCAACGGGCACAAGGCCGACCCGCGCTCGTTCTGCATCCAGAAGACGCTGCAGAGCATCAGCCACGCCGCCGACGACGACATCGAGGCGACCGAGCAGAACCTGATGTTCAGCGGCCACAATGCCTATCGCTTCGGCACCGACCCATTCTACTCGAACGGCTTCATCCCGACCGTGAAGCAGTTGATGGAGCGGATCCTCACCGGTCGCTGAGGCGACCGGCGAGCACCCGTTCAGGCGGGTGGGAGGCAGGCGTCGCTGAACAGCGCGAATGCCCGCGCACGGTGGCTGATCGCGTTCTTTTCGGCCTCCAGCATCTCGGCGAAGCTGCGGCCATCGCCGTTCGGCATGAACACCGGATCGTAGCCATGCCCACCGGTGCCACGCGGCGGCCAGACGAACTGTCCGTTGATGTGTCCCTCGAACACCGCCTCGCGCCCGTCCGGCATCGCCAGGCACAGCACCGACACGAACCAGGCATGCGGATCGGTGAGCAGGGCGGCACCGCCCTCGTCATGGACCCGCTGCATCGCCACCCCGAAATCCTTAGCCGGCCCGGCCCAGCGCGCGGAATAGATCCCGGGCGCGCCATCGAGGGCGGTGACGCAGAAGCCGGAATCGTCCGCCAGGGCGGGCAGGCCCGACGCACGCGCGGCGGCATGGGCCTTGAGCCGCGCATTGCCCTCGAAGCTGTCCTCGGTCTCCTCCGGCTCGGGCAGGTCCAGGTCCGCCGCCGACACCAGGGTAATGCCGTGGCCGGCGAGCATCGCGTCGAACTCGGCAAGCTTGCCCCGGTTGTGGCTGGCCAGCACCAGCCGGTCGCCCTTCGAGAGTGTCGGCAAGGTCTCGTTCATCGGCTGGCAACCTTCGCAAGGGCGCCGCTAATTGCAGCGCGTTGAGCTTCGAACAGCGTCCCGGTTCCAAGCCGGGCCAGGCGCATGAGTTCGTGCAGCTGGGCTTCGCTGAACGGCGCCTGCTCCGCGGTGGCCTGGATCTCGACGATGCCGCCGGTCTCGGTCAGCACGAAGTTGGCGTCGGCATGGGCGTTGCGGTCCTCGGCATAATCCAGGTCGAGCACGGCACCCAGGTCGGTCAGGCCACAGGAAATGCCCGCTACCTGCCCGGTGAGCGGTACCGTCGCCATGACGCGCTTGGCCACCAGGGTGTTGAAGGCCAGGCTGAGGGCAACCCAGGCGCCGGTGATCGCGGCGCAGCGTGTGCCGCCATCGGCATTCAGGACGTCGCAATCGACGGTGATGCTCATCTCGCCCATCGCCTTGCGGTCGACCACCGCCCGCAACGACCGGCCGATCAGCCGCTGGATCTCCTGGGTGCGGCCGGACTGCTTGCCACGCGCCGCCTCGCGCTCGCCACGGGAATGGGTGGCACGCGGCAGCATGCCGTATTCGGCGGTGACCCAGCCCAGCCCCTGGCCGCGCATGAACGGCGGCACGCGTGATTCGACACTGGCTGCGCACAGCACCTCGGTGCGTCCCATCCGGATGAGCACCGAGCCCTCGGCATGATATGAAAAACCGGGCTCGATCGAGACGCTGCGGATCGCGTCGGGTGCGCGGCCTGATGGGCGCATGCGGGAGGTGTCCTTCTCAACTGGTGCCGGCTGATAGCCCGGCCGGCCTCGCACGCGCCAGACCGGCCGGAGCCGGTTTCTGTTGTGTTGCAGCACCCAGGTTCCTACCTTGTACGGCGTGGAGCTTGCATGATCGATCGACTGATACCGCCGCGGTCGCCGCTGCCACCCGGACTTGACCCGCGTGCGGCATCAATTCTGCGCGAGATCGTCGAGCAATATGTCGAGACCGGTGATCCGGTCGGCAGCCGCACCCTGTCACGGCGCCTGCCCCAGCCGCTCTCGCCGGCGACCATCCGCAACGTGATGGCCGACCTGACCGAAGCGGGCCTGCTGTTCGCGCCGCATACCTCCGCCGGACGGATGCCGACCGAGAAGGGCATGCGCCTGTTCGTCGACGGACTGCTGCAGTTCGGCAGCCTGACCGACGACGAGCGCGAGACGATCGTCCGCACGCTTGAAACGCGCGGTCGCTCGCTGCAGGACACGCTGGCCGATGCATCGGCGATGCTGTCCGGCCTGTCCTCGGCCGCCGGCCTGGTGCTCGCGCCGAAGAGCGACGGCCAGATCAAGCATATCGAGTTCGTGGCGCTGGGTTCGGGGCGTGCCCTGGTGATCCTTGTCGGCACCGACGGCCAAGTCGAGAACCGGGTGATCGAGACCCCGGCCGGCATCCTGCCCTCGTCGCTGGTGGAAGCCGGCAACTACCTCAATGCCAGGCTGCGCGGGCTGTCGCTCGCCGAGTTGCGCCGGAACGTCGATGACGAGATGGCCGCCAACCAGACCGAGCTGGACCAGGTCGCCGCGGGTGTCGTCGAATCCGGCCTCGCCATATGGGGCGGCGAGGGTCGCGGTGGCGCGCTGTTCCTGCGCGGGCAGTCCAAGCTGCTGTCGGACGTGACGCAGATCGAGCGGCTCTCGACGATCCAGGCGCTGTTCGACCGGCTGGAGACGCAGGAGACCATGCTGCGGCTGCTGGACCTCGCCGAGCAGAGCGACGGGGTGCGCATCTTCATCGGCGCCGAGAGCGGGCTGTTCGGTGCGTCCGGCATCTCTATGGTGGTGGCCCCTGCCCGCAACGAGGCCAATCGCATCGTCGGTGCGATCGGGGTGATCGGCCCGCAACGGCTGAATTACGGGCGGATCATCCCCGTCGTTGATTATACCGCCCGCGTCATCGGCCGGCTGCTGGGCTGAACCGCCCCGATGCTCGCCTGCAGCATGATGTGGGCGGCGCGGTCGATGAAACCCGGATCCGACGAACAGAACTGCTCCAGCCGCGCGAGTCGCTCCGCGAACACCGGCTCGGTCGCCAGCGCGTCGGGGTTCCATCTCGGATCGGTTGCAAACCGGCTGTGGAACAGGTCCAGGCCGGTCAGGCACGGGGCCGGAACATGCGGTGCGAACAGCGCCCGCAGGTCGGCGGCCCGGAACAGGTGCGAGCGGAAACTCAGATGCCGCCCGTCGAGCAGGTCGATTTCCATGCGGTCGGCGTCGTTGTCCTGCCGGAAGTCGCGGGCCCGATCGAGACTGTCGACGTAGATCGTCGGCAGGCTGCCCGCTGCACGCACCGTCACGAAGAGTTCGCGCGCCGTGACCCGGACCAGTTCGGATGCAAGCTCGGGCAGCGCCTCGCGCGGGAGGTGATTGAGAACGCCATACAGGCACAGGCAGAGATCGGCGGAACGGTCCGGCTCCTGCAGCTCCCGGCACGCGTCACCGAGCTGGATCGACAGGCGCACCTGGCCCGGTGCCAGGGTCGATGCGGCGGCCCTAGTCCCGGAGAGCGCCAGTTCGATCATCGCCGGCGATATGTCGAAGCCCCGGGCGGTGATCCGCGTAAACCCGAGATTGCCGGCCCGGATGATGATCCGCTGCAGCCAGGTTCCCGGCCCGCAGCCGACATCCAGAATACTGACGCTCCGACGCCCCTCGGCCGCCATGCCCACCAGCACGGCGTCGAGACGATGCCAGATCTGCCGGTCGGCGAAGCTGTAGCGGCTGGAGAAGTCGAAGAGTCCGTCGGTATCGCCGTCGGCGTAGTCGCGGTAGCTCCGCCCTGCCACGTCATACGCGTGGGCCGCTTCATCCGGAGACACGGCCGGACGCGGGACCGGCGGACGAAACTTGCCTTGAATGAGCATGAGCACCCTCGATAGCCTGTGCGGAGTCCGGACTGGACGCCGCACAGCCGAACGTCGCGCGTGCCACGTAAAACTTCGATATGGATCAGGGGACCTTCACGTAAGGATCGCATCAAGGCCCGCAGAGCCAGGAACGGCTTTGCCGGCAGGAAGATGCCGAAAGCAGCTTTGGGAGCGCCGCCGGGATCGATCCGGATGATGGTCATGTTCAGGTATCGACGTCGTAATCGCCATCCCCCGTCGGCAATCCGATCATCCAGTGTGCCGGCCGATGTTCTGCAAAATAGACGACCGGATTATCCGCCGGTCCGTTCACCATCGTCTCCACGCCGGGGTAATTGGATTTGAAAGCAGGAACCGGGATGTCCTGTCAGGACATGTCGGCCAGGGTCGTGACATGCTGGCCGATGAGGGACCGATCATGGACATGACCGTGGAAACGACGACCGACCCGCGCTGGCGACGCGTGCTGGCGCGCGACAGGACCGCCGATGGCGAGTTCTGGTATTCGGTGGCCACCACCGGCATCTACTGCCGCCCGTCCTGCCCGTCGCGTGCGGCCAAGCCCGAGAATGTCGGTTTGCACGACACACTCGACGCCGCACGCGCGACCGGGTGTCGTGCCTGCAGGCGCTGCAATCCCGACGGCCCGTCGGCCGAGGCGGGGAATGCGGCGATCGTCGCCAAGGCCTGCCGTCTGATCGAGCAGAGCGACGAGCTTCCCTCGCTCACAGAACTGGCCGGCGCGGTCGGCCTCAGCGCCGGCTATTTCCATCGGCTCTTCAAGACGCTCACCGGCCTGACCCCCAAGGCCTATGCTGTCGGCCACCGGGCCAGCCGGGTTCGCGAAGGGCTGCACGGCGATCGCAGCATCACCGAGGCGATCCATGGTTCCGGCTTCAACTCGAGCGGGCGGTTCTACGCGCAGTCGACGAGCATGATCGGCATGACGCCGGCGCGTTATAAAGCGGGAGGACAGCACGAGGACATTTGTTTCGCGATCGGTCAGTCCTCGCTCGGCGCCGTCCTGGTGGCGTCCAGCAAACAGGGCGTCGTCTCGATCCTGCTCGGGGACGAACCCGATGCGCTGGCCGAGAATCTGCAGGATCGCTTTCCCAATGCGCGCCTTATCGGTGATGACCGGGATTACGAGCAGCTCGTGGCGCAGGTGGTGGGCTTTGTGGAAATGCCCAGCCTGGGTCTCGGTCTTCCGCTCGATGTGCGAGGAACCGCCTTTCAGCAGCGTGTCTGGCAGGCGCTGCGCGGGATCCCGGCGGGATGCACGATCTCCTACACCGAACTTGCTGCGAAGATCGGATCGCCCGGGTCCGTCCGCGCAGTGGCGGGCGCATGTGCCGCAAACGCCATCGCGGTCGCCATTCCCTGCCACCGGGTGGTGCGCAGCGATGGGGCCCTGTCAGGTTATGCGTGGGGCATCGAGCGCAAGCGCGCCCTCATCACGCGGGAAGCGGCTCCCTGATCGGCGCCTCTGGCCCCGCAACAAGGGCGCGACCGGCACAGTCCCGCGTCCAGATACGAAGAAAGACTTGGTAGTTCACCTTCAGATCTGCTAGGCTGCGTGCATGAACGAGCAGCCGGGCGATCCGGACATCCAGAGCGCCGGCAGGCTGGCGACCGAGCTTCGTGTGCTGGTCGGCCGGATGAAGCGGCGCCTGCGGGGGCAGACGCATTTCGGCGACCTGACTGTCTCGCAGGCGCTGGTGCTCAGCCGACTGGAACGTGACGGCCCGGCAACGGTAACCACCCTCGCCCGAGCCGAGGGCATGCGGCCCCAATCGATGGGCGCCAACATCTCGGTCCTGGAGGTGGCGGGGCTGATCAGCGGAACGCCGGACCCGAATGACCGCCGGCAGACGATCCTGTCCGCCACGCCCGCCTGCATCGAGTGGATCGAGGCGGACCGGGCGGCGCGGCAGGACTGGCTCGCCGGCGCCATCCGGAACACCCTCACCGCGCACGAACAGCAGGACCTCGCAAAGGTCGTCGTGCTGCTCAACAGGATCGTCGATTCCTGATCGACCGTTGTTCCAATGGAGGCCAAGCATCCGATGCCCGTAACGACACTCGACCTCGCTTGCGCACTGATCGTCATCGACCTCCAGACAGGCATCGTCAGCCTTCCCGCGGCCCATCCGGTCGGCCCGGTCATCGAGCGGGCCGCCGCATTGGCTGCCGCTTTCCGCCGTCACGGCCGGCCGGTCGTACTGGTGAATGTCGCCGGAGGGGCACCGGGCCGCACCGAACAGCCGCCGCGGATCGGACAGCTTCCGGCCGGGTGGACCGAGCTTGTTCCGGAACTGAACCGGCAACCGGGCGATCACCTGGTGACCAAGCGGACCTGGGGTGCCTTTACCGGCACGGGACTTGCCGACTACCTGAACGGCCTCGGCGTCACCCAACTGGTGATCGCCGGCGTTGCCACCAGCATCGGAGTGGAATCGACCGCACGTCATGCCAGCGAGAACGGCTTCAACGTCACGCTCGCGGTCGACGCGATGACCGACCGGAACATCGACGCGCACGATAACAGCGTCACCCGGATCTTCCCGCGGCTCGGCGAGACCGGCACCGCCGCCGAGATCATCGCCCTGCTCGACAAGGTTGCCGTGTGACCACGCCGGCTGCAAAGGCGAAGGGCCCGCCGGAGACGACGCCGACAGGCATGTTCCGCTCGCTGGCGGGCTTCAACTACCGGGTCTGGGCCGGTGGCGCACTGGTGTCCAACATCGGGACGTGGATGCAGCGCACCGCACAGGACTGGCTGGTGCTCACCCAGCTGACGCACAGGAACGCGACCGCGGTCGGCATCGTCATGGCGCTGCAGTTCGGGCCGCAACTGCTCCTGCTGCCGCTGTCCGGGTTCGCCGCCGATCATTTCGATCGTCGACGGCTGCTGATGGTGACCCAGGCGACCCTGGGACTGCTGGCACTCGGGCTCGGCATCCTCACCGTGACCGGGCTGGTCCGGCTGTGGCACGTGTATGTCTTCGCGTTCCTGCTCGGCTGCGTGACGGCGATCGACCTGCCGGCGCGCCAGACGTTCGTATCCGAGCTCGTCGGCGACACCGACCTGCCGAACGCGGTGGCGCTGAACTCGACGTCGTTCAACGCGGCGCGAATGATCGGCCCGGCCATCGCCGGCCTGCTGATCGCGGTCGTCGGCTCCGGCTGGATCTTCGTGATCAACGCAGCCACGTACATCGCCGTGCTGGCGTCGCTCGGCATCATCCGGACCGCTGGCCTGCACGCCAACATCAGAGCGGCCCGTACGCCCGGGAGCTTCACCGAGGGGTTCCGCTACGTCTGGAAACGGCACGATCTGCGCGCGATCCTGCTGATGCTGTTCCTGATCGGAACGTTCGGGCTGAATTTTCCGATCTTCATTTCAACGATGTCGGTCACGGTGTTTCATGTCGGCGCCGGCCGTTACGGCCTGCTCACCTCGATGATGGCGGTCGGATCGGTGATCGGCGCATTGCTCGCCGCGAAACGCGCGCAACCGCATGTGGCGTTCCTGTTCGTCGGCGCTGCGGTGTTCGGCCTCGGTTTCGTATTGGCCGCGTGCATGCCGAGCTACTGGCTGTTCGGCCTCGCTTTGCTGATCATCGGGATATCCGCACAAACTCTCACCACCACCGCGAGCAGCACCGTCCAGCTCGCGACCGAACCCGCCATGCGCGGCCGGGTGATGGCGATCCTGCTTGCGGTGGCACTCGGCGGCACACCGATCGGGGCGCCGATCGTCGGCTGGGTGGCCGACCGCTTCGGTCCGCGCTGGGCTTTGGCAATCGGTGCCGCGTCCGGGCTGGGCGCCGCGATGGTCTGCATCCGCTACCTGGTCAGATACCGCGGGCTGGGCCTGTCGATCGACAAGGGACGCCCGCGGTTCAGCATCGACGGCGCCGGAGGACAGACCGCTCGATAGGCTCTGCACAGTCTCCGTCGTGCCCGTCGCCTGGTTCAGGCCGGCACGCAGATCAGCCGGTAGCCGACATTGGGTTCCGTCGCGATCATCTTGGCGACCGCCGATCCGAGCTTGTGCCTGAGCTGGCCGATATAGACGCGAAGATACTGCACGTTGGCGCCGTGCGCCGGTCCCCATAACGCGGTCAGCAATTGCCGGTGGGTCAGCACCTTGTCGGCATGGCGCATCATCATCGCCAGCAATTGGTATTCGCGCGGACTGAGCGTGACCTTCTCGCCATCCACCCGCACTTCGTGACGGCCCGGGTCGAGCGTGATGGGCCCGCAGGCGAGCGTTTCGTCCTGCCTGGTATCCGGCGGCTGTTCATGCCGCCGCAGCACCACCCGCAGCCGCGCCAGCAGCTCTCCGAGGCCGAACGGCTTTTCGACATAGTCGTCGGCACCCGCATCCAGCGATGCCACCTTCTCCGCCTCGCGATCGCGCGCCGACAGGACGATGATCGGCACCTGCGAGAAGGCGCGTAGCCGGACGAGCAAGATCCTGCCGTCCATGTCCGGCAGCCCGAGATCGAGCAGGACGATATCGGGTGTCTGCGAAGCTGCGAGACGCAGCCCTTCCGCTCCGTCGAATGCCGACAGGGTGCGATAGCCGACCGCCTCGAGGGCAGGCCGCAGGAAGCGGTGGATCTGCTTCTCGTCATCGACGATCAGCACCAGCGCGGTATCGTTGGCGTTCATCGTATCGCCGGCATGACGATGGAGACCAGCGTGCCGCGCCCGATGCCGGACACGATGCCCGGCACGCCCGCCGGCACCGGGCTGCTTGCCGAGATGCTCCCGCCCATCACCTCGATCAGGCCGCGCGCGATCGCAAGCCCGAGCCCGGTGCCCGGCACCACCCGGTCGCCGTGCTGGGACCGGTAGAAGCTGTCGAATACATTCGGCAGGTCGGCTTCCGGAATACCCGACCCGGCGTCGGCGATCCGGATGACGACGTTGCCCGCCTCCAGTGCCAGCACGACCTGGACCGAGGCGGTGCCCGGTGCGGGCCCCGGCGCCGGCGTAGGGGAATATTTCAGCGCGTTGTCCAGCACGTTGAACACGACCTGTTCCAGCAGCAGCGGATCGGCCAGCACCGCCGGCACCATGCCGAGCTTGCTGATCGCAACCAGGCCCGGACCTTCGAAGCGCGCGATCGCATCCTGCACCACGCCCTGTGGGTCCACGCGAACCAGCTTCGGCACCACGGCCCCGCTTTCGAGCCGGGTCATGTCGGTGATATTGGCCAGGAAGCGGGTCATCCGCAGCGTATCCTCCTCGATTGCCAGCAGCAGGTCGTCGCGCGTGTCGGGGGTCAGACGGCTCCACGCGGTGCGAAGTGTCTCGGCCGAGCCGCGTATGCCGGTCAGCGGGGTGCGCAGGTCGTGCGACAGCGAGTTCAGCAGCGCGGTCCGTAGCTTCTGGGTCTCGTTGCGCGCCGTCGCGTCCGCGGCTCCACGCACCAGCCGCACCCGCTCCAGCGCCACCGCCGCCTGGTCGGCCAGGGCCTGCAGCGCCTGGAGGGCCGGCGCATCGAGCGCCGTGGCCGGCTGCACCGCCAGCAATCCACGCAATCCGCTGGTGCCCGCTTCAGGGCCGGCACCGGCGATCCCGATCGGCAGGAAACGCCAGGGAGCCGAGGGCAGCGTCGCGGTGCCGCGGCCGGCCGGTTCGCCATGGCGCCAGGCCCAGAGCGCCGCGGCCCAGGACCCCTCGTCCATGGTGTCCGCCGGCGGTACCGCGGCCCGGATATCCAGCTCGCCATCGATGTCCCGTCCGGCCAGGACCATGGCGCGGGCCGCGATCGAGGCTGCCTGACGCGCAATCTCGTCCTGCAGCTCGTTCTCGGTGACCGGACCGCCGAGAGCACGCGAGAACGCCCCGATCCGCCGCAATCCCTCGATCCGGCCCTGCGCCGCGCGGGCCGAGGCGCCAAGGCGGCTGGCGACCAGGCCGGTGGCGCCGGCGACCGTACCGAACACGACGATCGCCATCAGGTCGCGCGGCTCGTCGATGGTGAACTGGTACAGGGGCCGGATGAAAAAGAAGTTCCACGCCAGGAACGACACCAGCGCGGTGCAGAGCGCCACCGCCAGCCCATAGAGCGCCGCCGCGCCGACCACCGAGGCCAGGAAAAGCATCCCGAGCGCGTCCGGCTCGATCAGGCCACGCAGCATCTCGGCCAGAACCAGGGTGCACGCCACCAGCAGGGAGGACACCACCCATGGCTGCCATCCGTCCGGCAGGCTTGCCCGGAGGCCGAAACGGCGCAGGGCGGGTGCGCCGGTCGGCACCACATGCACCGCGTGCTCGGGAGCCCGGGACAGCAGCGTGGCCGCGAGGTTTCCACGCAGGCAGCGTCCAGCCACCATCCGGCGCAGCAGGGTGCGCTGCTGCATGCGGCCGACCACGATCTGCGTCACGTTGCGGTCGTGCGCCACGTCCAGGGCGATGCCGACGATCCCTTCCCGCGCGCTCCGGACCGCGCGGATTTCGGTCTCCGCGCCAAGCTCGGCTGCCAGCGCCATGATGCGCGACACCGCCTGCGTCGATTGCGGTACCTCGCCGGCCGGCTCCACATGCAGCGCCAGCCACGGCGCATGCAGCGCGTCGGCAAGACGCTTGGCCTCGCGGAGCACCGGTTCTCCGGCCTCCGGCCCAACCAGGGCCAGCACGCGGTCGCCGGCCGGCCAGGGTCCGTCGATCGCGTTCAGCCGCATGTAGTCGAGCAGGCCGGCATCGACGTGCTGGGCGGCACGACGCAGCGCGATCTCGCGCAACGCCTGCAGGTTGCCTTCGCGGAAGAACCCGCCCAGCGCCCGGGTCGCCACGTCGGGACGGTAGATCCGCCCCTGCACCAGGCGGGCGCGCAGGTCGTTCGGCGACAGGTCGATCAGCTCGATCTCATCGGCCAGCTCCAGCACATGGTCCGGCAGCGTCTCGCTGACCCGGATGCCGGTGATGCGCAGCACGGTGTCGTTCAGGCTCTCCAGATGCTGGACGTTGAGCGTGGTCCAGACCGGGATGCCGGCGACCAGCAGCTCCGCCACATCCTCCCAGCGTCGGGCGTGACGGCTGCCGGGCGCGTTGCTGTGCGCCAGTTCGTCCACCAGCAGCAGCGACGGGCGCAGCGCCAGCGCCTCCTCGAGGTCGAACTCCTCCAGCATCTGCCCGCGATACGGGATCTGCAGGCGCGGCAGCACCGGCAGGTCGCCGAGCTGAGCCTCGGTCTCGGCCCGCCCGTGCGTCTCGATCAGCCCGGCCAGGATGCCGGTCTTGCCCTCGGCCTGCAGGCGGCGCGCCTGGGCCAGCATCTCGAACGTCTTGCCGACACCCGGCGCCGCGCCGAGGAATATCTTCAGCGGCGCACGCGATGCCTTCGCCTGCGCCGCCAGAAGTGCGTCCGGATCAGGCCGACGATCCGGCTCGTTTCGCATCAGTTGCTGCTCGTCTGCACCTTGTTGGCACTGCCCGGCGCAGCGCCTGAGCGCGACAGTGATTCCAGTGCCAGGTTCAGCCGCAGCACGTTGACCCTCGGCTCGCCGAACACGCCGAGCATGCGGCCCTGCGTGTGGGCTGCGAGCAGCTGGCGCACCGTCTCGACCGGCACATGGCGCGCGGCCGCGACCACCGGCGCCTGCAGGGCGGCATAGTCCGGCGAGATGTCGGGATCGAGGCCCGAACCGGAACTGGTGACGGAATCCATGGGAATGGTACCTGCGGTTGCGCCCTGTTTCACCAGCGTCGCGACATCGCCGGCAACGCGATCATGCAGCGCCTTCGAGGTCGGGGCGAGGTTGGACGCTGTGGACGTGCTGGCATCGTAGGGGGTGGGCACGGTCTTGGATGCATCTTTCGGATCGGTGCCGGAAATCGCCGACTCCCGGCCGTGGAAAAAGCGGTCGCTGGTAAAGTTCTCGCCGATCAGGGCGGAGCCGACCTGCTTGCCGTCACGCACGATCAGGCTGCCGTTCGCCTGGAACGGGAACACGACCGCACCGACACCCACGAAGCCGAGCGGGAACACCAGCCCGAGCAGCAGCGTGAACAGGACGACGAGTGAAAACGCGGGACGCAGATGGGTGAGCATGACGCGGTTCCTCTACGCGAAGATGTGGAAGGCGGTGAGCAGCATGTCGATGATCTTGATGCCGGCGAACGGCACCAGGATGCCACCGAGGCCATAGATCAGCAGGTTCCGGCGCAGCAGCGAGGCCGCGCTGATCGCCTTGAAGGCCACGCCCTTCAGTGCCAGCGGCACCAGCGCGATGATCACCACGGCATTGAAGATCACCGCCGACAGAATGGCGCTCTGCGGTGTCGACAGATGCATGACGTTCAGCGCCGACAGGCCGGGATAGGCCACCACGAAGATCGCCGGCAGGATCGCGAAATACTTGGCAATGTCGTTGGCGATCGAAAAGGTGGTGAGTGCGCCACGGGTAATCAGCAGTTGCTTGCCGATCTCGACGATCTCGATCAGCTTGGTCGGGTCGCTGTCCAGATCGACCATGTTAGCGGCTTCGCGTGCAGCCTGCGTGCCGGTCTGCATCGCCACGCCGACATCGGCCTGCGCCAGCGCCGGCGCATCGTTGGTGCCGTCGCCGCACATCGCCACCAGTCGTCCCTCGGCCTGGGCGGCGCGGATATAGTCGAGCTTGTCCTGCGGCGTGGCCTCGGCCACGAAATCATCGACGCCGGCCTCGCTGGCGATCGCCGCCGCGGTGATCCGGTTGTCGCCGGTCACCATGACGGTGCGGATGCCCATGCGACGGAGTGCGGCGAACCGGTCGCGTATGCCCGGCTTGACCACGTCCTTGAGCTCGATCACCCCGAGCAGGCGGCCATCCTCGGCCACAGCCAGCGGGGTGCCGCCGGAACGGGCGATACGTTCCACCGCGGCGGTGAAGGCGAGCGGCGGCCTGGCTTCACCGACGGCGGCGAGCAGGGAATCCACCGCGCCCTTGCGCCACGAGTGCTCGCCGGCATCGAGGCCGGACAGGCGGGTGTTGGCCGAGAACGGCACCGGCATCGAACCGGCGGGCGCCACCGGCAGCACGCCGAACTTCTCGCGTGCCAGCACATGCACCGAGCGACCCTCGGGCGTCTCGTCGCCGAGCGAAGCCATCGCGGCGGCCTCCGCCAGGCGGGCTTCGTCGATGCCCGGCACCGGGTAGAAGGCGGCGGCCATGCGGTTGCCGAAGGTGATGGTGCCGGTCTTGTCGAGCAGCAGCGTATCGACGTCGCCGGCGGCCTCGACCGCGCGGCCGGACGTGGCCACCACGTTGAAGCGCACCAACCGGTCCATGCCGGCGATGCCGATCGCCGACAGCAGGCCGCCGATCGTGGTCGGGATCAGCGTGACCAGCAGGGCGGCCAGCACCGGCACCGAAAGCGTCGTGCCGGAGTAGTGCGCAAAGCCGACCAGCGTGGCGACGGCGACCAGGAAGATGATGGTCAGGCCGGCGAGCAGGATGTCGAGCGCGATCTCGTTCGGGGTTTTCGAGCGTGAGGCACCTTCGACCAGCGCGATCATCCGGTCGATGAAGGTATGGCCGGGCTCGGCGGTGATACGGACCAGCAGGCTGTCGGACACCACCATGGTGCCGCCGGTGACGGCCGAGCGATCGCCGCCGGCCTCGCGGATCACCGGTGCGGATTCACCGGTGATGGCGCTTTCGTTGATCGAAGCGATGCCCTTGATGATCTCGCCGTCGAGCGGGACCAGGTCGCCGGTCTCGACCAGCACCACGTCGCCGAGGCGCAGGTCGGTCGAGGACACGGTGCCGTACAGCGCCGGGTCGTCGGGATTCGGCACGCGCTTGGCCATCATCTCGTTGCGGGCGCGGCGCAGGCTTTCGGCGCGGGCACGGCCGCGGCCTTCCGCCATGGCTTCGGCGAAGGTCGCGAACAGCACGGTCATCCACAGCCACACCGCGATCGCGAGTGCGAAGGCCGGGTGGGCTCCATGCGTGAACAGGTCTTCCACGCCGATGAACGTGGTCAGGATCGCGACGATCTCGGTCACGAAGATGACCGGATTGCGCATCAGCCGGCGCGGGTTGAGCTTGGTGAAGGCGTCCCGGGCGGCGCGCGATGCAATCCGGGAGTCGAAGAGTGAGAGCGCCGAAGCGCCCTCACCCGAGTTGTTGGTTGTTGCGGACATCATCAGGGTCCTCAGTATGTCGTGCCGCTAAGGAGCACGAAATGTTCAGCGATCGGTCCGAGCGCATCGGCCGGCAGGAATTGCAGCCCGCCCAGGATGACGATCACCCCCGCCAGCAGGCCGCAGAACAGCAGGCCGGTGGTCGGGAAGGTGCCAGCCGTCATCTTGAGCTTCGGCTTGGCGGCCAGGGATCCGGCTATCGCGAGAACCGGGATAAGCACGGCGAAACGACCGAACAGCATCGCAAAGCCCTGCCCGTAGGCCATCAGCGGCCCGGTGGCGGTGATGCCGGCCATGGCGCTGCCGTTATTTTGCGTCGCCGAGGTCCAGGCGTAGAGCATCTCGGTCAGACCGTGCGGACCGGCATTGGCGAGAGCCGCCAGACCGGCAGGAAGGACGAGTGCCAGCCCGGCGCCACACAGGATCCACAGGGTCAGGATCAGCAACGCCAGCATGGCGAGCTTGATCTCCCGGGCCTGGACCTTCTTGCCGAGATATTCCGGCGTACGGCCGACCATCAGCCCGGCCACGAACACCGAGAGCAGGGCGAACACGATGATGAAGTAGAACCCGGAGCCGATGCCGCCGGGAGTGACTTCTCCGAGCTGCATGAGAAACAGCGGCACCAGCCCGCCGAGCGGCATGAAGCTGTCGGTGGCACCGGCGATGGCGCCGGTCGAGGTTCCCGTGGCACCGACATTGAGCAGCGCGGTCAGCGCGGTACCGAACCGGACTTCCTTGCCCTCCAGGTTTCCCTGAGCCTGGTTGACGCCCAGCGCATGCAGGATCGGGTTTCCGCCGGATTCCGCGCCATACGCACAAAACACGCCGATCACCAGGATGCCGACCATCGTCGCCAGGAGCACGCGGCCCTGAGCAGGCTCCTTGACGATCCGCCCGAAGGCGATCGGCAGCGCGAACGGGATCAGCAGAAGCATGAACGTCTCGAGCCCGCAGGTGAGCGCGGTTGGATTTTCGAACGGGTGGGAACTGTTGGTGTTGAAGAAGCCGCCGCCGTTGGTGCCGAGTTCCTTGATCGCTTCCTGGAAGGCGACCGGGCCAAGCGCAATGGTCTGTTTGATGCCCTCCAGAGTGGTCACCTGAGCGAAGGCGTGGAGCGTGTCCGGAACACCGCTCGCCATCAGCAGGATGGTGAACACGCAGGTGAGCGGCAGCAACACATAGAGCGTCGCCCGCGTCAGGTCCGACCAGAAATTGCCCAGCGTCTTGAGACCGCCGGCGGCCAGCGCCCGCATCACGGCAACCGCCACGGCAATACCGGTCGCCGCGGACAGGAAGTTATGCACGGTCAGGCCGAACATCTGCGCGCCGTTCGAGATCCCGCTTTCCGGCACGTACGCCTGCCAGTTGGTGTTGGTCACGAACGAGATCGCGGTATTGAAGGCGATCGACGGCGGCATGCCGACGACCGCCTGCGGATTGAACGGCAGGTAGAATTGCAGCCGCAGGATCGCGTACAGCATGGCGAAATGCAGCGCGTTCAGCAGCAGCAATGCAGTCGCATAACTGCGCCAGCTCATGCCGTGGAACGGATCGATGCCGGACAGGCGATAGAAGCCGCGCTCGACCGGAGCAAGCACGGGTGCCAGGAGCGTGGATCGGCCCTCCATCACGGCGGCGAGATAATTCCCGACCGGAACGGCGAAGATGCACGTCGCAGCCAGGATGAGCACGATTTCCAGGATGCCGAATGAGGTCATGGCGGATACCTCCTCAGAAATCTTCAGGGCGAATCAGCGCCCATCCGAGATAGATCAGGAGGCCGACCGAAACGGCCCCGGCGAGGATCAGATCGAGCGTCATTGTCTAGATCCGTGCGCACAGCGCGGCGTAGCCATCCATCATCAGGATGGTCGCGACGCCTGCGAAAAGCAGGAGAATGTCAAGCATGATACGCCTCGTTGCGTGATGCGCCGATCTACTGCGAGTGCGCATAAAGAAGACATTCGTGGTTCGTGCTCCGGCATAAAGAAGCCATAAAAAATGCCGTGGCGGCGTATGGCGACCAGTCGCGCGCCCGAACTCGGGCCGCCTGCCGATAATGGATCGCGTTGTTCTGCTGTCAGTCGCAGGCGCCGATCACCGTCACCAAGGCTCACCGGAGGCAGTGGACGACGACCGGCGTCGAGAACGCGGCGCTCACGCAAAACGTTTTTGACAGGATCTATAACTCAGGGAACACGACCATATCGGTGCGTGATTCGCGGATCTACACGATCCAAGCAGGTCGTCCGATGCATTGCTGGAAGATCGGTGGTAGCGGCGCCTTGGCACCGCCTACCCCGACCCGGAACCTCACCAACCAACCCGCAAAAAGTAGCTGCAGACTTTATCCTCTAGAACCCGAGGATGACGTCGGCTGCGAGGGTGAAGTTTCCGGTGTTGGTGAGGGCGTTATACGGGTGGCCGCCGCTGAACGACTTGTCCCAGCGGATCTCGGGCCGGAACGCCAGCAGCGCCACGTGCGGGATCACCGGCTTGTAGCTGACCCCCCAGGTCCACTCGCTGTAGGTCTGCCGCCCGGCGCCGAACGCGGTGGTGCTCAGCCCGTTCAGGCCGCGATACGCATCGGTGTTGCCCGGGAAGGCCGCGACGAAGAAGCCGGCATTGTCGCGATACACCTCGCCGCGGAAGTTGGCGGTGAGCGTCGGGGTCAGCGCGTAGGACGCGTAGCCGGCGAGGCCATAGGAGTCCGCGCCGTAGAAATCGTCGTGCTGCCACTGGGCTTCGGCCACCAGGGTCAGCTTGTCGGTCGCCTTGTAGGTGGCGACCACGTCGCCCTCGTAGCGCATCGAGCTGTTGGCCGCGCCGCCGATCGCGTTGGTGGCGTCCTCCGGACCGAGATGCAGGAACGCCAGCACGGTCAGCTTGCCGCCGGCCAGGCTGTTCAGCCCGACGCCGACCAGCCCAGCCGGCTCGGCATTGTTGTCGCCGCTGCCGAAGGTGGTGCTCTCGCCGGTATCGATCTCGCCATACAGGTCCACGGTCGGGCTGATATGCGCCTCGGCGATCAGGCCGGTATGCTCGAACGGCCCGAAGTTGAAGTTGTACGAGTGCGAGTAGAACGGGTTGGTGCTGGGATCGATGGTCTCGTAGCCGATCAGAGTGGCGAACTGGCCGAGCTTGAAGTCGATGCCGCCCTTGAACAGCACCGGCGCATGCATGGTGACGTTGGCCTGCAGGATGCTGAACTGGTTGCGATCGTTGGTGACGTGGCCGAACTCGCCGAGATAGTGGGTGTAGCGGGCGTCGGAACCGTAGGTGCCCTGCAGCATGAAGCCGAAATCGAAGGTCGACAGCGTGGGATCGATGGCGCGCGTGGCGGTCAGCTGCACCGAGTTCAGCAGCGCGGTATTGGCCTTGTCGTCGAACAGGCGGCCATAATTCAGCCCGTCCGCGGGACGGTCGAAGTTGCCTGTGACGCCACCCTCGACCTGCGCACCATAGGTGATGCCCTCGGCCCAGGTCTTCGGCGGCGCCGCAGCGGCGGGAGTGGCGGTCGCGGCCGTCCCGTTCACGCTCGCCGAGGCGGGGGGCGTGCCGGTCGAGAGGGCCTGTGCGGCAGTCTGGGCGCGCGCCGACGCGCCCGTCGCAAGCAAGGAGGCGCCTGCGAGGAAAATAGAAACTCGTGTCCTGATCACTGAACGGTATCCAAGCTGTATCGGCGGCACCCTGGAGACGACCGGCATAAAGTCTCGATGGCGAAATCAGCTGCACGCATAAAAACCGCATAAAGACCGGTGCAGCGAACCCGCATTTAGCTAGATTTTATCCCGCGGCCCCCTGAAACGCATCGATCCTTTATGCGGGTTCGGCTCACTGTTCGGCATCCGGTGACAGTCCATGTCCCTGGTGGAGACCGATGGCAATGAGTGGTACACTTCGCGATCGCCGTTTGCGTTATGCAAGGACGATCCTGCAATCCCGGCAATGCTCGATCGCCCTGGTGGGCGAGACGTCCGACCTGGAGGGGTTGCGCGTCCTGGTTCTCGGAACATCCGCTGCCGACACGCTCTGTGCCCTGATGCACACCGAATGCCGCAAGGCCGAGGCCCGGACACCCGATGCGCATGCCGAGACACAGTCCGCCGACCTGGTGCTGGTGCCGCACGTGACGCTGGCGACCATAAACCCGGTGATCAACCAGGCGATCCGCTCGCTCGACCACCACGGCAGGATCGTGATCGCCAGCCCGGCCGGAGAGCGTCATTTCATCGACCTGACCGTTGCCGCCCTGGTTCAGGCCGGGTTCGAGCCGCCGTTCCTGGAATTCGATGGCGGCGAGACGCGGATCCATGCCTCGTGCGGCGAAGTCGTCGCCCGGGCCTGACTGGCAAAGCGATCGGGTTGGGGCCGGCCGGATGATGCCGGCGAGCCTCTTAGTCCGATAAAGCCGTAGAGCGATGGGCTCCGGGTGCCGGAGCCCATCGGCGTGCTAGAGCCGCAGGCCGCCGCCGACCTGCAGTGTTTCGCCGGTGACCCAACCGGCGTCCTCGGACACGATGAACGAGACCGTGGCAGCGATATCGGCGGGCTGGCCGATACGGCCGAGCGGTGTGCGGGCGACGAACGGGGCAGCCCCTTCCTCGCCCATGCCGCTTGTGCCCTCCGTGGCGACGAGGCCAGGGGCAATCCCGACCACCCTGATCTTGCGTGGCCCAAGCTCCAGCGCCAGCGAGCGCGTCAGGCTGTCGACGGCGCCTTTGGTCGCGCTGTAGACCTGCGCCTGCGCGATCGGCGTGACGCCGGCGCCCGACGATATGTTGACCACGACGCCGCCAGTCGCCGGGAAAGCCTCCGCCGCAGCCTGCGTGGCGAGGATCAGGCCTTTGACGTTCAGCCCGAACTGCCTGTCGATCGAGTCCGGCGTGATGCCGGCCAGATCGCCGAATTCGTAGATGCCGGCATTGTTGACGAGAATGTCGACATGTCCGAACGCTGCGATCGCCTTGGCGAACAGCGCCTTGATCTCGTCCGGCTGGGACACGTCGGCCTGTATCGCCGTGGCATGGCCGCCAGCTTCGGTGATCGTCGTCACGATCCGTTCGGCGGCATCCGCGCTCCGCGCGTAATTGACGACGACGCTCGCACCGTCGGCGGCCAGCCGCAGCGCGATCCCCGCGCCGATGCCTTTGGACGCCCCGGTGACGATCGCCACTCTACCATCAAGCTTGCTCATGTCAGCTCCTTATTATACCGATCGGTATGATAATGGCGCAGTTGGCAGCATGTGCAAGTGGTGCCGGGTGGTTTTGCTACGCGGCGACGAAATCACAATTTTCGGTTCGAAATACCCTGGCCCGGACCAGTGACAGTCAGTGCCAGTCCGAAGCCGCGTGTAGAAGGCCTGCAGCGATGCCCGGCTCGGCGCGCAGTTGGCGCTTCATGAGCCGCCCACGCAACTGAATACGGGCCCGGGCGGATTATCGAAGCTGTCCGAACATCGCCGACCGCTCCCGAAACGCTGGCTTGTCGCCATGATCCGAACGATCGCCCTCCGAAACGGAGCCATGATGCGCCTGACCTGCGGCCAGGCGCGTTCCCGGCTATCGGCGGGACTGCACGTGCTAGCGGGCGGTCTTGCGGCCGGCTCCGGCAAGTTGCGTGGCGCGCATAGCCTGTCTCTCGAACATCCAGCCTGGATACTCCGCGGGCAGGATGCTGACCTTGTCGAGTGCGTCCATTTCCGGCTCGGTCAGCTCGATCGCGGTCGCTGCGATATTGTCGTCGAGCTGCTCGATGCGCTTGGCGCCGATGATCACGCTGCTGACCACGCGCCGGTGCAGCAGCCAGGACAACGCAATCTGGGCCACGGATACGCCGCGCTGCTCGGCGATCGGCCGCATCACGTCGATACAGTCGAACGCCCGGTCGCGCTCGACCGGCGGGAAATCGAACTCGACCCGCCTGCCCTCGCCGGCCGTCCTGTCGTCACGCTCATACTTGCCGCTCAGCAGTCCGCCGGCGAGCGGACTCCAGACCATCAGCCCGACATCCTCGCTGCGCAGCATCGGCACGATCTCGCGCTCGAGATCCCGGCCTGCAACCGTGTAATAGGCCTGCAGGCTCTCGAACCGGGCCAGTCCATGACGCTCGGAAATGCCCAGCGCCTTGACGATCTGCCACGCCGCCCAGTTCGACACCCCGACATAGCGCACGTGGCCGTGCTGCACGAGAATATCGAGTGCCCGCACGGTTTCCTCGATCGGCGTCGCCGGATCGAAGCCATGGATCTGGTACAGGTCGATATGGTCGAGTTGCAGCCGCTTCAGACTCGCCTTGACCGCACTCAGGATATGCAGCCGCGAGTTGCCGCCGCCGTTGGGGCCGTTTCCGGTCTTGCCGTAGGCCTTGGTCGCCACCACGACATCGTCGCGCGCGATATTGAGGTTGCGCAGTGCCTGGCCGGTGATCTGTTCCGACACGCCATCGGAATACACGTCGGCGGTGTCCAGAAAGTTGATGCCGGCATCGAGCGACCGACCGACCAGGCGATCGGCATCCGACTGCTGAAGTGCCCCGATCTTGCTCCATATTCCCTCGCCGCCGCCGAAGGTCATGGTGCCGAGGCAGAGTTCGGAAACGAACAGGCCGGTCCGGCCCAGTTTGTTGATACGCATCGCGGTCGTCTCCTGTGCAGTCAACCGGGAGCGCGGGCGGACTGCCCACGCTCCCCTTCATTTCGGACCGAGGTTACTGCATCACGCTCTTGTCCAGGCTTCCGAAACCCTGCGACTCAGCGCCATCCACCAGGGTCAATGCGGCACCATCGTGCAGGGCGTCGAACTGCGCGCGAGGCATGGTGAAGACGGCATGGCTCGTCGTGCCATCGCTCGTAAAACGGCTCTGGGTCAGCGGAGTGCCACCGACGTCGAGCGTTAGCAACGCATCCCTGACCGGGATCGGCTGGCTGCTGGCAACCTCGATCTCGACATCGGTCGCCGCTGTTGCCACATCCGTCGCAGCCACACGACCAGCAACGCTGGACGTCTCGCTCGCAGCGCGACGGATCGACGCGATGCGCCCGGCCGCGAGGGCTGGCAACGCGGCGGCCGACGCGGCGCTCGTCTGATAGGAGTGCCGGTCCGATGCCAGCGTGAAGCCGCCACCGCTGGCCGAAAACGGCAGCAGTGCATCGAGGTTCTTCGCCACCCGGACATTGGTGACCCAGATGGCCCCGGATGTGCTGCGATCGAAGATGAAGCGGACGCCTCGCACCATCTCGCCCGGGTAGTCGGCGAATAATACGCCGGGCAGGCGCACCGTCTGGAGAATCGGATGCAGGTTCTGTCCAAACCCGCCCACCGGCGCATGCACGTTGGCGAACGCCGACAGCGGCAGCGATCGGGTCAGGGTGCCATCGGGCCGCACGAAGGCAACGGACAGATCGGTCGCCGCTGCTGTGTTGAGCGGATCCGGTGCGGCGCAGGTGAAGGTGACCCCGGCTGCGGTGACGCAATGCTGGGCAATCCGGAACTCGAGCGTCTTGTAGCTGGAGAGCAGGTCATAGCCGTTGCCGCTGCTTGCGAAGTTGATCTCCGCATAAGGGGCCACGCCGTTGGCGACAGGCCGGGTCCAGTTGATCTGCGCGGCCTGCAGCGTGGTGTCATGATTGGGGACCAGCCCGAACGACACGGTCGCGCCGCTGATCACGTCGGGAAATCCGGCGGCGCTGGTCCCCGGCGTGTTGAAGTCGTCCAGCGGCAGGGTCTCGCCGAGATTGGCGGAGTCGCTCGAGGCACGTTCGAAGCTCGTCACGGCTGCCAGCGGCTTGGGCAGCGCGAACGCCGGGTTGAGCAGCCCCGCCCAGTACGGGTTGGCATTCGGCCCGACATAGGCACGGAACATCGCCATCATCGCATACGTCGACGCGGTCTGCTGCGCGGTCGAGTTGGCGGCAGGAAGATCGAAGATCGGGGTGTTGTCGGCACCGCTGCAACCCATCGAGTCCGAGGTCTGCCACTGGGTGTTGAAGAAGTCGTGGTTCGCGCCCCAGACTGTATAGATCGACTTCTTTCTCGGAACAGTCTCGCTGTATGATTCGAGGGTCCGATCATAGACCTTCATGCCCTGAAGGTCGGAGACGTCGCCGTCACAGGCCGGCAGCAGGACCGTCCAGGGAATATTGTTCGCAACGAAAGTCCGGCTGGTCTGTCCATCGACCGGCGCCAGTTCGAACAATGCTTCGAAATTGACCTTGGTGCCGATCAGGGCCGGCCAGGTGCTGCCTGGATCATTATAGAAATTATAGGCCGCGAGCATGCCCTCGCCGCCGCGCGAATGACCCATCAGGCCGACATGGTTGAAGTCGATCGTGCCTTTCACGTCGTAGCCCAGGGAGTTCGGGGCACCGCCGCTCTGGTTCCATTGCGCGAGCAGTTGCAGGTGGCGCAATACCAGGCGACCACGCCTGAGGTTGAGCCCGCGGTCGTCGGTGACGCCGGCACCGGCATTGATGCCGCGGTTGGCGTTGATCGACACCACCGTGTAGCCGAGCGAGGCGAGCTTCGTTGCGACGTATTCGTACCCGAGATGATTGGGCACGACGACATAGCCGTCCGGACAGGTTCCGGTGGTGGTATATTGCGAGTTGTTGTCCACGCGTCCGATGGTGCCGGCAACATAATGGCCGCAGGTCGCGTGGTTGCCATGCAGCAGCACGAGCAGGGGGTGCGGCTTGCCGGCGGTGTCGACCGGACGGTAAACCTCGGCCCAGATCTCGGTGACGACCGTCGTATCGACGAGGGGATCGACTGCGGCAGGAAGACGATACTCGCTTTCCGCAACTTGATAGTTACCGTTCGCAGTCGGGTCGGGCGACGGAAGCAGCAACGGCGGCTGTGCGGCTGCAAATGCCGGCATGGCAAAGCCTGCGAGCGATACCGCCGCGCAGGAACCGAACAGCAGACGACGGGCTCTATCGAGTGATGCGGATTTGAATGTCATGCAATATCTTTCGGTGTCTGCCGCGATCGCCGTGTGGCACCCGGCTCCCCACCGTAATCAGTCGGCCGACATCGAGAAATATTTAGTTACATGGCATGCTGTCGCTGAGGATGACAATCCTGTGAAACCGGGCCAGCTGATCCGTCAATCAGGCGCTACGCCCTGAACAGGTTCTGCTTCAGGCCCGGTACCTCCACCCGGAACCGGAACAACCTGCCCGCCAGTGGTTTCGCCGCGAGCACGTCCTCAGCAACACCCTTGCGCGCGGTCGTCACGTAGGCGGTCCGGCGATCATCGTCGCCGAACACGATCTTGGTGATGTTGTCGCAAGGCATGTCGATCGTTCCGTCCCTGGTGCCGTCAGCACGGAACCGGGCGATCCCGCCACCGGCATACAACGCCACCCACAGCGTGCCTTCGACATCCACCGCCATGCCGTCCGGATAGCCGTGCTCGAGCTGGGCGAACAGCCGCCGCTTCCCAAGTCCGCCATCGGCATCGATATCGAACGCGTAGATCCGCCGTTTCGAGGAGTCGCTGTGGTAGAGGCGCTTCAGCGCGGGATCGATGGTCGGGCCGTTGCTGACGGTATAGCCGTCATCCATCAGCACCGGCATCGGGTGGTCGCCGAACCCCTGCAGCCTGTACAGCGCGCCGGTCTCGGCCTGTTCGGGATCGTGCATGGTGCCGAACCAGAGGCGTCCGGCCTCGTCCACATAACCGTCGTTGAGCCGGTTCTCGCCGAGATCGGCCTCGACCTGATGCAATGGACCGAACAGGCCGGTCTCCGGTGCGAACATCCGGAGCCCATCCTCGCAGCCGCAGAGGAAGCCGCCGCCCTCGACCGGCACGATGAAGGTGACGCGCGCCGGCGCCACCCAGCTCGTCTGCGCATCGCCACTGCCACCGGGCTTCAGGCGATGGATCAGGCAGCCGACGATATCCACGAAATACAGCGCCTGCTCGGCCTCGGACCAGACCGGTCCCTCGCCCAGTCCAGCCTTGAGGTTCCAGTTACAGTCGGGCTTGGGAAACATGCTCATGGTCCAAGCTGTTGCACGCCGGCGCACCTCTGCCTACTGCAGCAGGTGCCGACCGGAGCCGCCACAGCATGACGAACCCCACCGCCTGTATCATTGTCATCGGAAACGAGATCCTGTCCGGACGGACCCAGGACGTGAACGTCCAGTTCCTGGCGACGCGGCTGGGCTCGATGGGGATCGGGCTGCGCGAGGTCAGGGTGATTCCCGACATCGCCCGCACCATCATCGAGACGGTGAACGAGCTTCGCGCCCGCTTCGACCACGTCTTCACCACCGGCGGCATCGGGCCGACCCATGACGACATCACCAGCTCCTGCGTCGCCGAGGCGTTCGGCGTGCCGTGGGAGCAGCATGAGCCGAGCATGACGCTTCTCGCCGCTCACTTCGAACCGGGCCAGTTCAACGCCGCCCGCCAGCGCATGGCGACGCTGCCACGGGGCGCGGTTCCGATCGAGAATCCGATCTCGGTGGCGCCCGGCTTCTCGATCGGCAACGTGCACGTCATGGCCGGCGTGCCGCGCATCATGCGCGCCATGTTCGACAGCCTGGCGCCGAGCCTCGGCGGAGGCACCCCGGTCCGCTCGACGACGGTGCATGCCGAGCGACTGGCCGAGGGCGCGCTGGCCGCGGGCCTGGAGCGGATCCAGGACGCCCACCCGGACCTCGATGTCGGGTCCTATCCCTACGAGCGCCCGGACGGACGACGCGGCGTCGCCCTGCTCGCCAAGGGCACCGACGACGCGTCGCTGTCGGCAGCGAGGGCGGAGATCGTGGCGCTGATCGTCAGTCTCGACCGCACGCCGATCGATGGAGAACCGCCCGCTTGAGCCGGACCGCACGGGCCCTGCTGCTGGTGGCGCCGCTGCTGGCCGGCACCCGGGCCGCCGCCGACACGTCGCCGTCGTTCCGGATCGTCGAGAGCGTTCCGGAGGCCAGCATCTACGGCGAACCCGGCGTGGCGCGGACCCAGGACGTATGGCTCGAGATGATCCGGCATGCCCGGCATTCGATCGACATCGCGGCCTTCTACGTCGCCGACAAACCGGGTCATGCGCTGGCACCGGTGCTCGATGCGCTGGTCGAGCGGGCCCGCGCCGGCGTGGCGGTCAGGCTGCTGGTCGAGAAATCCTTCATGAAGGATACCGGCCCCAGCACCGCGCGACTGCAGGGCGTGCCGAACCTCACCATCGAGATCCTGCCGACCGGCCAGCTCACCGGCGGGGTGCTGCATGCCAAATACATGATCGTCGATGCGACCCAGGTGTTCGTCGGCAGCCAGAACTGGGATTGGCGCGCGCTCGAGGAAATCCATGAGATCGGTGCCGAGATCACCGACGCGCGGTTTGCCCGCAGCTTCGAGGCGGCGTTCGAGGAGCTCTGGACACTCGGCGCCGATCCCGACCTGCCGAAGGCGCAGAAACGGTCCGTGCTGCCGCCCGACTTCGCGCCGGTCACCAGCGCCGATCCGGTCGTTCTCGATCGCGCCGGCGACGATCCGCTGGTCGCCTTCCCGGCGTTCAGCCCGCCGCCGATGGTCCCCGCCTGGCTGACATCGGAGGAACCGGCGCTGATCGAGATGATCCATGCCGCGCGTCACACCGTGCGTATTCAGGTGATGACGCTCAGCGCGATCCACTCGTACGGGCCGAAAGGCTTCTGGCCCGGACTGGACACCGCATTCCGCGACGCGGCAGCACGGGGCGTGTCGGTGGAGATCATCGTCGCCGACTGGGCGCTGCACGAGCCGATGCAGTCCTACCTGAAGAGCCTGGCGGTCTTTCCCGGCATCACCGTGAAGTTCAGCAGCATTCCGCAGGCGCCGTCCGGCTTCATCCCGTATGCGCGGGTCGAGCACTGCAAGTATGCCGTGGCGGACGATGACAGCGTCTATGTCGGCACCGGCAACTGGGAATGGAGCTACTTCGCCACGACCGTGGACGCCTCGGTGTTCGTGCACGGCAAAGGCCCGGCCGCGACCCTGACCCGCATTTTCGAACGAGATTGGACGAGCCCGAACGTGACCCGGATCTCCGCCGGAACCACCTACACGCCGCCCCGTACCCAATGAGCCGCGCAACGGTGAAATGCGGACTCGCGGCGCTTCTCGTCGCGGGCCTGTTCGGCATCCAGGCTGCTCACGCCGATCCGGCACGGACGGTGATCGCGCCCTCGCCGGCAAGCTGGACCCAGCCCGCGAACATCGGCCGGCTCGAACTGCAGGCGACCGCCTATCACGATGGCGCCTACCTGCGAGACTTCGCCGCTGTCGACGACCAGGTCGCCGCGTGGCTCCGGGCCCAGGCGCCGCGCGTCTCGAAGCCCGCGCTGGTGCTCGACATCGACGAAACCGCCTTGTCCAACTGGGAGGAAATCAAGGCGAACGGGTTCGGCTTCTTTTCCGGCGGCAGTTGCGACCATCTGCCGCAGGGTCCGTGCGGCTTCACCGCCTGGCAGCGCGAGAGCAGGGCAACGGCACTGGCTCCGACGCTGGACCTGGTCGCGATCGCCCGCACACTCGGGGTCGCCGTGTTCTTCATCACCGGGCGTCACGATCCGGCCAAGGCCGATACTGCCGCGAACCTGCTGCGCGCCGGCTATCATGACTGGGCCGGCCTGTCGCTCGAACCGGAAGGTAGCCATTTCGCGTCCGCGGTCGACTTCAAGGCGCCGGTCCGGGCCACGATCGAGGCGCGCGGCTACACCATACTCGCGACTGTCGGAGACCAGCGTTCGGACCTGCTCGGCGGCCACGCGATGCGCGGCTTCCTGCTGCCGAACCCGTTCTACTTCATTCCGTAGCAGGCCGGGCGGGAGGGGTCAGTTCGACCCCAGCCGCCCCATCGCCAGATACTTGTCCCGGCGCTGCACCTTGAGGGCCGCCGGATCGAGCAGGCACAGGCCCGGCAGTGCGGCCGCGAGCGCATGACGGACAGACTCGATGGCGAGCTTGGGGTCACGTTGGGCGCCGCCGAGCGGCTCCTGGATGATCTCGTCGATCAGCTTGAACTGCTTGAGGTCCTGCGCGGTCAGCCGCAGCGCTTCCGCTGCCACCGTTGCCTGCGTGGTGTCGCGCCAGAGAATCGAGGAGCATGCCTCGGGCGTGATCACCGAGTAGATCGCATGTTCCAGCATGAACACCCGGTCGCCGGCTGCCAGCGCGATGGCGCCGCCGGAACCGCCCTCGCCGATCACCGTCGCCAGGATCGGCACCGGTGCGGACAGGCAGGCATCGATCGACCGGGCGATCGCCTCGGCCTGGCCGCGCGCCTCGGCATCGATTCCGGGGAACGCGCCGGGCGTGTCGATGAAGGTCAGGATCGGCAGCCGGAACCGGCTGGCGAGATCGATCAGCCTGACCGCCTTGCGGTAACCCTCCGGCCGGGCCATGCCGAAATTATGCCGCAGCCTGGTGTCGAGGTCGGACCCGCGCTCGGTGCCGATGACCACCACCGAACGGCCTTCGAACCGGCCCAGCCCGCCGACCACGGCCTCGTCCTCGGCGAAGGCGCGGTCGCCGGCCAGCGGCATGTAGTCGGTGATCAGGGCGCTGATGTAGTCGAGCGCATGCGGCCGCTGCGCATGGCGCGCCACCTGGACCTTCTGCCAAGGGGTCAGCTTCACGTACGTTGCCCGAAGCTGCTTCTCGGCCTTTTCCTCGAGCTTGGTGACCTCGTCGGCGATCGACAGGCCGCCAGCTTCACCCTGCGGGTGATCCGGATCGGTGGAGGACAGGGACATCTGCCGAAGCTCGTTGATCTTGTTCTCGAGCTCGGCGATGGGCTTTTCGAAATCGAGGAATTGGCGCATTGCCGCCGGGCTTTAGCACAGTTCCGGTGGTTGCGAAGTCCCACCCGTGGAAGCGCCGCCATTCGAAGCCTGGCTCCGTGCGGCCACCGCGAGCGGATGATGCAGCTCGACCAGGCGCTGCAGTCGTTCCGCCAGCACATGCGTATAGATCTGCGTGGTCGCGATGTCCGCATGACCCAGCAGCCGTTGCAGGCTGCGCAGGTCGGCGCCATGCGCCAGCATGTGGCTGGCGAACGAGTGTCGCAGCACATGCGGCGACAGATGGAGCGGATCCAGCCCGGCCCTGATCGCCGTCTCGTGCAGGACCAGGTCGAACCCCTGTCGCGTCATCGCCCGTTTCGGGTCGCGGCCGGCGAACAGGTACGGTCTATCGACCCGGCCCGGCGCCGAAGGAACGCGACTCGCGACCAGCTCCTGCGCCGCCTTCCGCGCCTCGTCGGACAACGGCACGATCCGTTCGCGCCCGCCCTTGCCGCGCACCAGCAGCACCTGCCCATCGCCGGAGAGCGCGTCGCGGCGGAGCGCCAGCATCTCCGAGATACGCAGCCCGGTCGCGTAAAGGATCTCGAGTGCCGCCAGGGCCAGTTTCTGCCGCCGCTCGGGCAGGCCGCCGGACGGACCGGCGGCGCGCAGCAAGGCCGCCACCTCGGCTTCGCTCAGGAAGCGCGGCAGGGTCTGGCCGGCCCGCGGCGCTTCCAGCTTCGCGGTCGGATCATCCTCCCGCAGTCCCTCGCGCGCCAGGAAGCGGTGGAACTGTCGCAGGCAGGACAATCTCCGGGCCGCCGTCCGTGCCGAAAGCCCGGCCCGGGCGAGTCCTGCCATATAGGAGGCCAGCGTGCTTGCCGATGCGCCCGACGCGCTCTCGCCGGCTGCAGTGGCGTGCGCCGCGAAGTCGGTCAGGTCGGCGTGGTAGGCCTTCAGGGTGTTCGGCGCAGCGCCGCGTTCGGCCGACAGCATCTCGAGAAACGCTTCATGGTGACGTCCGTCCGAGGATAGTCCGGCCCGGGTCATCGCCGCCCGCCCCCCAAGAAATTACTGGGGCTGGGCGCCCAGCTTGTCGGCGGCCAGCACCTGATGGATCGCGTGCTGCGGCGGCTTCGGCGGGAACGCGCCGAGCGACAGGAAACCGCCTCCGAGCACGACGACCGCAAGCCCCAAGATGATGCCAAATACCAGGCGCATGCCTACTCCCTTTACAGTGCCGTGCCCGCCACTCAGGCAGCGGCGGCATGGCTGCTCTGCTGCCTGTATGTTAGGTTGACGACCATGTCACGCCCGCTCGAAACGCTGCCTTCGCCTGCCGCGGACGTCACCTGGCCGTCCGGCGTCGAGGCCGGCTGCCTTGCGGCCCGGCCGGGTGAATTGCCGCAACCGCCCGACAGTTCGGGCCCGGCGGCACCCCAACGATCGATCGTCCTGGTCGGGCTGATGGGTGCGGGCAAGACCACTGTCGGACGCCGGCTGGCCAGCCGGCTCGGGCTGCCGTTCCGTGATGCCGATGCCGAAGTCGAGCTGGCTGCCGGGTTCACCATTGCCGAGTTGTTCGCGCGTTACGGCGAGGCCGAGTTCCGCCGCGGCGAGCAGGGCGTGATCCGCCGCCTGCTGAGCGGACCGCCGATCGTGCTGGCGACCGGCGGCGGCGCCTTCATGGATCCGGTCACCCGCCATGCCATCCGCCGAGACGCAGTCAGCGTCTGGCTGCGCTGCCCGCTGGAGGTGCTGGTGCGCCGGGTCAGCGGTCGCGGCCACCGTCCGCTGCTGGCTGAAGGCCGCCCACGCGAGATCCTTTCGGCGCTGATCGAGCGCCGCCACCCCGTTTATGCCGAGGCTGACCTGATCGTGGATTGCAACGACGACGGCGTTGAACGCACTACCGACCTCGTACACCGGGCGGTCACCGGCCGGGTGCCGCCGGAACGGGTCGAGGTTTCGCTGTCGCACGCGCGCTACGACGTGATGGTCGGAGCCGGGCTGGTGGCACGGGCAGGCGCGCTCCTGACGCCAGTGCTGCCGCAGAAGCGCGTCGTGGTGGTGACCGACGAGACTGTCGCTGCACTCCACCTGCCGACGTTGCTGGCCTCCCTCGCCGAGACCGGGATCGACGCGGAGTCGATCATCGTCCCGCCTGGGGAGGGGTCGAAGAGCCTCGCCTGCTTCGGCATGGTGACCGATCGCCTGCTTGCTCTGGGCATCGAGCGGCGAACCGCCGTGATCGCGCTCGGCGGCGGCGTCATCGGCGATCTCGCGGGATTCGCGGCCGCTTCGGTGATGCGCGGTCTGCCGTTCGTGCAGATTCCGACCACTTTGCTGGCCCAGGTCGATTCGAGCGTCGGCGGCAAGACCGGGATCAACACGAGTGCCGGCAAGAACCTGCTCGGTGCGTTCCACCAGCCGATCGCGGTCGTGGCCGACACCGACATGCTCGCCACCCTGCCGATTCGCGAGTTGCGTGCCGGCTACGCCGAGATCCTCAAGGCCGGGCTGATCGCCGATCCGGACCTGTTCGAGTGGTGCGAGGCGAACGGTGCCGCAGTACTGGCAGGCGATCCGGCGATCCAGGCGGACGCGGTCCGCCGGGCCTGCCGCTTCAAGGCCGGCGTGGTCGGCGACGACGAGCGCGAGGAGAAACCGGATAACGGCCGGGCCCTGCTCAATCTCGGGCACACCTTCGCGCATGCGCTGGAAGCGGAAATGCGGTTCGACGGCCGCCTGCTGCATGGCGAGGCGGTCGGGATCGGCTTGCTGTTGGCATTCAGGCTCTCGGTGCGGCTGGGCCTGTGTCCTGCAGCGGATGCGGACCGGGTCGAGGCGCATCTGCGCCGGCTCGGCATGAAAACGACCATCGACGATTGCGGCTGCGCCCTCTCGGCGTCGGCGCTCGCAGCGCATATGCAGCGTGACAAAAAGATGCGCGACGGCCGGATATCGTTCGTTCTTGTCCATAGAATTGGACAGGCATTCACCTCGCGCGACATTGCGTCATCAGCGGTAATAGAGTTGTTGCAGTCGCAAGGCTGTATTGTTGAAAACATGTCACTTAGGTTAAAAAAACCGTAACCAATCGGCCACAACCATCAGCGCGACTCTTCTCAGTGACCGTCGAAAATTGGCTTGTGGTGCCTAAATCATTGGAATTTATATACTTCCGACGATGTCGTTAGCAAAACGGATCGAACTGTGTCTTCCAGAACACGGTTAACTCGTCGAATGTCTTGCGGTGCTGCTGTTCCTCTCTCCAACAGCAACCGAAGGAACTATACGGTGCTTATGCCTCCCGATGAGCCTGTGCCGCCGATGGTTGGTGGCGGGTCGAACGGATCTAGAAGGACGAGACAATGCGTCTGCGCACTGCACTACTTGCAACAACACTACTGGCGGCGAGCTCCGTCGCCGCGATGGCTCAGCCGATCGTCGGCCCGTATGTCAGCCTCGGCGCCGGCTACAACCTGCGCCAGAGCCAGGGCGCTCATTACAGCCCGGGCACGGTTGCCGACGGTTCGAACGGCCGCGCCGGCGGCTCCAAGTCGACGTTCCGTTTCGGTGACGGCTTCGATGGTTCCGGTTCAGCTGGCTGGGGCTTCGGCAACGGCCTCCGCGCCGAGCTTCAGGGCGCCTACTACATGAACAACGTGAACCACCGCAGCGGCACCGTCGCTCCAGGCACCACCACCGGTCACGCCGAGAGCTACGGCGCCCTCGTGAACGTGCTGTACGACATCGATCTGGCCCGCTTCGGCCTGGCTGTTCCGATCACCCCGTATGTCGGCGTCGGCGCCGGCTACATGTGGAACCACCTGTCGCCGTTCACCACCCAGTATGCCAATGGCAACATTGATCGTACCGGTGGCACCAACGGTTCGTTCGCCTACCAGGGTATCGTCGGTGCGGCTTACAACATCGCCCCGGTCCCCGGCCTGGCGCTGACCGCCGAGTATCGCTTCCTCGGCCAGCTCGATCAGGAGGCCTATCAGTCGACGTCCTACACGCCGCGTGGCATCCACAAGGGCAATGCGGACTTCAACGACCAGTTCAACCACAGCTTCATGCTGGGTGTTCGTTACGCATTCAACACCGCCCCGCCGCCGCCGCCGCCGCCTGCTCCGGTCGTCCCGGCAGCTCCGCCGGCCGAGGCACGCACCTACCTGGTCTTCTTCGACTGGGATCGTTCTGAGCTGACCGGCCGCGCTCGCGAGATCGTTGCCCAGGCCGCGCAGGCGTCGACCCACGTGCAGACCACCCGCATCGAAGTCAACGGCTACACGGACACCTCGTCCATCCATGGCGGCGCTCGTGGCGCTCGCTACAACCAGGGCCTCTCCGTCCGTCGCGCCACCAGCGTGAAGGCCGAACTGATCCGCGACGGCGTGCCCGGCACGGCGATCGACATCCACGGCTACGGCGAGAGCCATCCGCTGGTTGCGACCGGACCGAACACCCGCGAGCCGCAGAACCGTCGCGTCGAAATCATCCTTCACTGATTTCGATAACGTCGAGACGGGACCAGCCTTTATTGATCCCGTCTCCTCGGACAGACTTCGGAAAAGGGTGCCTCAGGGCACCCTTTTTTTGTTGTGTGGACGTTTCCGGTATTGTCCCAACCGCCAAGCTTAGCGAAACGCCGTGAGCGAGACCGTCCTGAACCTGTTCGAGCCATCCCTGCCGGGCGAGCCTCCGGCGCCCGACGCGGTGTCGGTCGATGCGGTGCTCGCTGCGAGCCTTCCCGAAAAGGGCGGGCTGCTTCCGATCGCGACACAGTTCCTGAAGTTCGGGACCGTCGGGGCATTCGGGTTCCTGTGGGATGCGTCGACCGTGTATGCGCTGCGACCGTTCATCGGCTTCGTCGCAGCCACCTTCGCCGCATACTTCATTGCGGCGACGATGAACTGGGTCCTCAACCGGCTCTGGACCTTCCGCGGCCGCGGCAGCCAGGACAGCCTGTTCAGGCAGTGGCTGAACTTCCTCGGCGCCAACGGTTTCGGCTTCGTACTGAACCGAAGCACGGTATTCGCGCTCGCCTGGTCGATCCCGTTCTGCCTGGCCTATCCGGTCGTCGCCCTGGCCGCCGGGTCGCTGGCCGGCATGTGCGCGAACTTCACCCTGTCGCGCAGACTGGTGTTCCGCTAGCCCGACGCGCAGGAATGGACGTCGCGACGCGTCTGCGCGTCCTGGAGACCATCATGAGCGACGACCGCAGCCGCCAGCGTACGATCGGCAGTCACGTACTGCATCCCGAAACGCTGATGCTTGGCTATGGCTACGACCCTGCCCTTTCGGAGGGTGCGGTGAAGCCGCCGGTGTTCCTGACCTCGACCTTCGTATTCAGGTCCGCCGAGGAAGGCCGTGACTATTTCGATGTGGTTGCCGGTCGCAAGCCCGCTCCTTCGGGCGGGGCGGGGCTGGTCTATTCCCGCTTCAACCATCCCAACAGCGAGATCGTCGAGAACCGGATGGCGATCCAGGAAGGCGCCGAGGCCGCACTCCTGTTCAGCGCCGGCATGGCTGCGATCTCCACCTGCCTGCTCGCGACGACGCGTCCGGGCGACGTAATTTTGCACAGCCAGCCGCTTTATGGCGGCACCGAGACCCTGCTGACCCGCACCTTCAAGGCCTGGGGCATCGGGACCATCGGCTTCCTCAACGGGCTGGATCGCGCCTCGATCGAGGAGGCCGCCGAACGTGCGATGCAGGCCGGCCGGGTGTCGGCGATCATGGTCGAGACGCCTTCCAACCCGCTCAACACCCTGGTCGACCTGGCCCTGGTCGCCTCGGTGCGCGACCTGATCGCCGAGCGGCAGGGCCATCGTCCCGTCCTGATGTGCGACAACACCATGATGGGGCCGATCTTCCAGGCGCCGCTGCTGCACGGCGTGGATATCGTCATCTATTCGCTCACCAAGTATGTCGGCGGGCACAGCGACCTGATCGGCGGCGCCGCGGTCGGCTCGCTGGAGATGCTTCGCCCGGTCAGGCTGCTGCGCGGCGCGATCGGCACCCAGCTCGATCCCCATAGTTGCTGGATGATCGGCCGGTCGCTGGAAACCCTTGCGCTGCGGATGCACCAGGCCGCGCGCAATGCGGACAAGGTCGCGGCATTCCTGGACCGGCACCCGCGAGTCGAGCACGTGTTCGCGCTGGGCATGGCCCGCGCCGGCGATCCGGCGGCCGAACTCTATGCGAGGCAATGCAGCGGCCCGGGCTCGACCTTCAGCATCGAGATCGCCGGCGGCCAGGCGGAGGCTTTCCGGGTGCTGAACGCGCTGGTGATCTTCAAGCTTGCGGTCAGCCTCGGCGGCACCGAGTCGCTGGTCAGCCATCCCGCCTCGACCACCCATTCCGGTGTTCCCGCGGAGATCCGCCGCAGTGCCGGGGTCAGCGACGGGCTGATCCGGCTCAGCATCGGCATCGAGCATCCGGACGACCTGATCGCCGACCTGACGCAGGCGCTGGCGACCCTGGAAACGGCTGCGTCGTAGCCGGGCGCTCAGGTCCAGTAGAGCGTTCGCGCTTCCGGCAGGCGTTGCGCCAGCGCATCGGTAATCACGCCGCGCATCGTGGTCATCTCGGCACGCGGCAGCACCCACTTGCCGGTGCCGAACTTGGTCAGCTTCCGGGTCCGGTCGGCCTCGTCTAGCGGCAGGCTGGTGCCGGGATACCAGCCTGTCAGCACCGACTTCGACTTGTCGGTGAACCGGTGGGTGATCAGCTCGACGGTCAGGTCGGAGGTCGGGATCCCGTCGAGCGCCGCCGCCACGTCCGCCAGCAGCTGGTCGTATTCCAGGCGCCAGCCCGGAAGCGGTAGGATCGGCGCGATCGTGAGCCCGACCGGGTAGCCCGCCTGCGCCACCGCGCGCAGCGCCGCCAGGCGACGGTCCATGCGTGGCGCCCCGCCCTCGTATCGCTCGCCGCCCTTCGAGTTCAGGGAAAACCTGATCCGGGTGCGGCCGCGATGCGGCAGCGACAGCAGCGGCGCGACCGCATCGAACTTGGTGGTGAAGCGGAGCTGCACCGGCGAGTCCCACATGCCGAAATGACCGATGCAGGCAGCCAAGCTACCGGTCAGATGCTCGATGCCGAGCGGATCGGTGTAGCAGGAGCACTCGAACGTCGTGCCCTCGGCGGCACGATGCTCCGACCGGGACGTGATGGTGCCGGCGCCGAGCAGCGGCGTCAGCTCGGCCAGGATTTCCGGCAGGTTGGCATAGGCGCGGATGATCGGCGGGCCACTGAGCGAGCCGGCGAGATAGCAGTACTGGCAATGAGCCGGGCAGCCTTCCGCCAAGTCGAAGCGCCAGTCGGCGCTGGGCGGGATCGGCTGCGGCTTGCGACGGCTCGGCGAGGCCACCACCACCGCCATGGTGCTCTTGGCATCGCGGTAGCTGTCGGGCAGTCCGGACAGGCGATCGGCTGACAGCCGGACGATCTCGGCACCGGCGGCGGCGGCACGTTCCACCATGGCATCGCCATGCGCGAACCGGAGGGCTGCCGGCGTCACCAGCACGCGCTTCGGGATCCAGTTTCGGTCGGTTGGCATGCAGCCTTATGTCGGGCGTCGGAGCCACCTGGCCAAGGCCCCGGACACGGTTTGGCCGATCAATCCCCGGACCGTCTCCACGCATCGAGCCGGGCCTGGGCATGGCGGGCCGCATCGCTCCCCGGCACCTTGTCGACTACCCGTTCCAGGCAGTTCCGGGCTTCCGAAACCCGACCCAGCCCATGGTTGAGCTCGGCCGCGTCGAGCCAGCTCGACATGACGTCCGGGGCGATCAGCAGCATGCCCTCGAGCGAGCGGAGGGCCGCCTTCAGGTCGCCTGCCAGTAGGCGGCGCTGCACCAGGTTGCGCTGCAGCCTGAGCAGCACGTCGCGGGTCGCCATCGCCCTGGTCATTCCCGGCTGGAGCGGGATGTCCTCGCCGCCACTCTGCGGCAGCATCGACAGGAGCTGGACGCTACCGATCGAGGCCCCGTTGCCGAAGGGATCGATCAGCATGCGCCTCTGCTGGCGTGAATGCCGCGTGGCGGTCCCGGAATCGTGGCGTCCGTCCGCACCACGATCCGAGCCGGCGACCAAAGCGACCAGGAAGTGGCCGGGGAAATCGATGCCGTGCCCGTCCCAGCCGGCAGCGCGGATGCAGTGCAGCCAGAGCACGCCGAGTGCCACCGGCAGCCCGCGACGCCGCTCGATGACCTTGACCAGATTGGCATTGTCCAGGTCGTCATAATGCTCGATGTCGCCACGGTAGCCATGATGCGCATGGATGAGCCCGGCCAGGGCGCCGATGCGAGCCTCCTGGGAACGACCCGACATGACGGCCCCGACAGCGACCGCGTCGCGCGCCAGGACGGACAGATGCTCGGACGCCGCATGCCAGTCGCTGCCCGATGCGTCGAGCCGGGCCAGCTGTATCGCCGCAGGGCCGGGATCGATCTCGACGTCGGGCAGCATGCCGATCGCCGCCAGTGCCTCTCCCGGTTCAATCATGCGGAACACCCTCCTGAACGCCATAGGCCGTGGCCGTCACCCAGCTGAAGTCTCGCGGCCGAAGTCTGGCGGCCGAAGTCTGGCGGCCGAAGTCTGGGCCTCGCAACGACCAACGCTCAAGGACCGGGAACGAAGCCCGAGGGTGAACGCGCGCATGCGCAGGATGCCGCGCGCGCTCAGGATGGAAGCGGGGCGGTCATCTTCCGGCATCGAGATCCGGACGCGCAGGAACGGCACCTCGGCCGGCGACGGCTGCTCGGATACGGCGGCGGTCCGCCGGTGATCGATCGAGGTCGGGATCGCATTCAGACCGAACGAAGACGGTTCAGGCGCCGATGCAGAACAGCGCGATCACGCAGACGATGCCGCCGGCCCAGCAGGCCGATCGCAGCGACGCCCGGTTCGCGATGTAGGCCACGCTGTATCCGATCCGGAGCAGGACGAAGATACCGGCCAGCCAGTCGATCCGGTTCTGGGCGGCATGGGCGAGTTCGGCGACCAGCACCGCGGCGGCGAAGGCCGGGAATGCCTCGAAATGGTTGCGGTGTGCCCACTCCGCGCGTTGCCGCCATCCTTTCAGGCGCTCGGCATCGAGCCGCGGCGCCGAGTTGTCGCTGGCCGTCCCGGCCTTGGCGATGCCGGTCAGGATGTAGGGTAGCAACGCCGCGAGCAGCAGCATCCAGTAGGCGAATTGCATCGGCGGAGTCCTAGAGGTGCGGCGCCATTGGGGGTTAGTCGAACCGGAGTAGGACCACCAGCTGGTCCCGGTAATCTCGTGGTACGAGAACGCCGGCCTTCCGCGCGGGCGGCGCCTGGGTTAGTGGTCGGTGTCACGTCCAGGATCGTTCACCGCCCGCCATGGCTTCCAGCAACGACATTCGCGCCACCTTCCTCGACTACTTCGCGCGCCACGACCATCAGGTGGTGCCGAGCAGTCCGTTGGTGCCGCGCAACGACCCGACCCTGCTGTTCACCAACGCAGGCATGGTCCAGTTCAAGAACGTCTTTACCGGCCAGGAAACCCGGTCGTACAATCGTGCCGCGACGGCACAGAAGGTGGTCCGCGCCGGCGGCAAGCATAACGACCTGGACAATGTCGGCTACACCGCCCGGCATCATACCTTCTTCGAAATGCTCGGGAATTTCTCGTTCGGCGACTACTTCAAGCCGCTTGCCATCGAGTTCGCCTGGAACCTGCTGACCCGGGAGTTCGCCCTGCCGGCGGACCGGCTGCTGGTGACGGTGTATTCCGAGGACGACGAGGCCGCCCTGCTGTGGAAACGCATCGCCGGACTGCCCGACAGCCGGATCATCCGCATTCCCACCTCCGACAATTTCTGGCGCATGGGCGATACCGGCCCGTGCGGTCCCTGCTCCGAGATCTTCTTCGACCATGGCGACCATATCCCGGGCGGCCCGCCGGGCAGCCCCGACGAGGATGGCGACCGGTTCGTGGAGATCTGGAACCTGGTCTTCATGCAGTATTTCGAGGACCCGCCGGGCACCCGCACGCCGCTGCCGCGCCCCTCGATCGATACCGGCCTGGGGCTCGAGCGCTTCGCGGCGATCCTGCAGGGCAAGCACGACAACTACGACACCGACACACTGCGCTCGCTGATCCTGGCATCCGCCGAGGCGACCGGACAGGATCCCGACGGGCCGTTCAAGACCAGCCACCGCGTGGTCGCGGACCATCTGCGTTCATCCTCGTTCCTGATCGCCGACGGGGTGCTGCCGGCCAAGGACGGACGCGGCTACGTGCTGCGCCGGATCATGCGCCGGGCCATGCGCCATCTGCACATGATGGGCACCACCGAGCCGGTCTTCTACAAGCTGGTGCCGACGCTGATACGCCAGATGGGTGCCGCCTATCCCGAGCTGGTGCAGACCGAACAGCTCATCCGCGAGACGATGCGGCTCGAGGAGGACCGGTTCAAGGCGCTGCTGGAGCGCGGCCTGTCGCTGCTCACCGACGAGACCGAACGCCTTGGCGAAGACCAGGCGCTTCCCGGCGACGTCGCCTTCAAGCTCTACGACACCTTCGGCTTCCCGCTCGACCTGACCCAGGACGCCTTGCGGGAGCGCGGCCGGTCGGTGGATCTGGCCGGGTTCGAGACGGCAATGCATGCACAGCGCACCCGCGCCCGCGCCGCCTGGGCCGGATCGGGCGATGCCGCCACCGAACAGGTCTGGTTCGAGCTGCGCGAGCAGGTCGGCAACGCCGAGTTCCTGGGCTACGCCACCGAGCAGGCCGATGCGCAGATCCTCGCCCTGGTCGCCGGCGGTACGTCGGTCACCCAGGCCGGCGAAGGCGATGAGGTCATGGTGCTGCTCAACCAGACCCCGTTCTATGCCGAGAGCGGCGGACAGGTCGGCGATGCCGGGATAATCTCGGGCCAGGACTTCACCATCGCCGTCACCGACACCCAGAAGAAGCTGGGCGAGCTGTTCGTGCATGTCGGCCGGGTCACGCACGGAACGGCCATGGTCGGCGCGGCGGTGACCGCACTGGTGGATCACGCGCGGCGCGGGGACATACGTGCCCATCATTCGGCCACCCACCTGCTGCACGAGGCGCTGCGGCGCCGGCTCGGCACGCATGTGAACCAGAAGGGCAGCCTGAACGCGCCCGACCGCCTGCGCTTCGACGTGGCTCAGCCGCGTCCGATCACCGCCGAGGAACTCGCCCTGGTCGAGACCGAGGTGAACGAGAAGATCCGCGAGAACAGCGAGGTCACCACCCGGCTGATGACTCCGGAGCAGGCGGTCGCCCAGGGCGCGATGGCGCTGTTCGGCGAAAAATACGGCGACGAGGTGCGGGTCATCTCGATGGGCGAGCCGATCGACGCTGGCAAGAATGCCTATTCGATCGAGCTCTGCGGCGGCACCCATGTCCGCCGCACCGGCGATATCGGCCTGTTCCGGATCACCTCGGAAAGTGGAGTCTCGGCCGGCGTGCGCCGGATCGAGGCGGTCACCGGCCGTGCTGCCGAGCATGCGGCCCTGCTGACCGAAGCCCGTCTGAACCAGGTGGCCGGGCTGCTCCGCGTGCCGGCGGCCGAAGCGGTCGACCGCCTCTCGGTGCTGCTGGAGGAACGCCGCGGTCTCGAGCGGCAGATCTCGGAGCTGCAGCGCAAGATCGCCACCGGCGCGGCGGGCGCGGCCACGATCGAACAGGTCGGCGACGTCGCCTTCTCCGGCCGCAATCTGGGCGAGATCCCGGCGAAGGAGCTCAAGGGCCTCGCCGAGGAGATCGGACGCGGGCTTGAATCCGGTGTGGTGGCGCTGATCTCGACGGCGGACGGCAAGGCGAGCGTGGTGGTGTGGGTTTCGCCCGACCTGACCGCGCGTCTCGACGCGGTGACGCTGGTGCGCGAGGCCAGCGCCGCGGTCGGCGGCAAGGGCGGTGGTGGCCGGCGTGAGCTCGCCCAGGCAGGGGGCCCGGATGCCGGACGCGCCGAAGAGGCGCTGCAGGCTGTGCGCCAGGGCATCATCCAGGGATCCGCATCCTGATGACGACGGCCTAGGCCGGGGCGGATGCCATGCGCCTGAAGCTGCGGTCCGGACCGCGCATGGCATCGTCGACGGGCGTCCTCAGCGTCAATAATCTCGACTTCGACGTGGTCGGTGGCGTCGCCTGGTCGACCCGTCCGGTGGCCCGCAGCCAGCCGGGAAGCTGTTTCATCCAGGCCACGGTGCGTATTCCGGCCTGCCTCACCGCCGGCGCACTCGAGGCCGGGAACGGGACGGTCCGGCTGTCGCTGTCGGATGGCAGTTTCGTCGTGGGGTACGAACTGGTCCGGTCCGGCGAGCTGAAACCGGTCGGGGGCTGCGCGGCCGTGGTCTACGCCGGCGCCTATGTCGAAACCGGTTGAGCGGGATCTCACCGCCCTGCGGGCTCAGCCGAACCTTCTGCCGCGGATCGCGACTGCCGCCGTAGCGGGCCTGATGCTGCGCCAGGCCTTGGGGTCGTCGCCTGGACGACCGGCGCAGTCCGCCTTCCTGACGCGACCCGGCCCGATCGCGCAATCCCCGCTCGTCACACGCCGGCCGGCATGCTGAAGGTGAACCGCGTTTCCTGTGGGCTCGAGGCCGCGTCGAGCGTGCCGCGATCCGCCTTGGCGATATAGAAGCCGAGACCGAAGCGCCCCTGGTTCGGCGTCACGATGACACGGAAGAAGGGCTGAAACAGCGTCGCCAGCGCCCCGGGCGGGATCGGTTCGCCGCCGTTCGTTACCGAGAGCTCGAATGTCTCTCTGCGAGAGGTTGCCCTCACCAGCACGGGCCTGGTCGATGCGCCGTGTGTCAGGGCATTCCCAAGCAGGTTAGACGGGAGCCACTGAACGAACTCGTGGTCGTGACGTCGAGGTTGCAACCACCGGGTATTCGACAAGCCGGCGGCGGCTACAGATACGGATGCACGCGTCAGCTGTAGCCGCCTGATAGATGCAACGGTTGGATTAAGGCAGACCCGTGGCAGCGGGGCGACCTTCCTATGATGGCAGCATCACGAGAACGCGATCGGCTCGACCACGTGCGCAGATACCTCGTTGTCGCAACCGTGGACCCGGCGCCCCTCCGCCCCATCGCTGCCGTCAGGAACCCTTCGTGTATAGTCAAATCTCCGATTACGGCCTGATAGGCGACACGCATAGCACTGCCCTGATCGATCGCGACGGGTCGGTGGACTGGTTGTGCTGGCCCCGTCATGACAGTCCCGCCCTGTTCCTGCGGCTGCTCGACCAGGAGAAGGGCGGTGCCTGCCGTATCGAGCTCGATGGCCGGACCGGACGGTCGCGTCGCTACCTGCCCGGCACCAACATCCTGGAGAGCCGGTTCCCGACCGAGACCGGCATCGGGGTGCTGACCGACCTGATGCCGGTGCAGCCGCCCGAGACGTTGCCCGACGAGGGGCCGGATGGTGAGACCGAAAGCCGGATCATCCGCATCCTGGTGTGCAGGGAAGGATCGATCTCCGGCAGCTTCGTGGTCAGCCCGACTTTCGACTATGCGCGCGTCGAGTGCACCGTCTCGCTCCAGGGCGACAGCGCGGTGTTCCAGGGCGGGAGTGACCAGCTCCGTGCCGCCGGTTCGCTGCGAGCGGCCATCGAGGGCCGGTCGGCGCGCATGCCGTTCCGGCTGCAGGCCGGCGAGCGTGCCGTGGTGGTGCTGACCCACGGCGAAGGCGAACGGCCACCGCTCGACAGCGTCGACGATGCGATCGGCCGTCTCGAGCACACGCAGCGCTACTGGGAGCAGTGGAGCGCCCGATGCCGCTACGACGGGCCCTATCGCGAGGCCGTCCTTCGAAGCGTGCTGTGCCTGAAGCTGCTGACCTATTCACCGACCGGGGCGATCATCGCGGCACCGACCACGTCCCTGCCGGAGGCGGTGCCCGGCGACCGCAACTTCGACTACCGGCTGACCTGGCTTCGGGATGCCAGCTTTACCGTGTCCTCGTTCGCGCGGCTCGGCTACACACGGGAGGCAGCGGAATTCCTCCGGTTCCTCCGGAATGCCGATCCGACCCACGGCAACGATCTCGGCCTGATGTACGGAATCGCCGGGGATACGCCGGACGAGGAAGAGCTGTCCCACCTCGAAGGCTGGCGGGGCGTCGACCCGGTGCGGATCGGCAACGCCGCATCCGGCCAGCAGCAGACCGACATCTACGGCGAGCTGATGGCGGCATTGCACGACTTCCTGAACGCGGTCGACTTCGATCCGCCGCAGAAGACCAATGACAGGTTGCCGGAAACGCTGGCCAACCTGGTGAACCAGGCCCTGTCATTGCGCGGGAAACCGGACCAGGGGATCTGGGAGATGCGCGATGGCCAGGAGGTCATGCTGCACAGCCAGGCGATGATCTGGGTCGCACTCAGCTGCGCCGCCTCGATGGGACGCCGTATCGGCACGATGGACCCGGCGATGCTGGAGCGCTGGGACCAGGCGGCGGACGATGTCAGGGCGGACTATCTCGACCGGAGCTGGAACGAGGAACGGCAGGCCTACACGATGGCCTACGGCAGCAGCACGCTGGATGCCTCGGTGCTTCGGTTGGTGCTGTTCAAGGCGATCGATCCGCATGATCCGAGGATGGTCCTGACCCTGCGGACCATCGAACGCGAGCTGGCCGATGGCGACCTGATCTATCGCTATCGCAAGGATGACGGACTGCGCGGCGAGGAGGCGACCTTTTCCGCCTGCTCGTTCTGGCGGGTGGGCGTGCTGGCGATGATGGGCCGCACCCGGGAGGCGACCGAGCTGTTCGAGCGGTTGCTGAGGCGCGGCAACGATCTCGGCCTGTATGCCGAGGAGATCGACGAAGCCACCGGCGAGCAGCGCGGCAACTTCCCGCAGGCCTTCACGCAGGTTGCGCTGATCAGTCAGGCGCTGCTGCTGCAGGATCATCCTGCCCAGGCCGTCAGCGGCGCTCAGGCCGCGTAGTCGAGCCCGATATCCAGCACCGACACCGAGTGGGTGAGCCAGCCGATCGAGATCATGTCCACGCCGGTCTCGGCGATGCCGGGAGCCGTTTCCGGCGTCACCCGGCCCGACGCCTCGGTGATGGCCCGGCCGCCGACCATGCGGACCGCGTCCCGCAGCATGTCCAGCGACATGTTGTCGAGCAGCACCGCATCCATGCCGACCGACAGCGCCTCGTCGAGCTGCGCCAGCGTATCGACCTCGACCTCGATCTTGACCAGGTGGCCGACCGACGCCCGCGCCCGCTCGATCGCGATGCGCACGCCGCCGGCGATGGCGATGTGGTTGTCCTTGATCAGCACCGCATCATCCAGGCCGAACCGATGGTTCATGCCGCCGCCGACGCGCACCGCATATTTTTGGAGCGCGCGCAGGCCGGGGATGGTCTTGCGCGTGCAGCAGATGCGCGCGCCGGTATGTTCCACCGCACGCACGATCCGGTTGGTGGCCGAGGCGATGCCGCTCAGGTGCGACAGGTAGTTCAGCCCGACCCGTTCGCCGATCAGCACGCCGCGCGCCGGACCTTCGACAGTGGCGATGCGGTCGCCCGGGACGATCGCGGCGCCGTCTGCACGATGGATGGTGAACACCAGCCGCGGATCGACCAGCGCGAACGAGATCCGTGCGAGATCGAGGCCGGCCACGACCCCCGGCTCGCGCGCCTGCAGGACGCAGCGTGTGCGCAGGCTGTCGGGCACGATCGCGTCCGTGGTGATGTCGCCGGCGCGGCCGAGATCCTCCAGCAGTGCCGCACGCACCAGCGGCTCCAGCATCAGGTCCGGCAGCGGGTTCACGAGGCGCGCCTCTGCTCGCCTGCGAACCGGTCCGCGAACGCCATCGCCTCGGACATGGTCATGGCGGTCCGCACCCCGAGCGCATCCCTGGCCAGGAAATCGGTGCGGAAATGCCCGCCGCGGCTCTCCCGGCGTTCCAGTGCCGAGACGCAGATCATCAGCCCGACCAGCGCCGCATCATCGTCTCCGGCCATCGGCGCGAGCTGGACGATCGCGTGCTCGAGGTCGGCCGCATTGCGTAGCACGCCGGCGGCACGGGTCATGATCTCGCGGACCAGCGGCACCGACGCAGTGCGGCCGGTGTCGGCGGAAGCGGCCGGAACCATGGTCATCGGTGCATCCGGGCCAGTCTCGGCGATCTCGGTGGAGATTGCTGCGGCGATCCGGATCGCGCAGGCAGCCGCTTCCAGCAGCGAGTTGCTGGCGAGCCGGTTGGCGCCGTGCAGGCCGGTGCAGGCGACCTCGCCGCATGCATAAAGGCCGGGGACCGAACTGCGCCCGCACGCGTCCACCAGGATGCCGCCCATATGGTAGTGGGCGGCCGGCCTGACCGGGATCGGCGCGGTGACCGGGTCGATGCCGCGGGCGCGGCAGACGGCGGTGATGCCCGGGAACCGCGCTGCGAACCGCTCGCCCAGGGTGGGGCGCGCATCCAGGAAGACCTGGTGACCGTCGGAAAGATGCTTCCAGACCGCCCGCGACACCACGTCGCGCGGCGCCAGCTCGTTGTCCATGAAGCGCTGGCCGGTCTCGTCGATCAGGGTGGCGCCCTCGCCGCGCACGGCCTCGCTGACCAGCGGCATCGGCGTGTTGCCGGGCGGCAGCTTCGCCGACGCGTCGCCGGACGGGACGACCAGGGACAGTGCCGTCGGATGGAACTGGATGAACTCGAGGTCGCCCAGGCGGGCACCGGCCCGGGCGGCGGCGGCCAGACCGGTGCCGGTGGCGCCGAGCGGATTGGTGGTGTCGCGGAACAGCCCGCCTGCCCCACCGGTCGCCAGCACGACCCGGGTTGCCGACAATGCCACCTCGTCGCCGTTGCGCTCGATGACCACGCCGCTCACCCGGCCATCCTCGGTCAGCACCCGGCGAAGCAGGGCGTTCGGAAACACCGCGATCGATGGTGTCGCACGCACCGCCTCGACCAGAGCCCGGACGATCTCCGCACCTGTGGCATCGCCCTGCGCATGCACGATGCGACGTCGCGAATGGGCGGCTTCAAGGCCCAGCGCCAGAGTATCGTCGGACGCACGGTCGAAGCGCACGCCCAGGCGGGACAACGTGTCGATGACCTGGGGGCCGGCCCCGGTGATCGCCTCGGCGACCGCGGCGTCGCACAGGCCATCGCCGGCGGCCAGCGTGTCGGCCAGTTGCAGCGCCGGGCTGTCGTCGTCGCCGATCGCGGCAGCGATGCCTCCCTGGGCCCAGCCGCTCGCCGCCTCGGCGCCCAGCGGCGCGCGGGTGACCAGCACGCAGGGGAGTGGCGCCATTTCCAGCGCCGTCAGCAGTCCGGCCAGGCCTGATCCGATGATGATCGTGCTCACAGCGCCAGCATCCTCTCGACGGCCTGGCGGGCGCGGACCGCCAGATGCTCCTCGATCATGATTTCGGTGCCCATCGTCTCCAGGCTATGACGCAGCGCCGGCAGGGTGATCCGCTTCATGTGCGGGCACAGGTTGCACGGCCGGATGAACTCCACCTCGGGATGCAGCACGGCGAGGTTGTCGCTCATCGAGCACTCGGTGATGAGCACCACGCGGGACGCCTTCCCGGAGGCCACGAACTCCTGCATCCCGGCCGTCGAGCCGGCGAAATCGGCCTCCGCCACCACCTCGGGCGGGCATTCCGGATGCGCCAGCACGACGATGCCGGGATGCTCGACGCGCAGGCGGCGGATCTCCTCGGGGGTGAAGCGCTCGTGCACCTCGCAGTGCCCGGCCCAGGTGATCATGCGGATGCCGGTCTCGTTGGCGATGTTCTGCGCGAGATATTCGTCCGGGATCATGATGACGGTATCGCTGCCGAGGCTCTCGACGATGCGCTTGGCGTTGCCGGACGTGCAGCAGACGTCGCTCTCCGCCTTCACCGCAGCCGAGGTGTTCACGTAGGTCACCACCGGCACGCCGGGATAGCGCTGGCGCAGCAGCCTGACGTCGGCGGCGGTGATGGAGTCCGCCAGCGAGCAGCCTGCCCGCATGTCCGGCATCAGAACGCGCTTGGTCGGGTTCAGCAGCTTCGCGGTCTCGGCCATGAAGTGCACGCCGGCCATCACGATGACATCGGCTTCGACGGTCTGCGCCTCGCGGGCCAGCAGCAGGCTGTCCCCGACGATGTCGGCGACGCAGTGGAAGATCTCCGGGGTCTGGTAGTTGTGCGCGAGGATCACCGCGTTGCGGGTGCGCTTCAGCTCCAGGATCGCGTCGATATCGTCGGCGAACACCGCCCACTCCGCGGGTGGGATCACGCGCCGGACCCGGTCGTAGAGTGGCGCCGTACGAGTCAGAACATCCTGCATCGGGACGATATCCTTAATGCTCACTTAGAGCATAACCAAGGCCGAAAAAGAGACGCCAATGGCGCCGGTCTTATATGCTGGTGTTGAGCATAAGAAGGTCAAGGTTTGCGCGATGCAACCCTGCCCAGCGAACTGACATGCCATGTCCGCCCTCTCTTCCACCATGACCAGGCGACGTGCACTCCGTCGAAGCTCGACGATAGGCCGCACGCCCTTCCGGAAACGTTGCCCTTTGGGCAATCGAACCGGATACGGCAGACCGAAAGAGTAGCGAGCAGTTTCGGAATTAATGGCACGAGCCCCGCTGGGGCATGCACGGTCACGCTGACCGGGAACGATGTCAAGGATCGGCAGCAGCGTGACATCTGATGTCATGCCGGATGACTGCGTGTGGCGCGGACAGGATCGACTTGAGTTACCGGGCATGTATGCCAGCCGGAATTCGGTGCCGGGATCCGAACTCGAGATTGTAGCCGGCATGTTGGCCGAGGCTGGAAATAGACAAGCTGGCTTACGTAATCTGTATGAGTGCAATCGCGCTTCGCGAGCACGATCATTTAAGTCCGACCGTATACCGCGTTAAAACTACATCAACAGGCGATGCATGAAGCCTGCTAAACGACGCAGAAAATTCGGCTGATGCGCAGGAAGAGTGGATCAATCGGCTGGCGCATGACGAGTAGCGCAAGCGCATTACGATTGACGGTCGACCAGTCTGGTGACGAAATCGACTCACTAGGCAAGTGATGGTTGCTGATGCTGCCTGCCGCGTTATCAACGAACAACCACCACCTCTCATCTGACTACTGCAACCATACGGAATAAGCCCGCAGACTTGTTGATCACCTGCCGAGCTTGGCCCGGTTCATCCGCAGCCTGACGACTGCGCCGTCGGCGGGCCAGTCGAAGACGATCGAGCCACCGAGTTGTCCTGTGACACTTCGCGCGATCAGCTTCGATCCGAAGCCCATTGGTCCCTTGGGAGCTGTGACCGGCGGCCCGCCGCGTTCGGTCCAGGCCATGACCACTTCATCGCCATCGACCACGCAGGACAGGTCCAGCCGGCCGTTCTCGTTGGAGAGCGCACCGTATTTGACCGAGTTCGTCGCTAGCTCATGAACCACCAGGGCTATGGTCGTGGCGGTGGTCTCGCCGATGCGTATCTCCGGCACCGACACGGTGATCCGGTCGCCGACCATGCCTTCATCGCCGTATGGCGCCAGCAGCACATCGAGCAGATCACCCAGGAGCGCCTTTCCCTCCTCGCCCGGGGCCGACCGCACGAGGCTGTGGGCACGCCCCAGCGCGGTCAGCCGGAGGGTCAGGTCGTTGGCCATCTCGGTCGTCGTCGCCGCCGAGCGGGCAGCGATCCCGGTGAGAGCCGAGGCGAGGGCGAACAGGTTCTTGACCCTGTGGCTCATCTCCCCCGCCAGCATTTCCCGCGCCTCCTCCGCCTGCTTGCGGTCGGTGACGTCCATGAACACGCCGAACATGACGCGATCGACGATGCCGATATCTGCACCCTCGCCACGCGCCGAGATCCATCGGACCACCTCGTCGCCGACCACGACCCGGAAGTCGATCTCGTACAGACCTGCCAGGGTCCGGGTGTTGGTGAATGCCGCTCGAACCCGGTCGAGATCGTGCGGATGGATCTTCGCGGACAGGGCTTCGAATGTCACCGGCGTCTCGCCCACGGGCACCGCCCAGAGATTATGCGCTCGCTTGTCCAGCGCGATCTCGTCGGTATCGACGTTCCAGGACCACAAGGCGATCCCGGCCGCATCGCTCGCGATACGCAAACGCTCGGCATCCCACACCAGGGCACTCGATCCACTTGGCGATACCATGGCAGGGATCCTTTGACGTGATGAACGACCCGGTCATGAACACCGGCTTTCGAGAGCCTGGCTCACGGCGGGGCAAGGAGGGCGGGATAGGCGTTCCCGCCCGATGGATCTATCCCGTGGCGGCGTCGCCGGCCGCAAGGGCCGCCGCTATCTTCACCATGCGTCGTCCCTGGTGACGGATCGCGGCCAAGTCCTCTTCGCGCGGCGGCCGGTTCTCGGCGCCGACCACGGTCGAGGCGCCGTAGGGCGAGCCGGCCTCGAGCATTACCTCGTCCGTGTAGCCGGTCGGGACGATGATCATGCCGAGATGGGCCATCGGTGCGTAGAGCGACAAGGTCACGACCTCGCTGCCGCCATGCGGCCAGGAAACCGACGCGAATGCGCCGCCGACCTTGCCCGCCAGCTCGCCCTTTTTCCATTGCGGGCCGAGCTGGTCGAGGAACGCCTTGAGCTCGGTGGCCATGGCGCCGAAATAGCACGGCGTGCCGAACAGGATGGCGTCCGCCCACAGCGTGTCGTCGGTCTCGGGTTCGGGATACAGCCCGTTCATGCGATCGGCCTGCTTGCGCCAGTCGGGCGCCTTATCGAGCACGCTGGCGGGTACAACCTCGCGTGCCCTGCGCAGGCGGACCTCCGCGCCGTCCGCACGCGCGGCTTCCGCCGCCGCGACCGCGAGCTTCTCGGTCGAACCGGTGCGCGAGTAGAAAACGATCAGCAACTTGACGGGCATGGTCTTCCTTCGACCGGGGTGAGTTCGGCGGTTGCCCCCACGGCGTCGTATCAACGTCGGGGATGTCGCGAGACCCGAGACGTCGAGTTGAACTTGTTGTGCGCTGTGGTCGACGCCGTGGGTCAGATCGACCGCATCAGCGGCAGTTTCGACCCGGCCACCTGCCGGGCGGCAAGAACTTCGCGACGGAACCTGAATATCTTCGCCGGCCGGCCGGGACCGCTCGTCGTGATGGCGCCGGTATCCTCGATCAGCGCCTGGCTCTCGATCAGGCGACGGAAATTCTGCTTGTGCAGCAGCACCCCGGCCAGCGCCTCGACGGTGAGCTGCAGCTGCAGCAGCGTGAAACTGTCCGGCATCAATTCGAAGAACACCGGCCGGTACTTGATCCGCGCCCGCAACCTTGCGATCCCGGTGGCCAGGATTCGGCGATGATCACGCGGCATCGAATGGCCGGTGCCCGTCACCGCCGGATACCCGGCTTCGGCCACCAGCCCGGCCTCGTACAGCAGCTCGTAGCGCTGCAGCACGAGTTCCTCGTCCCACCGCTCCAGCCCGAAATTGATCGTCAGCCGCTGCCGCCTGGCCTGCGAGAGCGGTGCCGGCACCTGCCCGCACCATTCCGTCAACAGCTCGACCAGGCGTGCGGTGCTCCGACGGCCGTTCTCCTCGCGCTGATCCTCCCACGGGAAATAACGGTACCAGCTCGACCAGCCGGTCTCGTCGGGGATCAGCCGGGTCAGGGCCAGGTAGCTGATCGAGATGGAACGCTTGGTGCCCTCGGCGCGGTCGCGGTCGCGATCGGCAAAGGTGTAGAGCTGTTCGACATGGTTCAAAGGGTGGCGGGTGGTGCGCTCGACCCACGACCGCATGCCGGACTGCAGCGACCGATGTTCCGGCTCCAGCGGCCCGGCCGGCAACGCATCGGTGTCGTCCAGGGTGAGCACGTTCGGCATATTGTCCTTGATCGCCACCAGCACTGCGATCAGGTCCGCCTGCACACCGAACTCGTTGGCGCCGAACTCCGGCTCCGGCGCGAACCCGCCCCGCCCGCTCATGCCGGTCCGGTCGAGGTCGCCGCTTCCACGGGCTCCCCGGCCGCCACCGGCAGCACCAGCCTTACCCGTACGCCCTGGCCGGGCTGACTATCGATCGATGCGCTGCCGCCGGATTGCAGCGCGAAACCATAGACCTGAGCGAGACCGAGCCCAGTGCCCTGCCCGACTTCCTTGGTGCTGAAGAACGGCTCGAACGCGTGGTTGAGCGTGTCCCGCGACATGCCCGGCCCGTTATCGCCGACCAGCAGCAGGATCCGGTCCGGGCCATCGGCACGGGTGGAGATCGTCAGCCGTGCATCGGCCTGGCCGACCATGGCGTCGTGGGCGTTGGACGCCAGGTTGAGCAGGGCACGCTCGAACTGCTCGCGGTCCACCAGCACCTGCGGCAGCGTGTCGGCCAGGTCGCAGATGAGCCGCACGTCGCCGCTCAGGGTCAGCTTGAGCAGCGCCTCGGTGTCGCGGATCACCTCGTTGAGCTGCAGCAGCCTCGGTGCCAGCGGCCTGCGGCGGGCGAAGGCGAGCAGTCCCTCCACCATACGCTCGCCGACCCGCGCCGCCTCGACAGCGGTGTTCAGCGGTCCGGCGATCCGTGGCCCGACATCGTCGCCCAGCCGGCACTTCAGGATTTCCAGGCTGCCGAACAGCGCGGTCAGGATATTGTTGAAGTCGTGAGCGACGCTGCCGGTCATGCGGCCGAGCGCCTGCAGCCGCTCTGCCCGCATCAGCGCGTTCTCGGCGAGTTCGCGGGCGGCGATCTGGTCGGTCAGGCGTTCGTTGGCCTCGGCATATTGACGCGTGCGTTCCTCGACCAGCGCTTCGAGCCGGGCATTCAGGTCCGCCAGCCGACGAACGCTTTCGGCGTTGCCCATCGCATAGCGGATGGTGCGCTCCAGCATCGGCAGGTCGAACGCGCCCTTGACCAAGAAGTCGTTGGCCCCCGCCTCCAGTGCCTCCACGTCGACCATGCCGGACGCCGTCAGCATCACGATCGGCCGCGTGACGCCGGCCGCCCGCGCGGCCCGCACCAGGTCCAGGCCGCTTTCGGCGCGCAGCCGGTAGTCGACCAGATAGAGATCGTGCGTGCCGGCAATCATCGCCGCCAGCCCGTCGGCCACGTCGTTGGTGTGCGACAGCGCGTAGGAGCGCTGGCCGGTCCGCCTGGGCGCCAGCATCGCTCGCAGCGTCATGAAGGCCTCGACGCTGTCGTCGATCATCAGGATGCCGATCGACGCGGCCGCGCCGTCCTTCATGCATCGGTCTCCCCGGGACGCTGGTCCGGGATCGGATCCGGGCGTCCTTCCGGTTGCCGCGGCAGGCGCGCGGCCTGCAGCCAGAATTCGACCATGCCGCGCAGGTGCGAGACCAGCTGGTCGAAGTCGCCGACCTTGACCAGATAGGCGTTGGCTCCGGACTCGTAGGCCTGGTCGACATGGTGCGGCTGGTCGGACGACGAGAAGATGATTACCGGGAGAGTGCGCAACTGGTCGCTGCGGCGCATCGCCTTGAGCGCACCCAGCCCGTCGAGGCGCGGCATGTGCAGGTCGATCAGCACCAGGTCGGGCCAGGGCGCTGCCCCGTCCGCGGCATAGGCGCCGGCATGTTCGAGATAATCGAGCATCTCCTGGCCGTCATTCACGAATCGCAGCCGCACATCGAGCCCGACCGTGCGGAACACCCGGCGCAGGATGAACCGGTGGTTTTCCTCGTTCTCGGCGACGAGGATGAGCGACGGGGCGTGTGCGGCCAGGACGCCGCGCGTGTCAGACAGCATCGTGATGGCCTTCCGCCGGTCCTGCCGCTGCGACAATTCCGGGATCGTGCAGGGTGAAGCTGATGCGTGCACCGTGCGCCAGCGGTGTTGCCTCGATGGTTCCGCCATGCGCTTCCACGATACGCTGGCAGATCGAAAGCCCGAGTCCCAGCCCTTCCGTCGGTACGGATGTGGGGTGGTGCAGCCGGCGGAACGGCTCGAACATCGTCACCCGGTCGGCCGGATCGAAGCCGATGCCGTTATCGATGACATCGACCCGCACCGACGTGCCGTGCCGGTGCGCGGACACGACCACGCCCAGCGGCCGCGACACCTCGCGATACTTGATGGCATTGGACAGCAGGTTCTGGAACACCCGCCGGAGCTGGGCGGGATCGCCGTTGACCAGCACGCCGTCCAGCCCGTCGAACGACAGCGACACGTCGCGCACATCGCGCACCGCCTCGCCGACATCGTCCAGCGCCTCGTCCGCCAGCCGCCGCAGCGATACCGCCCGTATCTGATCTACATCCCGGCCGGCGACGGCGAACCGTGCCAGATCGTCGATCATCGCGCGCATCCGTCCGGCCGAGGTGACGATCAGGCCGGACATCGTTTCGAGCTCGAGATCCGCCACCTCGCGCACCAGCGCCTCATGCGCCGGGTGGCGCGGTGCCTCGGCGGGATCGGCTTCGGCGAAAAGGCCGCGCAACCCGTCGCGGATCAGTCCGCTCAGCACCTGGATCTGCCAGAGCGGCTCCCGCAGATCATGGGTGGCGGCATCGGCGAAGAAGCTGATCGCCTCGTTGCGGCGGCGCAACTGCGTCGCCTCGCGAGCGATCTGCCTGCTCCGCCGAAGCAGCGACGCCACGATGGTCTCGCGGAAATAGCTGGCCGCCGCGATGCAGTCGGCCCCCCACGTCGCCGAACGGCCGGCGACCTCCTCGCGCCAGGCGGCGAACGAGGCGCGCGGGTGCAGTTCCCGGCCCGGCGGCAGATCGGTTGCCTTGTAGCCGGCCCACTCGACCTCGCGCCGCAGTTCCGGCCTGAACCACAGCACCCAGCCGCCCGCCCCCGCCGCATCGGCCGCGGACGTGGCCAGCGGCGTGGCCAGCAAGCCGCATGGATGATCGGTGCCGAGCATCTCGAGCAGCACGGGCGGCAACAGGCTGGGCAACCGGTCGGTCGTCAGCGGCCCGGCGGGCTGCCGATCCAGCCAGTCGACCAGTTGCAGCAGTGCTGCCTCCGACGGTAGCGCGCCGATCCGCACGGGTGGCCCGGCCAGCTCCATGCCGGCCGGGCCGAAGACCGCCATTCCGGTCGCCATGCAGGCACGCAACAATGTCTCGCCCGCCGTGGCCTCGACGCCATCGGCCGAAACCGCGACGGAGGGGCCGGCTTCGCTGCCCAGGATGGGAGCGACCGCGTCCTGGATCATCGCGATCCGACGACCGGCCGCGGCATCGGCAAGCCAGCCCAGCCGCCACGACAAGGCCTGCGCGAGCGTTTCGGCGGCCTGCCGGCGCACATGGTCGATGAAGAGCGGGCCGTGCTGGTGGTGGCAGGCGAGCAGGCCCCAGAGTGCCGGGATCGGAGTCGCGGGTCCGGCGGCGCCCGCCTCGCGATCCGCCCCGTCCGGCAGGCCGGCGATGGCGACCGACATCGAGGCCTGCACGCCCATGTTGGCCAGGTATTCCAGATGCACCGGTGCCACGCCGCGCAGGACCGCCTGACCGAGATCGACGGGACCCGCCGGCGATACCAGCGGCACCTGTGCCGAGCGCGCGTCGGGGATCAGCCGCAGCCGGTTGCTGGCATACAGGGCGCGTGCCGGAGCCGGGATATCGGAGGCCGGGAATACCAGGCCGAGATAGGAATCCACGCCCGGCACGATCGATTCAGCGATGACCTCGCCGCTCCAGTCGGCCATGAAGCGGTAGGCCATGACACGATCGAACCCGGTGATGTCGCGCACATGCCGCGCGGCAACCTGGCACGCGGAAATCGCATCGGTCTGGTGCTGCAGCGATGCGATCGCCTGGTTGAGGCCGAGCAGGATGCGGCGAATGGAGGTGGCATCGGTCGCCTGCTCGGGCTCCAGCTCCAGCAAGATGTCCGCCCGGTCCCGGCGCAGCAGTCCGGTCCAGCGACGCCCGTCCCGCGACACCAGCCCCTCGATCACCGGATCCGCCACCGCGCCCGGGTCCGACAGCGCGCGCTCGACCAGCGCGACGCCTTCGGGCTCCAGGAGGCCGTCCATGGATGGAGGCGCCTTACCGTCCAGACCGTTGCCGCCCGCGGCGACGACGAGCGGCCTGCCGTCACCGGGGTCCATCCGCAACACCAGCAGCAGCCCATGTGCCTGGATCGTGCCGGGAACATGCACCGGTTCGCGGTCGCATGCGCTCCAGCCGGTATCCTGCGCGGGACGCGACTCGTTGCGGGTATGGCCGTTCAAGCGCGGACTTCCCCGCATACGAGATGTCTGGGCATGATGTGTGGCGGTTTCCCGTTCGAGGCTTGCATATCGCTGCGTCAGCTTACGCGGCCAGCCCAGGCCGGAACAGCCTGCGGCACAAAGGAAACAAGCATGCCGGCAGCCCCGTCAGTCGACCACCACCACTCGATCATCTCGCTCCTGGAAGGCGTGCGCGACTTCAATGTCCGCGTGTTTCCCGAGAAGCAGGAGATGTTCTCGGACCTGGCCGCGGGGCAGTCTCCGCACACCCTGTTCATCGCCTGCGCCGACAGCCGGGTCAGTCCCGGCATGATCACCCAGCAGCCGCCCGGTGCGATGTTCGTACTGCGCAATATCGGCAACATTGTGCCGGCCTACGGAGAGATGCTGGGCGGCGTGTCGGCGGCGATCGAATATGCGGTCGTTGCGCTGGGCGTGAAGCACATCATCGTCTGCGGCCATTCGGATTGCGGCGCGATGAAGGCGATGCTGGACCCGGAGGCGCACGGGCTGGACAGCATGCCGACGGTGGCGAGCTGGCTGCGGAACGCCGAGACCGCCCGCGCCGTCACCGCCGCACTCCATCCGCACGCGCATGGCGCGGATGCCGTGGCGGCGCTGGCCGAGCAGAACGTGCTGCTGCAGCTGGATCACCTGCGGACCCATCCCGCAGTCGCCGCGCGCATCGCGGAAGGCCCGCTGCTGCTGCAGGGCTGGCTCTACGACATCGCCACCGGCAAGATCCGGGTGTTCGACGGACAGACCCGCGTGGCCCGCACGCTGGACGAAGCGCTCTCGGCGCTGAAGGGTGCCGAGCCCGCTTGAGCAGGCGTGGCCTCGGCATGAGCGGCCGGGCGCGTGCCATCGCGCTGGCGTCGGTGCTGGTTCTCGCCGGCGGTCCGGCGTTCGCCGCCGACCCGGTCGGGATCAAGATCGCCACCTGGAACATGGACTGGCTGACCAGCCGGCCGGCCGGCGACCCGGCGCTTCCCGACGATGCCTCGCCGAAACTGGATGCCGACATTGCCGCCCTGGCGGGCTACGCGGCCCAGCTGCAGGCGACGGCGGTAGCGCTCGAGGAAGTCGACGACTCGGCCCTGGTCGCACGCATCTTTCCGCCCGATCGATACCGGGTGCTGATCACCAGCGACCGGGTCGTGCAGCGGGTGGCGCTGGCGGTGCGCCGGGACGTCACGGTGACCAGGCATCCCGACCTGGCCGCACTCGACGTGAGCCGGGCCGGCCGGCGGCATCTGCGCACCGGGCTCGATGCGACGCTGGCGATCGGCGGAACGTCGCTCCGGGTGCTGGCGGTGCATCTGAAAAGCGGCTGCTGGGAAGGACCGCTCACGGATACTCACCGGGCCGCCTGCGCCGACCTCGCGGCGCAACTGCCGGTGCTGCAGGCGTGGATCGCCGCACGGGAGGCGGAAGGCGTGGCGTTCGTGGTGCTCGGAGACTTCAACCGTCGCCTGAAGGCCGGCGACGTGTTCCTTGCCGGGCTGCAGCGGGATGCACCCCTGGCTGTCGCGACCGCCGGGCATGCCAGCCCATGCTGGGGCGGCGAGGATTTCATCGACCAGATCCTGGCGGGCGGGCCGGCGCGGTCTTGGATGCAGCCGGACAGCCTGCGGGTGCTGGTGTATCGGGAAACCAGCCCGGACATGAAGGAACATTTGTCCGATCATTGTCCGGTCTCGGTGCGGTTCAGCCTGCCGCCAGGCTGAACCGCACCGGCAGTTAGAAGCTGTTGTCGCCGCCGAAATCGCCGCCGCCGCCGCTGTCGCCACCGAAATCGCTGTCACCGCCGCCGCCATTGTCGAAGTTCGGGTCGACATCGCCGCCGGCATTGCCGAAGGCGTCGCCGCTGAAGCCGCCATCGGCGCCCGCACCGCCGCCGCCGCCGAAGCCGCCACCCATGCCTTCGCCCATTCCACCGCCCATGCCGCCACCAAGGCCGTGGCCGCTGAACATGTCCATCAGCACGTTACCGGCCACCATGCCGCCGGCCACGCCGGCCGCGGTGGTCAGTGCCGAGCCCAGGAAGCCGGAGCCCTGCCGCTGGAACATGCCGGGCTGGTAGCCTGGCGGATAGCTCGGCTGCGGCGGTCCGCCCTGGTAGCCCTGCTGCGCCTGGTAGCCTTGCTGGCCCTGATAACCCTGGCCCTGGTAGCCCTGGCCCTGCTGGCCGCCCCAGCGCGGCGGAGGCTGCTGCTGCTGGTTCTGCTGGCCGCCGCCGAACAGGCCGCCGAAAAAGCCACCGCTCTTCTGCTGCGGCTGCTGCTGGACCGTCTGCAGTTGCGTCTGCGCCTGCTGCAGTTCCCACTCGAGCCGCTTGATGCGGTTCTGTGATTCGGCCAGTGCCGCTTCCTGCACCACCGCCATCTGGGTGATGCGATAGGGCGCCTCGGGGAAGCGCTGGAAATTGTCGCGGATGGTGCGATCCGCCTCCGGATCGAGCGGCGGCAGGTTCGACGACTGCGAGGTCGTGGCCGGGACGCTGCCGAACGCCGATGACTGCGGGCTGCCGCCGACACGGGCGATGAAGCGTTCGATGAGTTCGCGTTCTTCGTTGTTCATGGCTGGTTGATCCGGTTGAAGGGTTGCTGAATCGTCGGCTCTGGCAGCAGGTGCGTCAACATAGGCCGCTCATGGCGATGTGTCTCCCGGCACCGCTCGAAGGCGCCCCGGCCGGAGGCGCGGCCACTCGATCTTCGGGCAACGGTCCATCACCATTGACAGGCCGGCAGCGCAGGCGCGGGCCGCGGAGGCCGGGTCCACGATCCCGAGCTGCATCCAGATGGTCCGGGCTCCGAGCCTGATCGCCTCGTCCACCACGGGCGCCACCTGGTCGGTGGCCCGGAAGATATCGACCATATCCAGCGGCACGGCCTGCTCGATCGTCGCGACCACGGTACGCCCGTGGATGGTCTGGCCGGCTAGGCCCGGGTTGACCGGTACCACGTCGTAGCCCTGGTCGAGCAGGAACCGCATCACCGCGTTCGACGCGCGCTCGGGCTTCGCCGATGCGCCGACCAGGGCAATGCGGCGTGTCCGGGTCAGGATCGCAGCGACGCCGGTGTCGTCCAGTCCGTCGGCCGTGCTGTCGTCCACCTGGGCCCTCCCTGTCATGGCCACCTCTCATATGGGCAGCCGCGCCGATATTTCCTGCAGCGCCCCGGTTTCTTGCCGCCGATTGGGGCCGACCGTATGGTGCCGCCCCTGTCCCCTGCCCGCCGATGACGGGGGGGTAAACTCGCGTCCAGCTTCTGGAGACCGAACGACCATGGAAACGGCGGTGGCATCTAACCCGACCCAGGCGCGGGGCACCGTTTCCCGCAAGCCGGGAGCGCTGTCGTTCCAGGACCTGATCCTGACGCTGCACCGGTTCTGGGCGGACCAGGGATGCGCGATCCTGCAACCGTACGACACCGAAGTCGGCGCCGGGACGCTGCATCCCGCCACCAGCCTGCGTGCGCTCGGCCCGAAACCCTGGCGCGCCGCCTATGTGCAGCCATGCCGGCGACCTTCCGATGGCCGTTATGGCGAGAACCCCAACCGGCTGCAGCATTATTATCAATACCAGGTGTTGCTGAAGCCGACCCCGGACGACAGCCAGGCGCTGCTGCTGGACAGCTATCGCGCCATCGGCATCGATCCGCTCGAACACGACATCAGGTTCGTCGAGGACGACTGGGAAAATCCGACCATCGGCGCCTGGGGGCTCGGCTGGGAAGTCTGGTGCGACGGCATGGAAGTGACGCAGTACACCTATTTCCAGCAGATCGGCGGCATCCCGACGGTGCTGCCCTCGACCGAGCTTACCTACGGGCTCGAGCGGCTGGCGATGTACGTGCAGGGCGTCGACAACGTCTACGACCTGGACTTCAACGGACACGGCCTGACCTATGGCGACGTGTTCCTGCGCGCCGAGCGGGACTACTCGCGACATAATTTCGAGCTTGCCGACACCGACATGCTGCTGCGCCACTTCGCCGATGCCGAGCGCGAAAGTGCCGCTCTGGTGAAACACGGCGTTGCCCAGCCGGCCTACGACCAGTGTTTGAAGGCGAGCCACCTGTTCAACCTGCTCGACGCACGCGGCGTCATTTCGGTGGCCGAACGTGCTTCCTATATCGGCCGCGTACGCAACCTCGCGCGCGGTTGCGCCGAGGAATGGCTCCGGGGCGAGGCCTAGATCATGCCCGAGTTGTTTATCGAACTGTTCTGCGAGGAAATCCCGGCGCGGATGCAGGCCCCGGCCGCGGCCGATCTCGCCCGGCTGGTCGTCGAGGCGCTGGCGCCGCTGTCACCGGCCGCGCCGCGCTCGTTCTCCGGTCCGCGCCGGATCGCACTCGCGGTGACGGTCGCCGCCGGCGTCGCGGCCGGCTCCGGCAGCGAGCGCGGCCCGCGCGAAAGCGCTCCCGAGCAGGCGCTCGCCGGCTTCCTGCGCAAGCACCAGGCCAGCCGCGACGCGCTGACCCTGGAGAACGGCTTCTGGGTACTCTCCAGGGAGACGCCGGCGATCGAGGCGGCACGACTGGTGTCCGAGGCGATGCCCGGGCTGCTGCGCCGGTTTCCATGGCCGAAATCGATGCGCTGGGGCGCCACCAGCGCATTCGCGTGGGTCAGGCCGCTGCGCCGGATCGTCTGCCTGCTGGGAGGAGAGGTCGTTCCGTTCAGTCTCGCCGACGGCAGCGACGACGGACACGGACTGGTCGCCTCGGACCTGACCGAAGGGCATCGCTTCCTCTCGCCGGGCGCCGTACGGATCGGGGACGCGGCCGACTGGCAGCAAACCCTTGGCTCGCGTCATGTGAATGTCGATGCGCAGGAGCGCCGGCGTCTGGTCGAGTCCGGCATCGGTGCACTGGCGGCGCAGGAAGGCCTGACCGTGGTCGCGGATGGCGGCCTGCTCGACGAGGTCGCCGGCCTGGTCGAATGGCCGGTGCCGCTGATCGGCAGCATCGGCGACCGCTTCATGGATCTGCCGCCCGAAGTGATGCAGGTGTCGATGCGGGTGAACCAGCGCTACTTCGCGTTGCGCCAGCCGGACGGCCGTGCCGCCCCGCGCTTCGGCTTCATCGCCAACACCATTCCTGGCGACGGCGGCGCCACCATCATCGCCGGTAACGAGCGAGTGCTGGCCGCACGCTTTTCCGATGCGCGCCATTTCTGGGATCTCGACCGCACCGTCACCCTGGCCGGCCGAATCGCGGCCCTGGATGGCGTCACCTTCCATGCGAAGCTCGGCACCCAGGGCGCGCGCGCGGTCCGGCTGCAGTCGCTTGCCGCCGCCGTGGCGACCGCGATCGGCGCGGATGCGATGCAGGCCGCACGCGCAGGGCTGCTGGCCAAGGCCGACCTCACCACCGGCATGGTGGGCGAATTTCCCGAACTCCAGGGGGTGATGGGCGGCTACTACGCCACGCATGACGGCGAGGCCGCGCCGGTTGCCGCCGCGATACGCGAGCACTACCAGCCACGCGGTCCCGGCGATGCGTTGCCGGCGGCGCCGGTGTCCATCGCGGTCGCGCTGGCCGACAAGATCGATACGCTGACGGGGTTCTTCGCGATCGGCGAGAAGCCCGGCGGCTCCGGCGATCCGTATGCGCTTCGTCGCGCCGCCCTCGGCGTGATCCGCATCGTCCGCGAGCATCGGCTCCGGATCGACCTCGATGCGCTGTTCCGCGAGGCGGCATCGTTCTACCCGGACGCACTCGCACGGAACGACGAACTCGCACTCCTGCCCGGCTTCATCGCCGACCGCCTGCGCGTGCAGCTTCGCGCCGAGGGTGCGCGGCATAACGTGCTGACGGCGGTATCGGCCGTCGGACAAGATCCGGACCTTACAAGGCTACTCGCGCGCACCGAGGCGGTTGCAGGGCTGCTCGGCACCGATGACGGCAGGAACCTGCTCGCCGCTGCCAAGCGCGCTGCCAACATCCTGCGCATCGAGGACAAGAAGGACGGTCCGCATGACGGCGCGCCCGACCTGTCCCTGATGATCCAGGCGGAGGAACACGCACTTGCCGATGCGCTCGCCCGGGCGCTGCCGACCATCGATACGGCGCTCGCCGACGAGAGCTACGACGCGGCGATGGCCTCGATGGCCAGCCTGCGCCGGCCGCTCGACGTGTTCTTCGACGCGGTCACGGTCAATGCGGACAGCGCTCCCGTCAGGCGCAACCGGCTGCGCCTCCTGTCGCAGACCCGTGCGACGCTGGCGCGGGTAGCCGACTTCACCCTGATCGAGGGCTGACGCCCAGCGTCGCCGCCACCGCCTGTTCGAATCCCACCGGGCCGAAGGGCTTGGTGAGGACGGGCCGGTCGGCATACCTCGCATCGACACCGCTGCGTCCATAGCCGGTCGCGAAGATGAACGGCACGCCCCGGGCGGCAAGTGCGTCGGCGATCGGGGTACAGCGTTGCCCGGCGACGTTCACGTCGAGGATCGCGCAGTCGAGACCGGTTTCGCGACGGCCGGCGATCGCCAGGCCCTTCTCGACCGTGCCGGCGCATTCGACGGCGGCGCAGCCAAGGTCCATCAGCATGTCCTCGACATACATGGCGACCATCAGCTCGTCGTCGACGACGAGAAACCGCAGGCCGGACAGGATCGCGCCGGCGACCATCAGGCCACGCCCATGATGTCGCCGGAGAATGGCAGGCGCATGGTGCAGCGGACGCCGCCGGGCTCGAAGTGCAGGCGAACCTCGCCGCCGAACATGTCGGGAAGTCCGCTCTCGATGATGCGCGATCCGAAGCCGCGCTTGGTCGGTATGTCGACCGCCGGGCCGCCGGTTTCCGACCAGCTGATATCGACGCACGATGGATCGACCGAGCGATCGATCCGCCAGTCGACGCCGACCCGCCCCGACGGCACCGACAGCGCACCGTATTTCGCGGCGTTGGTCCCCAGTTCGTGGAACGCCATGTTGAGGGAGATGGCGGCGTTCGGGCTCAGCCTGACCGCAGGCCCCTGCGCGGAAACCTGGCTGACCCCGCCATCCTTGTTCGAATAGAACTCCAGCGTCTGGTCGATCACGTCCGCCAGTTGCGCACCGTCCCAGGATGCCTCGGTAAGCAGGTCGTGCGCGCGCGCCAGGGCAGTGATCCTGGCGGTGAGATCGGTCATGAAGGCGGCCGGCGACGTGGCATTCCGTTCCGTCTGCCGCGCGATCGCCTGGACGACCGCCAGCGTGTTCTTGACGCGATGGTTGAGTTCGTCGAGCAGCGTCGTTCGCTGCGCTTCCGCCTGCTTGCGCATCGTCACGTCGAGCGACACGCCGATCATGCGAAGCGGGGTGCCATCCTCGGCATAGACCGCATGACCGCAGACCTCGACCCAGGTGACGCGGCCGTCCGGCCAGACCGTACGGTGCTCGATGTCCAGGGCCGAGCGTGTGTCGATCGCGTGCTGCAATGCGAGGCGCTGGCGGTCCCGGTCCTCGGGGTGGATCCGGCCCAGCAACGCATCGTACATGCTGTGCGGATCCGAACCGTCGATTCCGAAATTCTCGCGCCCGATCGCCGATGCGATCAGGCCGTGTGCCACCAGGTCGAGTTCCCAGCTTCCGAGACGGCCCGCCTCCAGCGCGAATTCCAGACGCCGCTCGGTTTCGTGCAGCGTCGTACGGGCGCGCTCGTTGACGATTTCCGCGAGCAGTTCCTGCTCCCGTATGGCAGCATCCCGACGCTGCCGGGCCAGGTTGATGGCGCCATCGATCCGGGCCCGCAATTCCCGCGCGCTGAACGGCTTGACGATGTAGTCGTCGGCTCCGGCTGCAAGCCCTTCGAGACGAGCCTCCTCTCCGGCACGCGCCGACAGCAGGATCACCACGATCCCGTCGAGGCTGCTGTCCGCGCGGATGTGGCGCAACAGGCCGAATCCATCGAGGCCCGGCATCATCACGTCGGTCAGGATCAGGTCGGGCAACGCGCCCGTGCGCAATGCGGCGACGGCAGCGAGGCCATTCCCGACAAGCTCGACGCGATAGCCGGCCTGGCCGAGAATGCGTGCGACATAGCGCCGCATGTCCGCATTGTCCTCGGCCAGCAATATTCGCGTCCTGCCCTCGACGTCTGGCCGGCCCGTATCATCGCTTGCGGTGTCCGCCAGCCAGCGCGCCGCCTCGTCGGCATAGATGCTTGCCCTTGAGTGTCGCATGGGCTCAGCCACCACCGCCTGGTCGTCCAGCAACGTCCCGGCCGCCAGATGGGCGTGACCAAGCGGGAGCGTCACGCGAAACACCGTTCCCTGGTCTACGACGCTGCTGACGGTGACCGTGCCTGCATGCAGGTGGACCAGGCTCTCGACCAGGGCGAGGCCGATGCCGGTACCTTCGTGCGAGCGGCCGCGCTGGGCATCGACACGATGGAAGCGCTCGAAGATGCGCGGCAGCTCGGCTGCGGGAATACCGATGCCGGTATCCTCGACGATCAACGCCACGGCCCCGTCCTCACGCACCAGCGACACCGAGATCTGTCCGGCGAAGGTGAACTTGAACGCGTTCGACAGCAGGTTGAGAATGATCTTTTCCCACATGTCGCGATCCAGATAGACCGGGGCCTCCAGCGTCGGGCAGTCGACCACCAGCTCCAGGCCCGCGACTTCGCATGCGGACCGGAAATTGCTGGCGAGTTCGCCGGTGAAGCTTGCGAGATCGACCGGCGCGAACCGGGCCTTCAATCGTCCTGCCTCGATACTGGAGAAATCCAGCAACGAGTTGACCAGCTTCAGGACCCGCAACGCATTGCGGTGCGCAACCTGCAGCCGCTCGCGCTGCAATGCCGGCAGGTCGCCGCCATCGGCGAGCGCTTCCTCGATCGGTCCAAGCATCAGGGTCAGCGGCGTGCGGAACTCGTGGCTGACGTTGGAAAAGAACGTGGTCTTGGCACGATCGATCGCCGCCAGCGCCTGCGCCTTGCGAAGCTCGTCCTCGGATGCCTGGGCGTTTGCCAGGGCGGCCCCGACCGCGGCGCCGATCAGTTCGTAGAGCCCGCGATACCCGTCCCCGATCGGCAGTCGCGCGCTGGCGCCGGCGATCATCATCGCGACCGGCAGGCCTGGTCCGGGCACGCTGATCGGCACGGCGAACGCGGCGTCCGGCGGTTCCTCGTACGGGCCGCATTGCCCCGCCGCCAGCATCGCGGCCAGGCCGTCGACCCGCTCGGGGCCCCTCGAGCGGACCGAAGCGGCAATCGGCCAGGGGACCATCGCGTCGAGCCCGATCCTGTCGGGAGTGGCCGCGATATTGCTGGACAGGCCGACCGCGGCCGCCACCCTGTAGCGACGGTCGGACTGGTCCTGCGGTTCCAGCCGGTAGAAAATGACGAACGGCAGGTCGAATGTGAATTCCGCGAGAGTCGCGGCCGCACGTTCGAAAACCGTATCGACATCGTTCGCATCGGAGAGGCGCGCGATCAGGTCACGTACCAGGCGGCTGCGTCGCTCGGCGAGCATCGCGGCGGTCGTTTCGGTGACCGGATGGAACAGCCCGCCGATGCCGCCGGCCTCGTCGTAGATCGGGCTGGTCGAGAAGGTGAAGAACGACTCCTCGAGATAGCCGTTCCGCTTCAGGAACATGCGCTGGTTCTCCAGGAACGAGGTTTGCCCGGCGAGCGCCATGGCGAACGGCTTGCCGATCGCCGGCCATGCCGACGCCCACGAGACCGGATAGCTCATGCCGAGGAAAGCCGGGTGCTGCTCGCCGCACAGCACGCTGTAGCCGTCATTGTAGATCTGGGTGTGTTCCGGGCCCCAGATGATGTTGATCGGGAAATTCGACGCCAGGCAGAGACCGACCGTGGTGCGCAGGCTCTGCGGCCAGTGTTCGATCGGCCCGAGCGGCGTGGCCGACCAGTCCTTCGACCGGACGAGGCCCGCCATCTCGCCCGGGCCGCCGACGAAATTCATCTCGTTCGTGAGGTTCACCATGCTCTGGCAGCCCAGCCACTGGTCTTTCGATGAAGGCAGGTTCGTTTCTCCGAAGCAAGGATGATGCGCCGTCCTGCCGCGGCGGCCGCCTGGCCAGTCATGCACCCAGGCGGGATCAGGCCCGGACGCCGGCGAGGCCACGTTGCAGGGCGGCATCGGGTATGCGGGTCGCGGCCGCGATCGCCGTCGAGATCGCCGGAACCAGCCGGGCGATCGCGACCAGGGGCCGCTGCAACGGCCGCCTGACCGCGCCGAGCGACAGCAATGCGGCCCCCGCGACCTGCCTGCCGACATCGCGACGCATCGCCTCCTGCAGATCGTCCGGCGTGCTGCCCTCTCGCAGCATCCGCGCAGCCAGTGCCGCGCTGTGCAGCGCGATCGACATGCCATCGCCGGTGAAGGACGGGATCACCGCCGACTGGTCGCCGAGACGCCATATGCCCGCCCCGGACGGACCGGCGGTGGCCGGCGCCACGAAGCCATAGGGGATGCCGGAAATGGTCAGCGGACGGGATTGCACCGGCTGCGCGCCGGCCAGGCGCTCGCCCAGCAGGGGTGCATCCTCCGCGACCGAGGCGAGGACCCCGCCCCAGCGTCCGCCGAGTTCGGCCAGGCGACTGCGGCGGACCAGAAGGCACAATGTCGCCTGCCCGTCCTCGACCAGTTGCAGGCCCGCATAGCCACCGGCGAACAGCGTCAGCTCGACCGCGCCGGCCAGGCGGGCCGCCTGGCCGGGCGTCAGCCGGAAATGCTGCTTGAATCCGACCAGGTCGTTCTGCCGGCCGGGTCCGCGTTTCCAGCCGCGCAGATCATGCTTGCCGGTCGCCAGTACGACATCGCGGGCGACGATTTCGCAACCATCCTGCAGGCGCACGCGATGTTCGCCCGGCCCGCCATCCAGCCCGCCGGCCGCGGAGCCCCGTCGCAGGGTCGCCCCGCCCGCCTGCGCACGGGCGAGCAGCGCCTCGTCGAGCACGCGCCGCGAGAGGCCCATGCCCTGGAACGGCAGCACCACCTCCGCCATCGCCCGCCCGGTCGCCAGCCGGACCCGGTCGATCGGCATGCCGCCCAGCCGCGCCGGATCGATGTCCAGGGCGCGCAGGTGCAGCAGGGCCTCGCGCGACAGGAACTCGCCGCAGACCTTGTCGTGCGGGCCCGCCTCGCGCTCGATCAGCGTCACCTGGCGTCCATGCGACGCGCTCTGGATCGCCAGTGCGGCACCGGCCAGACCGCCGCCGATGATCGCGATGTCGGTCGTGGACCTGCCTTGGGTCATTCCGTGAAGCACCTGAGCCCTTTACTGCGCAGGCGGCTTGAAGCGCGACACGCACACCCGGAACGGCAGCCACCATCGGATGGTTGCGGCATCCGGAGGCAGGCCCGCCTGGCCGAGCAGCATCCGCCATTCCGGAACGATGAACGCCCGGCCGAACGAGACCGGGCCATCGTGCTGCACGAACCGATGCCAGCCGGCGGCACGCGACCACAGCTTGAAGCCATAATAGGGCAGCCAGTGCCGTTGCAGGTCGTTCACGAACCAGCCGAGGGTTGCCTGCTGCTCCATCCAGCCCAGGAACCGGACCACCGATGCGTCGTCCAGATGATGGGTGAACAGCGAGGACAGCACGACGTCCGGGGGCTGTTCCGGCCGGTAGTCGAAGATATCCGCGGTCACCCATCGGATCGCCTGCCGCGTCGGCGGTGCCGCTTCGCCGGCGTTCCTGGCCCAGGGCGACAGGTCGACGCTGGTCATGTCGAGTGCGATCCCGCGCCGTGCCGCCCAGCGGTCGATGTCGCGCAGCGCATCGCCGTAGCCGCCGCCGACATCGAGGATGCGCAATGCCCGGCCGGCCGGCAGCCGGCGCACCGCGTGCTTCAGGAAGTGCAGCGTCGGTCGCGTGGCGAGGGTGAGCCGGTTCACCTTCGCCAGGTCGACCAGGCAGCGGCGGAACTCGTCCGGACCGCACGAGGCGTCGTCCATCAGTTCGGGCAGCATGACCCGGTGCGCGAAGCGGCCGGCCATCTCAGGCGACCTGGAAGCGCAGCGTCTCCGCGACCAGTCCCGGCCCGAACCCCATCGCGATGCCGGACGCCCCGGACCGGGCCGTGCGCATCATCCGCTCCAGCACGAACAGGATCGTCGCCGACGACATGTTCCCATACTCGCGCAGGATCTCCCGGGATGCGGACAGCGCGTCCGGAGCGAGCTGCAGCGCATTCTGCACCGCATCCAGCACCGAACGGCCACCCGGGTGCACCGCCCAGAGATCGATTGCATCCGTCGAGGCGCCTTCCAGGATACGGCACCCCGACCGGGTCAGGCCGGCGCCGATCGCGCCCGGCACCTGGCCGGACAGCACCATGTCGAAACCCTGGTCGCCGACCCGCCAGCTGATCAGCGGCGCGGTGTCCGGCAGCAGTTCGGCGTGGAAGCGGTCCAGGCGCAGGCCGACCGGCTCGGCACTCACCAGCGACGCGGCACATCCGTCCGCGAACACCAGGAACGACAGCACCTGCTCCAGGTTGGAGGTGTCCTGCAGATGCAGCGTGCACAGCTCGATATTGACCAGCAGCACGCGCGCCGACGGCTCCGAGCGCACGATATGGCGGGCCAGCTTGAGGGCGTTGAAGGCGGCGTAGCACCCCATGAACCCGACCATGGTGCGCTCGACCGAGGAGCGCAGCCCGAGCTGCGCGACCAGCTCTAGGTCCAGGCCGGGCGCATAGAAACCGGTGCACGACGTCACCACGAGGTGCGTCACCCGGTCGAGCTGCGCGCTATCGCCGAGCCGGCCGATCGCCTGCAGTGCCAGAGGAAGTGCGGCGGTCTCGTAGCAGCCCATGCGGGCCGCCGATGTCGGGAAGGCGCCGCGCCGGTAGAAACCGCCCTCGTCGAGGCTTTCGGAAGTCGGATCGTTCGCCGGCTGCAGGGTCGAATGCCGATGCGAGATGCCGCTGCGGTCGGCCATGCGGTTGAACAGCCGCCGCAGCCGGTCGTCGGTCAGCAATGTCCCGGCAAAGGCCACGAACACGTCGTGCACGTCATGCTCCGGCACGCTGGTGCCGATCCTGTTCAGGAACGCATCTGTCATCGGCCAACCATCTCGCGAACTGGCGGAACCGACATGCTGACGGTTCCGGCACTACAGATCATGCGCCGCCAGGCGCCAGGCAACCAGTCACGGAACGTACCGGCGAAGTCGTCGCACGACAGGCTCGGGATGGCGATCCGGGCCTGCCCCGCGCCCCGCTCAGAGCATCGGCGCGTCGTGCCCGGTCAGTTCGCGCCGGATGATCGTCATCGGCACCAGGCCTGCGCCCAGCAGCCCGTCATGGAAGCGCGTGAGAGAGAACGCCGCACCCTGGCTGCGCTGCATGTCATCGCGCAGGTGCAGGATCATCAGCTTGCCGAGCGTGTAGGAGTAGTAGCCGGGGTCCTCGGTACCGCGACGGGCCTCCTTGTAGGCCGACATCGGCGACTGGAAGCACTCGGTCTGCATCAGGCTGGTGGCGTCGGCGAGGCTCATGCCCTGTGCCTGCATGCCGAATGCGTCGACCAGACGGCAGTCGCGCAGCAGGGCATCCTGCAGCTGCATCAGCCGTATCTTCAGGTCGCCGCCGCCGAAGCCCTGGTCGACCATCATCTGCTCGGAATAATGCGCCCAGCCCTCGGTGGTGGCGTAGGACTGCGCCGCCTTGCGGATCAGCGACCACTCCGGATGCGCCCGCAACGTCAGGCCCTGGACGAAGTGGCCCGGCATCGCCTCGTGCGCGGTGGTGATCTCGAGCTCGGGACGGTTGAAGTCGCCCAGCGCCTGCTCGACCTGCTCCGGTGTGAACGCCGAGGATGGCGGCGTGATGTAGTAGAACGAGGTCTGCGCACCCGGCCGGGTGCTGGTCTCGAACGCGCCCGGCCAGTCCATCGCGGCGGTGATCAGCGCGCGCTGGAACGGCGGCGTCTCGATCACCGTCGGCAGGATCATCGCCGGCAGGGTGACGATGTGGTGGCCGACCACGAAATCCTGCAGCCCGTGCAGCTGGTCGGTCGCGGTGGCGATCAGCTTGTTGGCCGGCGGATGGTCGTGCCGCACCAGCACCAGGCTGTCGGCCGGGTGCGCCTTGTCGAGACGGCGCTCGATCTCGATGAAGGCCGCCTTGTCCTTGGCGAGCTGGGCGCGGCCGGCGGCGACCACGGTGTCGATCGGCAGGTCGACGAGGTCGGCTGCCAGCAGGGCGCGCATGACGTCCGGCCCGAGCACGAAGCTGCCGCTCGCCTTCAGGCCGCCGAGGAACGCCTTGTAGCGGGTGAAGGCGGCGAGCGTGACCTTGGTCGAGGCTGCGAGCTGGTTCTGCAGCGCCTGGTCGCGCACGCCGGCGAAGGCCTCCGGCACATCCTTGGCGACGAAGCTGAACGAGCCGTCGAGATCCTCGCGGGCGATGTCGAGGAACACCTGCGGCACGCCCGCGAGCTGGGTCTCGGCCAGCGCCAGCATCGCCGGGATCGCCTGCTCGCGGGCGATCACCGCGCGCAGGCGATCGGCCGGCGGCGCGTAGTCCCGGTCGATCAGCGAATAGACGGCGTTGGTCGCGAGCGAGATGTAGCTGTCGGGATCGTGGTGGAACGGCTGGATGCGCTCGTTCGCCAGCAGCTCGCGGCCGATGGCGGCGGCGAGCACGTCGCGGTCGTCACGCTCGGGCGGCGACAGGCCGGCGGTGTCCAGCGCGGCGATCTCGGCCTGCTCGCCATGCAGCCGTGTGGTCTGAGCGGCGATCGCAGCGAACGACACGTCGTCGAGCCGGCTGTCGCCCTGGTGTATCCCGAGTTGCGTTGCCGAGACCGGCCCCGCCGCCCAGTCGGCCTGGTAATGCGCCTGCGCCAGCTCGGCGAGGCTACGGGCCCGGGCACCGCCCGAGACGCAGAGCAGGAACGGGATTGCGTAGGTGACGGCATGCCGGAAGGTCGTCGATTTCATCGGCCGACGTTACGCAGGAGGTTCGACTGCCGACAAGTGCCCGACAGCCCCGGGCCGGACACGAAAAAGCCCGGCTGCCTGCGCAGCCGGGCCGATCCGGTAACCTGGAGCCGAACGATCGGATCAGCGCGGCGAGAGCACCATGATCATCTGGCGGTTTTCCATGCGGGGCATCTGCTCGACCTTGGCACGCTCGTCCATGTCGCCGCGGATACGCTCCAGCACCTTCACGCCGAGATCCTGATGGGCCATCTCGCGGCCTCGGAAGCGGAGCGTCACCTTCACCTTGTCGCCGTCCTCGATGAACGACTTCATGGCGCGCATCTTAACCTGGTAGTCATTCTCGTCGATATTCGGACGAACCTTGACCTCCTTGATCTCGATGACCTTCTGCTTCTTCCGGGCCTCGTTCTTCTTCTTCTGCTGCTCGTACTTGAACTTGCCGTAGTCGAGAATCTTCACGACCGGGGGTTCTGCGTTCGGGCTGATTTCGAGCAGGTCGAGGCCGACGGAGAAGGCGCGCTGCATCGCGTCGCGCGTGGTCATCACGCCCTGCATCTCGCCTTCCTCGTCGATCAGACGAACATTCGGAACGCGGATCTCTTCGTTGACGCGGGGGCCCTCGCGAGTCGGCGGCGCGGGCATCGGGGGTCTGGCTATTGGACTGCTCCTGTCACTGTTGAAACGGCTCGTGCCGGCCGCGCTATGAACGCTAGGCCGGCCTCAGATGCTACCATGCGGGCTGTGTCAAGACCCGTCCGCCGACGCAACCCTGCTGCGCCGGTCCGGCAGGCTGGATTACGAAGTCGGCAGATGCTGATTCAGGCCCCGTCCATTCCGCTTGAGGTCGGGTGGCGTCGCCTCGAGTGCAAGGGCCGCCACTGCCTCGTCGAGCGAAACGACCTCCTGCGACGCGCCGCCCAGCCTGCGCATCGCCACGGTGCGGGCCTCCGCTTCCTTGCGGCCGACCACCAGGATCACCGGGACCCGCGCCAGGCTGTGGGTGCGGATCTTGGCGTTGATCTTCTCGTTCGCGGTGTCGGCGGTCACGACCAGGCCGGCATGGCGCAGGGCTTGCGCCACTTCCAGCGCGTACGGCTCGGCATCGCTGACGATCGACGCCACCACCACCTGCACCGGCGCCAGCCAGAGCGGGAACTTGCCGGCATACTGCTCGATCAGGATGCCCAGGAAACGCTCGAAGCTGCCGACGATGGCACGGTGCAGCATGACCGGACGATGCCGGGTGCTGTCGTCGCCGATATAGCTGGCGTCCAGCCGGTCCGGCAGCACGTAGTCGACCTGCAGCGTGCCGCACTGCCAGTCGCGGCCGATCGCGTCGCGCAGCACGAATTCCAGCTTGGGGCCGTAGAACGCCCCCTCGCCCGGGTTCAGCTCGTACTCGACGCCGGCCAGCCGGCAGGCCTCGATCAGTGCCGCCTCGGCCTTGTCCCACGATGCATCGTCGCCGGCCCGGCTGTCCGGGCGGTCGGCGAACTTCACCACGAACCCGTCGAAGCCGAGATCGGCATAGACCTGCGTCAGCATGGCCACGAAGCGCGCGGTCTCAGGCGCGATCTGCTCCTCGGTGCAGAAGATGTGCGCGTCGTCCTGTACGAACGAGCGCACCCGCATGATGCCGTGCAGCGCGCCGGACGGCTCGTAGCGATGGCAGGCGCCGAACTCGGCCATGCGCAGCGGCAGCTCGCGATACGAGCGCAGGCCGTGCTTGAAGATCTGCACGTGGCACGGGCAGTTCATCGGCTTCAGGGCGAGAACCTTGTCCTCGTCCTCGACCGTCGCGATGAACATGTGCTCGCGATATTTCTCCCAGTGCCCGGACGCCTCCCACAGCGAGCGATCGACCAGCTGCGGGGTCCGCACCTCCTGGTAGCCCTCGCCGTTCTGCATCCGGCGCATGTAGTCCTGCAGCGTCGAGTACAGGCGCCAGCCCTTCGGGTGCCAGAAGATCGAGCCGGTGGCTTCCTCCTGGAAGTGGAACAGGTCCATCTCGCGGCCGATGCGGCGATGGTCGCGCTTCTCGGCTTCCTCGAGCTGCAGCAGGTGCGCCTCGAGCTCCTTCCCGTCGCGCCAGGCGGTGCCGTAGATGCGGGTCAGCATCGGGTTGCGATGGTCGCCGCGCCAGTAGGCGCCGGCCACCTTCATCAGCTTGAAGGCGGTGCCGACATCGCCGGTGCCGCGCATGTGCGGCCCGCGGCAGAGGTCGAGCCACTCGCCCTGCCGGTAGATCGAGATCGGCACGTCCCCGGGCAGGTCGCGGATCAGCTCGGCCTTGTAGCGTTCGCCACGGGCCTCGAAGAAGGCGATCGCCTCCTCGCGCGGCCATTCCTCGCGCACGAAGCCGGCGTTGGCGGCGACGATCTCGCGCATGCGGGCCTCGATCGCCGGGAAATCGTCCGGGGTGAACGGCTCGTTGCGGGCGAAATCGTAATAGAAGCCGTTCTCGATCGGCGGCCCGATGGTGACCTGGGTGCCGGGATGCAGCGACTGCACCGCCTCGGCGAGCACATGCGCCACGTCATGGCGGATCATCTCCAGCGCCACGCCGTCCTTGCGGGTGATGAAGCGCACCGAGGCATCGGCCGCGATCTCGCGGGACAGGTCGACCAGCGTGCCGTCCAGCTCCATCGCCAGGGCGGCCTTGGCCAGGCCCGGGCCGATCGCGAGGGCCACGTCCGTGCCCGTGACCGGTCCGTCGAACTGGCGGATTGATCCGTCGGGCAGGGTGATGGCGGGCATGGGGAACGCTTCCAGCAAATAGTAGGCGCCCCGTATGGCGTCAGGGCAGCAGGGCCGCAACCCTGGACACCGGCAGGTCGCCCAGGTCCGGCACGCGCAGCACGCTCACCGAGCGGCCGACCGGCGCGGTCAGGGCCGGGTCGCTCTCCGCCGAGAACAGGACGATCGACGGGCAGCCCATCGACGCCGCCAGGTGCATCGGCCCGGTATCGTTGCCGACCGCCACCGTCGACCGCGCCGCCAGGCCGCCGAGCGCCAGCAGGCTGGTCTGGCCGGTGAGGTCAAGCGCCTCCGGGCAGAGTGCGCGGATCTCGGCGGCCAGCGGCGCGTCCGCGGCGCTGCCGATCACCACCGGCTGCAGGCCCCTGTCGCGCATGATCGTGGCCAACGCCGCGAACCGGTCCGCCGGCCAGCGCTTGGCCGGGCGGTGCGGTGCGGCACCCGGCACCAGCAGTCCGAACGGCGACGGAACCGGCGGTCCGCCGCGCGCCAGCCAGGACAGGTCCGGATCAGGCACCGATGCGATGCCGGCGCTGGCGAGCTGGCCGGCCTGCCGGATGCGCGTGTGCAGGCGGTCGCGTTCGGGATCGGCGTCCGGATGCGAGGCGCCGCGTGCGATGCCGGACCAGTCGGGACGGCCGGCGAGCAGGAAATACCGCGACGACCGGCCCGAGGTCTGCAGGTCGTACACGAGGTCCTGCCCGCGCAGGATCGCGCGCAGCCGCTTCAGTTCGGCGAGGTCCCACCAGGAGGGCCGGCTGTCGATGGCGACCGCGTCGAACCACGGGCTCGCGGTGGCGAGGCCGACGAAGGGTGCGGTGGTCAGCAGGGTGATGTGGGCGTCCGGGTGATGCGCGCGGATGGCGGCGAACGGCGCGAAGGCCAGCACGAAGTCGCCGAGTGCCCCCAGCTTGATGACCACGATGCGCTTCATGCGATGGCATCCGGGAATGGCCGCCCGAGCAGCTCCTCGTACACCGACAGCGTGGCGTCCTGCATCGCCTGGGTGGTGTACCGGTCCAGCACGTGGGCGCGGGCCTGCTCGCCGAGCCAGGCGCGATGGTCCGGCGCCAGCAGCAGCGCGTGCCGGATCAGTTCGGACAGCGCCTGGACGTCGCCCGGCGGGAAGCTGAAGCCGGTGATGCCGTGCTCGACGGTTTCGAGCGCCGCGCCGTGGCCCGCGACCAGCACGGTCCGCTGCATCGCCTGCGCCTCGACCACGGTGCGACCGAACGGCTCCGGCTTCAGCGACGGCACCACCACCACGTCCGCCATTGCCAGCGCCGCCGGCATGTCGGCGCAATGGCCGGCGAAGCGCAGCCGGGACCGCAGGCCGAGCCGGTCGGCCTGGGCGAGCAGCGTGCCGGCGAACCCGCCCGTGCCCTCCTTTGCCGGACCGACCATGACGCAGACCCAGTCCGGGCCGGGCGACTGCGCCTCCATCCGGGCCAGCGCATCGAGCAGCAGCGCGTGGCCTTTCCATGCGGTGATCCGGGCCGGCAGCATGATCACCTGGGCGCCGTCGGGCAGCGCCCATTCGCGGGCCAGCGCATGGATGCGGTCGCCGCGCACGATGGCGGGATCGAAGCTCGCGGTGTCCGCGCCGCGCGGGATGATCCGCAGCCGGTCGGTGCCGACGCCGTAGCGGCCGGCGATGCGCTCGGCCACGTAGTTGCTGATCGCGATGACCCGCTCGCCGGACGCCATGACGGCGTTGTAGCGCCGCTTGAACGGGAAGTTCTCGCTGTAGACGCCGTGCCAGGTGGTGAGGAACGGCGTGCCGGTGCGCCGTGTCGCGATCCTCGCCGACCAGGCCGGGCCGCGCGAGCGTGCATGCACCAGCTCGACCTTGTGCCGGCGGATCAGCCGGGCCAGCCGGCCGGCATTGAGCCAGATCGACAGCGGATCCTTGGTCATCAGGTCGAGGGCCAAGTGGACGCCCCCCGCCCGCTCCAGCAGCGGCACCAGCCTTCCGCCGGCGCTGGCGACCAGGGCGGTGCCGCCGGCCTGCACGATCGCCCGCGCCATCTCGATGGTGCCGCGCTCGACGCCGCCGGCCTGCAAGGCAGGCAGCACCTGCAGGATGACCGGTGGGTGGGCGGCGATCGACATGGGCGCGCCATAGCATGGGACCACGCCGGAAACACCAGCCCGGGCGCGGCGAACGGTGCGGCGCACAGGGTGTTGCGCGAACTCCGAGGGCGACGCGATCGTTCCGGGTCCGGCAGCAGGCCAGGAGACGATTGGATGGCAACCACCGCGAAGAAGACCGACCCGAAGCTCTGGGACAGCGTGAAGGCCGAGATCACCGACGGCGACAAGGGCGGCCATGCCGGCCAGTGGTCGGCGCGGAAGGCCCAGCTCGCCACCGCCGAATACAAGAAGCGCGGCGGGACCTATGCCGGCCCGAAGACCGAGGACAACCATCTGAGGCAGTGGACCCGCGAGGATTGGGGCACAAAGTCCGGCGACACCTTGGAGCATACCGGCGAGCGCTATCTGCCGAAGGAGGCGCGGGATGCGCTGGACCCGAAGGACTACAAGCGCACCACGGAAAAGAAGCGCGCCGACACCGAAAAGGGCCTGCAGTTCTCGAAGCAGCCGGCCGACATCGCCGCCAAGACCGCGAAGCATCGCGACACCGGCAAGACCGACCTAGCAACCCTCACCCGGGCCGAGCTGCTGCGGAAGGCGGCCGGGCGGAACATCGCCGGGCGCTCGCGGCTGAAGAAGGCCGAGCTGGTCGCGGCGCTGACCTGACCGGGCTATCCTCGCCCGCATGAGCAACGAGACCCTGCACCAGATCACCCGCCCCGACGGCATCCGGCTCGCCGCGCGGCACCTGCCCGGCCGCGCGCCGACCATCGTGTTCCTGCCCGGGCTGCGCAGCGACATGACCGGCGACAAGGCCCGCGCGCTGGTCGCCTTCGCGGAGGCACGGGGCCAGGCGATGCTGCGGCTGGATTATTCCGGCCATGGCGAGAGCGGCGGCCGGTTCGACGAGGGCAGCGTCGCGGTGTGGCGCGACGACGCGATCGCCATCATCGACGCGCTGGCGCCGGGGCCGGTGGTGCTGGTGGGATCGTCGATGGGCGGCTGGATCGCGCTGATGGTGGCGATCGGGCTGGCCGGCGAGGCCCGCGTGCGCGGACTGGTGGGGATCGCCGCCGCACCGGACTTTACGCGCGAAATGGTGGCGCGACTGCCGCCGATCGCGCTGGAGGCGCTGGCGCGGGACGGACGGGTGGTGCTGCCGGCGGAACCGGATCCGCTGGTGCTGACGAGCCGGGCGGTGGCGGACGGCGAGGCGTGCAGCCTGATGGACGGGCCGATCGCGGTGGCGTGCCCGGTCCGGCTGCTGCATGGGCAGCGCGACGACGTGGTGTCGTGGAAGACGGCGCTGGAGATCGCCAAGCTGGTGACGAGCGAGGATTGCGTGGTCACGCTGGTGAAGGACGGTGATCACCGGTTGTCGCGGGTGCAGGATATCGGGCTTCTGCAGGCAGTGCTTCAGTCCTTGCTGAACGGGCAAACAGCGTCTTCCTGAAGGGAGCATCCGGCAGATTATCGCGAAAAAGCCGACTGACTTGCCGGGACATTCTAGGGACCTACAAGCACCGAGGACGAAGAGGAAAACCCCATGCCTACAGGAAGCTCGAAACTCAGTGACCCGAACCTGGAGTTACTGCTTGCACAGACCAGATGGGGCACCGGTGGCGTCAACGCCAGGATCAAGAGTTCGCCGAACCCAGACATGTATCGTGCCCTGTGGGCTGCGTTGCCACTGTATCGGATGGCAACGCCGGCTTTCCGAAAACTTGTTGATCAAGCGATTGAGGGTGCGAACAGGCAGAGCAAGTGGACCATTTACCCAAGCTCTGTGCTTCAAGCAAAGCACGACATGATGGCTTCACCCACAGATTATCCGTTTTGCTTAACGCCGGATGAGTGGAAGGTGAACTGCACCCGACAGTGGGGCGGAAAGATCGACGGTAACGATTATACCCCGCCAAATGTTTACCGGGATGCGGGCGCGATTATCGCGAAAACGTTGTTCGCCACGTTCGTCGGCGCCGCCGCGATCGCGGTCATTCCTGAGACCGCCCTCGCTGGCGTAATGATAGCCGGGGTAGGAGGTGCCGCGCTAGCCCGGTCGGCGGCAATCGCCGTTTCAAACACGGTGGCGGAGGGCACCTTCGTCAGCAACAATCCGATAACCGATGCCAAGCAGGCAGAGCAATGGCGAAAGTATTCACTCGAGAACCGGAGGCGCAAGCTGAGATGAGGACCGGAATGCATCCGTTGGTCGGTCGGGTGACAGGTGGCATCGTCGTAATCCTATGTTTCATTGCTTTGATGTCGAGCAACATCATCGCGATGATCGCCAGTGCAATGATGCTTCTTCTTTGGGCGCTCTATCAACAGTCGCAGGAAATCAGCGAGCGGGACCGAGCTCTCATGAAGTTCTGCTCTGTTGTTGGACCAATCGTCATTGTCCTCTTGATCGGCTACTGGCTGATGGACAGGTTTAAGCTCTGGCCTTGATCGTATGGTGGGCGCTACGCTCATCTGTCTCCTGCCTACCGGCACGCAGTCCGGCGCCGGTGGGCAAGCGAGTAGTGCCTTGGACGCTTTGGAACACTGACAACTTCCATCGTGCCGTTCTACTGGCTACGAACCCGGGCGAAGATGCCGGTGGCGTCATAGGGGACCACAAGGGCCTTCCTTGACTGAAAGCCTGCGCAGTCGGGGCCGTCCCAAACTCGAAAAATGTCTGCTTCCACGCCTGCAAATGTCTACGTTTATAGTCGGCACGAAGAAGTGCCGAAATCGTTGCAAAGGGCGCGGAGGGGTGAGAGACCGGCGTCGTCTTTATTGCTTTTTCAGCCTAAGACAATCCAAGCTCATCCATGCGTGCGCTGAAAATGAGGAGCACGAAACAACCTAACACCGTCAGTTGAATCAGAGTCCTCATCCGCCTGCCGAAAGGCTCGGGAACGAAGCACGTGACGGTCAAAACCGCCAGGGTGACGACGATGGCCCAATCCAAAGGAACCGGAATCACGTCCTGTATGGTGCGACGCAGCGTCGTTGCGGACCAGCTGCCGACCATGAGACACGCCACGTAAAGCCAGCCCGACCAGGCGTCGAGTCGCGTGAACGCGGCTTCCATCACAATCTGTAGAACGTCGCTAGCATGAGGATCACGGCGGAGCTTACCAGAACCCAGCGGCGCGACATGACCAACACAACCAGGCACAGGGATTGGAGGGCGAGGATCGTTACCTCGAGCGGCGTGCCATGCGTGTCGGATCGCAGGTAGCTCATGGCGAGCCACACGCAGGCCATGACGATGTATGTGGCAGTGGTGGAGGCAGAAGGCGACGGCTCCCAGGCGCGCCTTATCGGCGGTATGGCTGGAGGTGAAGCTCGGTCAATACGGTCCTCACTCTCGTCGCCCAGGCGCCGAGCGATATCCCGAGGTAGGTACCGCTACCGGAATGGCGCAACCGCATCGCGTGCATACCTTTTCAAAGACAGACCACGCCAGTTCCTTAATCTGGCCTGTGATGCCGTCGAGGTCAATCCTGCACCGCGCTCGCGACCTGTCCGGAGTTGAGCGCGGCGACCAGGGCCACGCCGCCTACGACGTTTCCGAGCAAGGTAGGGGTGAAGAAGCGCCACAAATAATCGGTGATGCTAGCTTGGTCCGAGAGAACGAGGAAGCTTGCATCCACCGAGCCGACAACGATGTGCGCGAACCCTGCCACGGTGACCAGCCAGGTGAGCAGCACGATCACCGCGGACCGGGATTGCCCTGCCCCGGGTATCAGCCACACCATCAGCGCGATCAGCCAGCCCGCGAAAATCCCCCTCATGGTCGTAATCCAGAACGACCCTTCGACGACGTGCCGGCTGATCGCCAGGAACGCTTCCTTGACCTCCGGCGGGAAAAGGCTTGTCCCTGCGAGGACGGCCGAAATAGCCCAGGTGCCGGCGAGGTTGGCGGCGAGAACGAGCGCCCAGAGGCGCACGACCAAGCCGAGGGTGCGTAGGTCGCGATTGTAAAGGAGCGGCAGCACCGGGGTCAGCGTATTCTCGGTGAAGAGTTGCTGGCGTCCGAGTACGACGATCAGGAAGCCGATCGTATAACCGAACTTGGCTACGAGGTCCCGCCAGGGCGCATCGGGCAGGTGTGCTCGAAGCACCCCCTCGGCGATCAGGGAGAACCCCATCGCAAGCCCGGCTGCGAGTCCGGACAGCAGGAGCGCCGTGACCGGCCGGCTGAGTTCGCTTTCGCCCTCCGCGCGGATCGTCTCATGGATGAGAGCCGCGTTCGGGCGGCTATGCGCTTCGATGATCTTCCGCTCGGGCTCGGACACCGCCGACAGGCTTGATGCGTCGCTGAGCGCGTGCCCACTGGGCTCTGCTTGGTCGTCCTCAGACTGGCTCATGGGATCATCTCATATAAAGAGCTACTACTCACAAGTCGGTGACATAGGCTACAATCCCTTGTACTAGTATCTGCCATTTGATACGGTCAGGCATGAAGAGAGATGGCCGAACTTTTGATCATGGGACGCTGGAAGCCATACGGCTGATGGCAGTTGAACGCGTTCGCGACGGTGAACGGCCGTCCTCTGTCGTAGCGTCGTATGGCTTCTGCCGGACCACGATCTACAAATGGCTCAGAGCAGCGTCAACGCCTGAACTGGGAGATGAGGCGCTGCATTCGACAAAGTCTCTGGGCCCGCCGCGCAGTCTGACGCCAAGTCAGGAGCAGCAGGTGTTCCTTTGGGTCAATGGGAAAGATCCTCGTCAGTATGGTCTGGATTTCGGTCTTTGGACGCGCTCCATGATCTCCGCTTTGATCGAGGAGAAGTTCGGCATCAAAATTGGCTTGACGGCAGTCGGCACCCTACTGGCGAGGCTGGAGCTCACGCCGCAGAAGCCGTTGCAGAGGGCTTATCAACGCGACCCTGAAGCCATCCAGACGTGGCAGCGTGATACGTTTCCTTCTATTGCCAGTAGAGCAAAAAGCGAGGGCGGCGAGATCTACTTCTGGGACGAATCGGGGTTCCGTGCCGATACGGTGCATGGGAAGACCTGGGGCAAGAAGGGACAAACACCGGTTGTCGAGCGCCCGGGTCAACGGCAGTCGATCAGCGCGGCATCAGCCGTCAACGCTCGCGGTGCGTTCTGGTATTGCACCTACCAGGGCGGCCTCAACGCGGAGCTGTTTATCGTCCTACTGAAGATGATGATGCGTAACCGCCGCAAGCCTGTTCATCTCGTAGTCGATGGTCTTCCAGCCCACAAGACAAAGCTCGTGAACGCCTACATCCAATCAACCAACGGGATGCTGACGCTTCACTTTCTTCCCGGCTACGCTCCCGATCTTAACCCGGACGAGCTCGTGTGGAGCCACATCAAGCGTACCGGTGTAGCCAGAACACCATTGCGGAAGGGCGATAGCTTGGGCGAGAAGATCGAGGGTCAGCTTGCCAAACTCAAACGTATGCCCAAGCTGGTGCGCTCATTCTTCAGAGTGGCAAGTGTAGCTTATATCACCGACTGCTGAGTAAGATGGAGGATTCTGAAGATTATCCTTAAAATATAACCTCGACCATCCAGGTCTTCGTTGAAATTAGACAACGTTGTTTCGATGCTTGAGATTGTTCACCTTTGTAGGAGGCACTGACTGAGCCGAGCTAACTTCGCTGGGCCGTCGCGGCTGAAGAAGACAAAACTGGCCGCGGTGCCTTTGTGTCCGGGCTGTCGTCGTCCACATGAGTAACGAGCCGACCATCGTGTTTCGCCCCGGGCTGCATAGCGACATGACTGGCGACAAGGCCCGCACGCTACTTGCCTTCGTCAAGGCACGGGGCTAGGCGATGCTGCAGCCCTCGGAATTCTATTGATCTTTTGTGGTCTGTCTTATGCAATAATCTTACCTTGGCGGATATTAGATCAGTATTTCAAACGCTGTATCTGCAACAACAACTTCAAATATTTAAGCTTTCATACAGATCGGCTAGCGTTGCTTGCGAGTGTTCTCCTGTCTTGTAGGTGCGCATCGCGGTGGAAATTCGGAAATATACTGGCAAGTAATACTTCTTGAGGATGCCACAGTATTTCTTCACTTTATTTAAGTGCGTGAGCACAGTAGCAGCCGAACTATATAATCTCTAAGATACACGCTCCGGCGCTTCAAGCAGAGAATTAACATTAACTTGAAAAGTGCACACAGTATGACACCGGCAAGACCGTCCTTGTGGCGCCAAGGCGGGCAGCGTTCCTTCCGCAAGTCAGCTCTGTGAAACATCAACATCGTTTCGCCGCTCAAGAAGGCTCAATTATCACGCGCTAACGGTCTGCTACGCTATCGCATGCTTGTGACGCCTTTCCTTCCCGTCCTTATCGCTCGATCGGGCCAGCTTGCACACCTCGACGCGCCCGGGTTCTCCTTGAGGAACGCATCTGGGTTGCTAGCAAGAAAAGCGTCCGCGCCCTCCGCTAACAAGCTCAGTTCGGAGCAACTCAGAAACCTTGGCATCGCGACGCCCCACCAGCTGCGCCAGATCGATCATCGTGTTCGCGAGCAACAGAGTGCAGTGCCATCGACCGTGTGCCGCCGCCGTTTCGGGGCTATCAAGCCTGTCCGAGCATCTGGTGCGACACGATACCGCCAATTATAATCGCGTGGTGCACGTGGAACAACCAGACATGAACCATGAGGTGAGCTGTATCTCCACCCTGTCGAAAGTAAAGGCACGCTACCGGGTCGATGCACATCTCTTGCTACATTGGCGGACATGCACGAAAAGGTGGTCTTCCCGGTCGATCAGCAGGCTGACCTATGTCATGCAGGAGATCGCCGCTGTAACGGTTGGGGATTTCCACCACGACCGAGGGTCCGACGCGTTGGGGCTGAAACATCAAGGAGGTGGACGCGGTGCCTTTCCGTCCAATCCGTAAGCGGCACAGCGGATGTACACTATCTCGATCAAGCCATCCCCGGGAATAAGAATGACGGGCCACCGTTCCGGCCGCGGCGGGGCAGCACTAGCCGCACGACGCCGTCGGCAGATTGGACCGGAGGCAGTTAAATGTTCGTTGGAAATACGCCGCTGGCATTGGCTAATGCGACGAATTTTGGACATACTGATACGAGCGACATTTTTTCATGTCGTCAAAACGGGGACCGATTGCAAGACATGCAGAAATTCGTTGGCTACCGTGGTCCGTCTTTTACCAGGCTTTATGACTGCTGAGGGTAGAACCCCGATCACGCAGGAAGACTCCCTCTAACCTACTCATACTACGTAACTAATGGGCCGCTGCTTAACATGAAGTCTCCAAACTTTGATACCCGCTCGGCCCCGCTGAGAACAATATTTTCTCCGTCAAATCTGGAAAAGATTTGGACAACCAAAGTCCGAGTATATATGCGACAGCAGTTTTTAAATGACGGAATTGAACACCTCGACTTTCACGTTGCAAGGAAGGCCGAGTGCCAGAAGCTTTCACGTTTGATCTTAGCCGGTGACTATGTTCCAGAACGTGCTCAACGAATACTAGTCGAGAAGAGCAAGGGGCTTTGCCGGCAGCTGGTTATCCCCTCTGTTAAAGATGCCATCGTTTTACAGTGTTTATCTGATGCGCTATACACCGAGGTAAAAGGAAAAGAGCCAACGAAATGCGCTTTCTTTGAGCCCAAGAACCATAAATTCTCAATACAGAAGAGCCAATATGGTTCAATCCCTGCCTGGCTAAATTTTCAACGGGAGTTGTTCAACTTCTCTGCAAATCGGAACTATATAGTCGTCACCGACATATCAAATTACTATGATTCCATCTCTTATACCCACCTTCGAAACGTGATATCGGCGATTTCAGGGGTCGAAGAGTGTGTTTTAGACATGCTTATTCATGTGCTGAGCAGCCTTCTTTGGCAGCCTGATTATATGCCTCGTGTTGAAATCGGACTGCCACAAATGAACCTTGATGCGCCCCGCTTGCTCGCGCACTGTTTTCTTTATGAGCTCGATAAATTTCTAGCCAGCGACCCCAACCGGGATTTCGTTAGATTTATGGATGATATCGACGTGGGTGTCGACAGGATCTCCGACGCCAAACAAGTTCTCAAAGCGATGGACCTAGTTCTACAAACAAAACAGGTTCGGCTAAACAGTGGAAAAACACTGATTCTACGCAAAGATGCTGCCGCAAAACACTTTCGAATATTTCAGAATTCTCAACTTGATAAGCTTACTGAAAACATTGCTTTAAAGGTCGCGAGCGGAAAACAGATCACCGTCGAGGTTGCCCGCATCGAAAAGGCCGTATCGTCCGGACTTGCAAAAAAGTCTTTCGATCATGGCAACGGAGACAAGGTCTTAAAGCGATGGATAAATCTTGCTGCAAAAACAGGAGCAATACTCGATACTGAAGATTTGAAAAGGGTCTTTCTTAACCGCCCCTCAGTAAGAGAAAATGTATGTAGCTACATAATGCGGTCTGACTTCTCTATTTCTTTGGCAAAGATGGCTGCGGAGTGTGCTAGGTCACCGCTACTTGTCGATGATGCCGGACGGGTAGATCTCGTCAACTATCTGCTCGAAGCACTTGTTCCCAGAAAAGGAAAGCGCCATGATCATATCATGCGCGTCCAAGCGGCGTGCGATGTTCAAACATACTTTGGCCTTTACTGTAAGATGTGGCTGCAATCTAAATACGATACGACGCAAGCCCTGCTAGATACGATACAAGCCACTCAGGCTTTATGGGCTTCTCATGAGCGCATGGGCAGGCTCGTAGGGTCATTCTCACCCCTGTTTGCAGATATCGCGGAGAAATCTAGCTATTACACACTTATAAATCAGGCTGTAAATCATGGGGTAAGGGACGTTAGCAGATTTCATGATGCATTGGCCAACGACCCAAACGTCTTTAACTCCATGTATGACAGCCTGAAAGCGACCAATCCCTCACGTGGAACCGGCATTACTCATCCGAAATTTTTGTGTCTTCTTTCAGCTCTCAAAAATAAAGCGGTTCCTCCCACGCAGATTGCAACGTTGAAGAACAATCACGTGCTAGCTTGGAAAGATGCTTATTATTCAGATATTGCGAAGCGGCTTAGCATCTAAATATATCTTACTCCAGGGCCGTTCCTGTTTAATAGATTATGAGTGTTTCTCTATTTTTTTCTAGTCTAGAAGGTAACGATGAAGCGAGGCAAGATGATTGTTAAGCCCTGCTTCGATATTGCTCGGAGTGAGTCTCCCCTCCATCTTGGTCATCCTCAGCCGCGACTTGCAGCAATTGAACACCTGATTGTAGATTATGTGGAGATGCGGCGGGAATTGCCGACGCGGGTCATTTCATTTTTTCCCGGCGACATTGATTCGACGGTCGGCATCGATCATTTAATTTTCTTTCGGTTTTACCCGTTGCGAAGCAGAGATAACTGCTGTTTTCTGGCTTCACGACAACCGGCCAGGGCGATGCGATTGCAGCCAGCGCTTTGAAATCCTGAATTATCATATACCACGGGAAGGTAGTCCCATCCGACGCAATAGGCTCCGGATCTAGACCGGAATTTTGTAAAGGGTTGTCTCTTCGGCTTTCCCCGACGGCATCGAAAGATACTTATTTCACAGGATCTATTATCAATTGTCTCGTCGTTAATGCCTTGCTTACTTGTTTTTTAGGCTTCAGTATTCGCTCACTCTACAACCCGACTCCTGGTCATGTCCGCGAACAAAAAGCTGCCCGTCGCGACTGAAGGTTTAATCACCGTGCTTAGCCACCAGTGCGCTTTTCTTTCCGAACTACATATCCAGTTCAGATCTTTTTAGCAGTAGCCCTTACATCTCTGCTTCGGTCATGCGGATGGCGGTGAGCCCCTCCCGAAACCTCGGATACGACCACTCCCGCCCAAGCCACTCCTGCGTCATCCGGCTAGCCACCTTCCGGTTCTCCGCCCAAAAGCTCCGCCCCATCTCGCTCATCCCCGCCAGCGCCTCTTCCAGAGGCACCGCCACCGGCGGCTCCATCCCGAGCATCCGGGCTGCCGCCGCGGTCACCACCGCGCTCTCCTCCGGCAGGTCGTCGCTGAGGTTCAGCACTCGGCGCCCGTGTTCGTCCCGGCCGGCATCCGTGTGCATGGCGGCCAGCGTCGCCCCCGCGATGTCGTCGCGGTGGATGCGTCCGAACGCGTGTCCCGGCGCATCCACGCGCCGTGCCGTTCCCGCGCGCAGGCTGTCGAATGCGCTGCGGCCGGGGCCGTAGATCCCGGCGATGCGCAGCAGGTCGAGCCGCGCGCCGGTGCGGCGGGCGAACTTTTCCCATGCCAGTTCGGCTTCCAGGCGGCGGGTGCCGCGCGGTCCGGTCGGCGCGGGTTCGGTGTTCTCGTCGACCCAGCCGCCCTGGCGATCGCCATAGACGCCGGTGGTCGAGAAATAGCCGATCCAGCCGGGCCGGCACGCATCGAGGTGGGGCGCGAGCAGCGCCAGGATCGGGTCGCCGTCCGCGCCGGGCGGGGCGCCGGCCAGCAGGTGGGTCACGCCGTCGAGCAGATCCAGCGCCGACTCCGGCCGCACCAGCGCCACGCCGGCGGGGGCCTGCAGGTCGGGACGCCGGGTCGTTCCGGTCACGCGATAGCCCGCCTTGACCGCCAGCCTGGCCACTTCCAGGGCGGAATAGCCGAGGCCGAAGATCAGCAGATGGCGGTCGGCTGGCGTGCTCATGCGCGCAGCCGCCCTTCGGCGCATATCACCATCCCGGCACCGGACCCGGTTTGGCTTGACCGTGCAACGCGTGCGTGGCGCAAGGTGAAACGATCGCCATGGTCATCAAAACCAGTCTTCACCTGTCGGCACTCCTGATCGTCGCGATCGCCAGCGGCAGCGCGGACATGTTGTGGACCGTGGCACACGCCGCCGAACCCCGCCCCGCGCCGGCGTCGCGGCTGCAACGCCTCGCCCGGCTCGAGGCTCCCCCGGTTCGGCAGACCCGTCTCGCGAGCCGCAAGCCCGTGGCGGAAACGAACGCCTGCCTCGTCCTGCTCGCCTCCGATCCGGAAACCGCCGCCGACGCCGCCCGTGACTGGGCCAAACATGGCGGTGGCGACGACGCAGCTCAATGCGCGGCACTGTCCGACATCGCGCTCGGCGATACGGTGGGCGGCGCCGGCTCGCTGGATACGCTGTCCCAACGCGGCAGTTCTCCCGCCGCGCACCGGGCGCAGTTCGCCGACCAGGCGATGCAGGCCTGGCTGCTGGCCGGCCACCCGACCGACGCACTGGCATCGGCCCGGCGGGCGGTGGCGCTCGACCCGCTCGATCTCGGGCTGCTTGTCGATCGCGGGCGCGCCCTGGTCGCGGCGGGCAACCCCGCCGGCGCGGTGACCGACCTGTCGAAGGTGCTGGCGACCCGCCCGGCCGACCGGGATGCACTGGTCACCCGCGCCTCGGCGTTCCGCCGGCTGGAGCGGCTGCGCGAGGCGAGAGCCGACATCGACACGGCCTGCCGGCTGGCACCGGACGAGCCGTCGGCGCTGCTCGAACGCGGCATCCTGCGCGAGCGGGCCGGCGATGCGGACGGGGCGCGGACCGACTGGGACCGCATCGTGTCGCTGGCGCCGGACACCCACGAGGCGGACATGGCGCAACAGGACCTGGCGCTGCTCGATGCGGGCCCCAGCGAAAGATAGACGGTCGTTGTTGCGGTGCGCGCCGCCGACGGCCACGGTCGCACGATGAGCAGCCACACCGATTCCTCCAAGCCCGCCGTCGAAACCTGGGACGGCGCCGACGTGCCCGCCATCGTGGCGGTGACGCCGATCGGCCCGGACCGGTTCGTCGGACGGTTCAACCAGGTCAACTTCTACAAGAGCCTGTTCGGCGGACAGGTGCTGGGGCAGTCGATCGCCGCCGCCACGGCGACGGTCGAGAACCGGCCGATCCACTCGATGCACGGCTACTTCCTGCGTCCGGGCGCCGGCGACCTGCCGGCCGAATATGTCGTCGAGCGAACCCGCGATGGCCGCTCCTTCTCCACCCGCCGCGTCACAGGCACGCAGGAGACCGCGCGGGGACGCGAGACCATCTTCCAGATGGAATGCTCGTTCCACGCCACCGAACCCGGCTGGGAGCACCAGTCGGAGATGCCGGACGTGCCGCCGCCGGACGCACTCGCGGACATGGTCGAGATCGCCCGGGGCGCGGAGCCGGTCATCGGCGAGATCCTCAGCCGGCGCCTGCGCGCCTACCAGGCGCTGGAAGTCCGTCCGGTGCGGCCGGACCAGGTGCTGACCCGGCAGAAGCAGAACCGCCGCCAGGCCTGGTTCAGGGTGCCGAGCGCCGCGGGCCTCACCGATCCGGCGCTGCATCTGCAGATCCTGGCCTGGATGTCGGACTTTTCGCTGAGCGGTGCGGCGCTGGTCATGCACACGGTTCCGCTGCCGGGCCCGCACCTGTTCATGGCCAGCATCGACCACGCGATGTGGTTCCACCGTCCGGTGCTGACCGGCGACTGGCTGCTGTTCGATACCGACAGCCCGTCCGCATCCGGCGCGACCGGGCTCTCACGCGGGCTGATCTACGACCGAGGCGGCCGGCTGGTGGCGACGGTGGCGCAGGAATCCCTGCAGCGGCAGATCGACTGATGCGGCGGGCGCGTCAGGCAGCCATGCCGGCGGCCCAGCCGCTCGACCAGGCCCACTGGAAGTTGTAGCCGCCGAGCCAGCCGGTCACGTCCACCGCCTCGCCGATGAAGAACAGGCCGGGCACGGCGGTCACCGCCATGGTTTTCGAGGACAGCGCCTTGGTGTCGATGCCGCCGCCGGTGACCTCGGCCTTGGCATAGCCCTCGGTGCCGGTCGGGCTCAGGCGCCAGTCCTTCAGCCGCTCGATCACCGCGTTCAGCGTCACCTGGTTCAGGCCGCCGAACGGGCCGGACGCGCCCTGCTCCAGCGTCACCGCCTGGGCCAGCCGGAGCGGCATGAACTCGCCGAGGATGGTCTGCAGCTCGGCCTTGCCGCGGGTCTGCCGCCGCTGCCGGAACAACGCCGCGAGATCCTGGCCGGGGGCCAGATCGACATGGATCTGCTGGTCCTCGCGCCAGTACGACGACACCTGCAGCATCGACGGGCCGGACAGGCCGCGGTGGGTGAACAGCATCGCCTCGCGGAACGAGGCGCCGCCGCAGCGCGCCATGACCTCCAGCGACACGCCGGCCAGCGTGCGCATCGCCGGCTGCTCGTCGCCGAAGGTGAACGGCACCAGGGCGGGCATGGTCGGCACGATCGGCACGTCGAAGCGGCGCGCGATGTCGTAGGCGAAGCCGGTGGCGCCCATCTTGGGGATCGACAGGCCACCGGTGGCGACGATCAGGCTGTCGGCCTCGACCGCGCCCTCGTCGGTCATCAGGCGGAACCGGTCGGGACGGCTGATGTCGGTGATGCGCTGCCCGGTGCGGAGCGTGACGCCGGCCGCCTCGCACTCGGCCAGCAGCATGGCCACGATCTGCCGGGCCGAGCCGTCGCAGAACAGCTGGCCGAGGGTTTTCTCGTGCCAGACGATCTTGTGCTTCTCGACCAGGGCGAGGAAGTCGGCGCTGGTGTAGCGGGCCAGGGCCGAGCGGGCGAAATGCGGGTTCTGCGACTGGAAGCGATCCGGCTTGCAGTCGCGGTTGGTGAAGTTGCAGCGCCCGCCGCCGGAAATCACGATCTTGGCGCCCGGCTCCTCGGCATGGTCGAGCAGCAGCACGCTGCGGCCCCGGCGCCCGGCCGCGATCGCCGCCATCAGCCCGGCAGCACCGGCGCCGAGGATCGCCACGTCGAAGCGACGCGGGTCGCCCATGATCGCGGACCAGTCGGACGCCATCAGAGACCGATCGATAATGCTGATACGGCGGTCATCCGATGCGGCTTTCCCGCGCGCATTCTCGAACGGTCTTTCAAAAGTCGAGGTCGCCGTAATGGTCGGGCGGGTTGATACCGGTGACGCGGTCGTTCAGCAGGGCGCGGAAACACGGCCGCGACTTCACCCGCGCATACCAGTCCTTGGTCGGCGCATTCAGCGTCCAGTCGAGGTCGCCGATATAGTCCAGCGACGAAAGCTGCGCCGCCGCCGCGAAATCGGCGAGCGACAGGCTCGGCCCGGCCAGCCATTTCCGGGTTTCCGCCAGCCAGCCGATATAATCGAGATGGTAGCGGATGTTGGCGTATCCGGCCCGGAGCGCGGTCGCGTCCGGGTTGCCGCGGCCGATCAGCCGCTTCATGTATTTCTCGCCCAGCAGGTTGCGGGTGACCTCGTGGTAGAACTTGCCGTCGAACCAGGCGGTGAGCCGCCTGACCTCGACCCGCTCGGCCAGGGTGCGGCCCATCAGCGGGGTATCCGGATAGGCCTCCTCGAGATATTCGCAGATCACGCCCGAATCGGGGATCGACAGGCCATTTTCCTCGACCAGCATCGGCACGGTGCCGGCCGGGTTGAGATCGAGATAATCCGGCCGGCGCTCCCAGACCTTCTCCACCTTCAGCTCGAACGGGAGCCGCTTCTCCGAGAGGACCAGGCGGACCTTGCGCGAAAAGGGCGAAAGCGGGATGTGGTGCAGGATGCGCATAGGCGCGGTGTATTTCATCCGTCCCTCGCGTGCCAGACCTGAACGCGCCCGCACACCTTTACGAATGCGCCTGCGGGCACAAGACCGCAAAACGCGCCTGCGGCGCGGGGGCAAGGTTTGATGGCGGCGTCCGGCCCGTGCATGCTGCGTCCTGATCCCGCCGGCTTTCGCGGCGCGTCCTCGAGGGTTGCCCACACGTGTCCGAACCCAACGCCCCGCCCGTTCCACCTGACGATGCATCCCGCCCACACGCCCCGGCCCCGCTGCCGCCGCAGCAGATCAGGGCGCGCGGCCGCTCCTTCATGGCGCTGGTGCTGTCGCCAGAGCCGCCGCTGGTCGGCTGGGTGGTTGCCCTGGATGCGCAGATCGCCAAGTCCGCCGCCTTCTTCGATGCCAAGCCGGTGATTCTCGATTGCGGCCTGCTGACGGCGGACGAGGCCGGGCTGGCCGACCTGGTGCCGGCACTGCTGGAACGCGGCATCCGGCTGATCGAGATCGAGGGTGCGGACCCGGAATGGCCGGCCACCGCGGGCTGGGAGTGGCCGCGCGGCTACTCGGGCGGCCGCGCGGTCGGGGCGGTCGAGATCCCGGAGGAGGCGCTGCCGCCGCCACCCGATCCGGCGCGGGCCTCGCTCGTCATCGACGAGCCGGTCCGGTCCGGCCGGTCGGTGTCGTTCCCGGAAGGCGACGTGATCATCATCGGCTCGGTCGCGTCCGGTGCGGAAATCACCGCGGGCGGCTCGATCCATGTGTATGGAACGTTGCGCGGCCGTGCACTCGCCGGGGTCGGCGGCAATGCATCGGCCCGCATCCTGTGCCGGCGGATGAATGCCGAGCTGATCGCCATCGACGGGTTCTACATGACTGCAGACGACATGCCGGCCGAACGGATCGGGCAGGCGATCCAGGCACGGCTTGATGGCGAGTCGCTAGTGCTGCTACCCATCGATTGATGTAGAGCAGACAAAACACTGTCCGACTCCGTGCCGGTCTGCTGAACTTGCCCGGCCGGGCTACCAAGAAAGGTCTCCCCCCTAATGGCCAAAGTGCTGGTCGTCACATCAGGCAAGGGTGGCGTCGGGAAAACGACCTCAACCGCCGCTCTCGGCGCCGCTCTCGCACAGACCGGGCAGAACGTGGTCGTGGTCGATTTCGACGTCGGCCTGCGCAACCTGGACCTGGTGATGGGCGCCGAGCGCCGCGTGGTGTTCGACCTGATCAACGTGGTGCAGGGCGATGCCAAGCTGAGCCAGGCGCTGATTCGCGACAAGCGGGTCGAGACGCTCTCGATCCTTCCGGCCAGCCAGACCCGCGACAAGGACGCCCTCACCGCCGACGGCGTCGAGCGGGTCATCAACGAGCTGCGCGAGAAGTTCGACTGGATCGTCTGCGACAGCCCGGCCGGGATCGAGCGCGGCGCGCAGCTGGCGATGTACCATGCCGACGAAGCGGTGGTCGTGACCAACCCAGAGGTCTCCTCGGTGCGCGACAGCGACCGGATCATCGGGATGCTGGACAGCACCACCGCCAAGGCGAAAGCCGGCGAGAAGATCAACAAGCACCTGTTGCTGACCCGTTACGACCAGGCGCGTGCGGCGCGCGGCGAGATGCTTCGCGTCGAGGACGTGCTGGAAATCCTGTCGATCCCGCTGATCGGCATCATTCCGGAAAGCGAGGAGGTGCTGCGCGCCTCCAACATCGGTTCGCCGGTCACCCTGAGCAATCCGGACAGCGCACCGGCGCGGGCCTATTTCGATGCGGTTCGGCGCCTGCAGGGCGAGAGCCTGGAGATGCAGGTGCCGTCGGAGCGGAAAAGCCTGTTCGCCAAGCTCTTCAAGTGGAGGCTCGCATGAGCTTTCTTTCACAGTTCTTCGCAAAGCGCAGTTCGGCACCGGTCGCGCGCGACCGCCTGCAGATCCTGCTGGCCCACGAGCGGACCAGCGGCGAAGGCCAGTCCGAGCTGATCGCCAAGCTGCGTGAGGAAATCCTCGACGTGATCGCCCGGCATGTGCCAATCGACCGCGACAAGGTGCAGATCAAGCTCGACCGCGGCGCGGCGGTCTCGACGCTCGAGATCGACATCGAGGTGCCGCAGCTGAAGAAGAAGCTCGATCCGGTCATCGCGAAACCGAACGTGGTCGAAGCCGGGATCAAGAAGAACCTGGACGCCAAGGCCGATCCGGCCAGCGGCAACCAGTCGCTGCCGACCGGGCCGTAAACGCCGGGCGATCCCTCGCCCGGCGATGCGGCCCTGCCGGCGTACCGCTCAGGCGTCGATCAGGCGTCGATCAGACTGGGGCGCAGGATCTCGTTGCTGTAGCGCACGTCGTTGAAGGCGGCTTCGCGGGCGAGGGCCACGTCGCGCTGGCGCAGCGCCTCGATCAGTTGCAAATGCGGGTGCCCGTCGGGACCGAACTCCGGCAGCGGCCGATCGAAACTCAGCGCATAGACCGGCCCCAGACGCATCCACAGCCCTTCCAGCATGCGCAGGATCAGCGGCGCGGCGGCTGCCTTGCAGACGCTGCGATGGAAGGATGCGTTGGCCTCCAGCATCGCGGCATGCCGGTTGGCTCGATGCAGGTCGAGGCACTCGGCATTGATCCGCTCGAGCTCGTCGATCTGCTGCACCGTCGCGAACTCGACCGCGCGTTCGGCTGCCCGCGCCTCGAGATCGCCGCGCATCTCGCTCAACTCACGGAAGCTGGTTTGATCCATGATCGGAACGATCGCGGAACCGCGCTCGTCGAGAACCAGCGCCTGTTCCGAAACCAGGCGCAGCAGCGCTTCCCGAACCGGGGTCGGGCTCAGGTGAAGCTCGGCCGCGAGCGGCCGCAGGATCAGCTTGTGCCCGGGCCGGATCGCGCTGGTGATCAGCGACTTTCGGATCTGTGCGTAGGCGCGCTGGCACAGGCTGTTGCGGCCGTCATCGGCATCCAGGCGGATGTCGGTCGAACCCGGTCCGGCCGGTGGCTCGACGACGAGCGCAGGCGGTAGCGGATCGGCGGGACGTGCGGCAGGCGAGGCCGTCTCTGCGGTGATGTTCATCATGGGACGTACCACCGGTTCCTTTCAAATTGGCCTGTAATTCTTGCCCGTGTCGGTCTGCTGGATATCCCTGAAGCACCTTCAGCAAACACCCGCGCAACTTGACGCAATGCAATATGTCGTGGCCCGACATATTCGACAATAAATGCACCGGCTTTCACATCATTGGGAAGAGCGAAGTTTGCGCGGCTGGTTTCAAACTATGCAATACGGCGCCTGGGGGAGCCCGGACTCAGAGAACATCCTCGAGGCTCATCGCCTGGCGCGACAGCAGATCGCGGTATGCACCCTCGCTGCGCTCCAGAACGGACGGGGCGCCGTCCTGCAGGACGCGTCCCGATTGCATGACGACAATCCGGTCGAAGTCGCGAAGTGTTGATAAACGATGCGCCACCGCAACTACGGTGCGGCCGACCATCAGGCGGTCCAGCGCCTCCTGGACCTTCTGCTCGCTCTCGCTGTCGAGCGCACTGGTGGCCTCGTCGAGCAGCAGGATCGGGGCGTTGCGCAGGAATGCCCGTGCGATCGCCAGGCGCTGCCGTTGCCCGCCGGACAGCTTCACGCCGCGATCGCCGACCTCGGTCCGGAACCCTTCCGGCATGTCCTCGATGAACTCGCGGCAGCCGGATGCCTCGGCGGCGGCGTGGACCTCCTCGTCGGTGGCTTCCGGCTTTCCGTAGCGGATGTTCTCGAGCACCGAGCGATGAAACAACGAAACATCCTGCGGCACGACCGAGATGACCGCCCGCAATGCCTCCTCGGTCAGGCTGAGCAGGTCCTTGCCGTCGATCATGATGCGGCCGCCCTGGATGTAGCGCATGCGCTGGAGCAGGGCGAGAACGGTGGTCTTGCCCGAGCCGGAGCGCCCGACCATGCCGATCCGGGTGCCGGCATCGACGCGCAGGTTGAAGTCGTCCAGCACCGGGCCGCCGCCCGGATAGGAATAGGTCACGTGCTCGAACACGATCTCGCCGCGCGCCTGGCCATGAAAGCCGCCGGCATCGGCAGCGTCGGGCATGTCGTGCGGCAGCAGCAGCGTGGACAGGGCCTCGGCCAGCCGGGCGACGTGCTGGATGGTCTCGACCAGCGCCACGGCAAGGTCACGGGTGCCGTGCAGGATCATGAAGCCGAGCGTCACCACCATGACCACGTCGCCGATGCTGGCGGCATGCTGGTGCCACAGCATCACCGCCCAGATCAGCAGGCCGGCGGTGAGGATCGCGGTGAGCACCGCATGGATCAGCCGCAGCCGCTCCAGGTAGCGGAGCGAGCGGCTGCGGGCCGACATCTCGCCTTCCATGCGCTGGCTGAACCGGACCCGCTCGCGCCTGGTGGCGCCGAACGCCCTGACCAGGGGCATGTTGTTGATGATGTCGAGCAGTTCGCCGTCCACCCGGGCCGCATCCGAGGCATAGCGATGGTGCAGCGGACGCCCGCTGGCGGCCAGCCGGAACATCAGCAGCGAGATCGCCGCCGCCAGTGCGATCAGCACCACCGCCATCAGCGGGCTGACGGTCAGCAACAGCAGGATCGACAGGGCGACGTTCAGGACCGGCGGCAGCACGTTCCAGGTTGCCAGGTTCTCCAGCGTGAACATGGCGTTCGAGGTCGCGGTGATGCGTCCGGCCAGCGTGCCGGGCATCCGGTCGGCGAAATAGGACGGCGCATGCCCGGTCAGGTGCCGGAACAGGTCGCGCCGCAGGTCGCCGGTCACCTCGACGAATGCCCTGGCCGCGACCCAGCCGCCGACCCGCCAGGCGAGGTTGTCCACCGCGATCAGCGCGCCGAGCAGCCCGACCGCCCCCCATACCGTCCGCATCGAGCCACCGTGATAGCCGGTCAGCGTGTCGACCAGGTAATGGACGGCGTAGGACGAGCCGACCACGGCCGCCACCGCGACCACGACCGAGGCCAGGATCAGCAGGTGCTGCACCTTGTGGTGCAACACGTAGCGGAACATGAAGGCGAGCGGCCTCGGTGCCAGCCGGATCAGGTCGGCATCGCTGATGGTCACCGCCTCTTCGCGCTTATGTCCGGAACGGCGTTTGCCACCGGCACCGATGCCAGTGCCAACCTGGGCGCCAGCAGAGGCAGGACCAGCGGATGGGTGGCCGGTCTCCGACCTATGCGTCAAACTCATGCAGAACCCTTCCGGTCGGCAGAAATCGTGGAACTTGGCTGCCGGCTCGCAGGCAGATGATCATTCGCTGAGACAGTATCACCTGATTGCCAACAAAATGCCTCGTTCATCGTGTTGAATGGCTTTCTGGAACAACGAAGGAGCTTTCATGCGCATAGCCCAGATTGCCCCCCTCCATGAGGCCGTCCCTCCCAAGCTCTATGGCGGGACCGAGCGGGTGGTATCCTTCCTCACCGAGGAGTTGGTCAATCTTGGCCATGAGGTCACCCTTTTCGCCAGCGGCGACAGCATCACCTCGGCCAACCTGCATGCGTCCTGGCCGCGCGCGCTGAGGCTGGACCCGGCTATTCGCGACCCGATCGCGCCGCACATGCTGATGATGGAGCACGTGGCGCAGCGGCTCGAGCAGTTCGACGTGCTGCATTTCCACATGGACTACTGGCCGTTCACCCATTTCGGCCGCCAGTCGGTGCCGTTCCTGACCACCATGCACGGACGCCTGGACCTGCCGGAGCTGCAGCCGGTGTTCGATGCCTTCCCGCACGCACCCCTGGTCTCGATCTCGGACAGCCAGCGCCGGCCGCTGCAGCGGGCTAATTTCGTGCGCACCGTGCATCACGGCCTGCCCGAGATGCTGCTGACCCCGCAGGGCAACCCTGACGGCAGCGACCGCAGCTACTTGGCGTTCCTCGGTCGCATCTGCCCCGAAAAGGGCGTCGACAAGGCGATCCGCATCGCCCGCGCGGTGGGCATTCCGCTGAAGATCGCCGCCAAGGTCGACAAGGTCGATGTCGAGTATTTCGAGCACCAGATCAAGCCGATGCTGGGCAACGGGGTCGAGCTGATCGGCGAGATCAACGATGGCCAGAAGGCCGCCTTCCTGTCCGGCGCCCGCGGCCTGCTGATGCCGATCGACTGGCCGGAGCCGTTCGGCCTGGTGATGATCGAGGCGATGGCCTGCGGCACCCCGGTGATCGCATTCAACCGTGGCTCGGTGCCGGAAGTGCTCGAGGACGGGCTCACCGGCCTGATCGTCGAGGACGAGACCGGCGCGATCGGCGCCATCGCGCGCCTGGACAGCCTGCAGCCGCAGCTGATCCGGCAGCGCTTCGAGACCCATTTCACCGCGCGCCGCATGGCCGAGGATTATCTGGGGATCTACCGCCAGCTGGACGCGCTGCACCGGCCGTCGCTCCGCCTGGTCTCGCGCGATTAACCTGCGCGACACCGGCCTGCCACCCGGCCAGACGCGGCGCCCCGACCGGGCGCCGCGATCCGGCTGGCAGTTCTGGATCGACCGGGGCGGCACCTTCACTGATATCGTCGCCCGCCGGCCGGACGGGGCTTTGCTCGATGCCAAGCTGCTGAGCGAGAACCCGGACCTCTACGAGGACGCCGCACTCGCCGGCATACGCGGCTTCCTCGGGCTCGGCCCCGACGAGACACCCGAGCCCGGCACGATCGAGATCGTGCGGATGGGCACGACCGTCGCCACCAACGCACTGCTGGAACGGCGTGGCGCCCGCACGCTGCTGCTGGTGACGCGCGGGTTCACCGACCTGCTGACCATCGGCAACCAGTCTCGCCCGCATCTGTTCGCGCTCGACATCAGGCGGACGCTGCCGCTGGCCGGCCGAACCATTGCGATCGGCGGCCGTCTTGCGGCCGATGGGCGAGAGATCGAGCCGCTGGACGAAGCAGCCGCGCTCGATGCCCTGGCGGACGCGCATGCAGCCGGATACGAGAGTTGCGCCATCGCGCTGATGCATGGGTGGGCGCATCCGAGCCACGAGCGTCGGCTGGCCGAACTGGCCGACCGGGCCGGCTTCACGCACGTCTCTGCCAGCCACCGCATCGACCCGAGCCCGAGGCTGGTGCCCCGCGCCGGCACCACCGTCATCGACGCCTACCTGTCTCCGGTGCTGAAGCGGCATGTGGACCGGCTGAACCACGCCCTGCCCGGGGTTCGCCTGCATTTCATGCAGTCGCACGGCGGGCTGGTCGAGGCGGCACGGTTCATGGCCAAGGATGCGATCCTGTCCGGTCCGGCCGGCGGTGTCGTCGGCGCGATCCGCACGGCTGCGGCCAGCAGGTTCGATCGCATCGTCGGGTTCGACATGGGCGGCACCTCCACAGACGTGTCGCTGCATGAGGGGTCCGGCGACGAGGGCCGGGCTCCGATCGAGCGCATGGACGAAGCCGAGATCGCCGAGCTGTCGATCCGCGCACCGATGATGGCAATCCACACCGTCGCCGCCGGCGGTGGCTCGATCCTGCGCTTCGATGGCGAGCGGCTGCGGGTCGGGCCTGAGAGTGCGGGTGCCGACCCGGGGCCGGCGGCCTATCGTCGCGGCGGCCCGTTGACCATCACCGATGCCAATATCCTGCTGGGCCGGATCAGGCCGGAGTCGTTTCCCAGCGTGTTCGGCCCGGCCGGCGATCAGGCGCTCGACGCTGCTTCCGTGGAGACGGGCTTCCGGGACCTCGCCCGGGAGTTCGCAGCAGCCGGCATGAGCCTGGACCAGCGGGCGATCGCCGCCGGAGCGCTGGACATCGCCATACAGCAGATGGCGGGGGCGATCCGCCGCATCTCGATCGAGCGCGGCCGCGACCTGGACGGGTTCACGCTGGTCTGCTTCGGCGGCGCCGGCGGGCAGCATGCGTGCCTGGTTGCGGAAGAGCTCGGGCTCGCCCGGATCTTCATCCATGCGAAGGCCGGGCTGTTGTCGGCCTACGGCATGGGACTGGCCGACCAGACGACGCTGCGCGAGCAGGCGGTCGAAACCCCGCTGACCGACCCGGCGATGATCGGAATCGAAGCGCTCGCGGACCGGCTGGAGCACGAGGCGAGGACGGAACTGGCCGCAGACGGCAACGACCCGGACGTGCTGACCGCCACCCGGACCGTGCGGTTGCGCTACGAGGGGACCGAGAGCTGGCTGCCGGTGAATTTCGCCGGGCTCGACGAGATGCGTCGCGCGTTCACCCACGCGCATCGGGTGCGGTTCGGTTTCGCGACACCCGAACGAACCCTGATCGTCCAGTCGATCGAGGTCGCGGCGACCTCGGCTGGGGAGCCGGTATCCGATGCTCTGGGCGCTCGGCGGACGGACGGCGAACTGGCGCCGGTCGGCCATGCCGAGATCTGGACCGGCGGGGCGATGCGTCGCACGGCGATCTTCCAGCGCTCGCTCTTGTGCACCGGCGACCGTATCGTCGGCCCGGCGCTGATCGCGGAAGCCAACGCGACCACCCTGGTCGATCTCGACTGGGAGGCCGAGACGATCGGCCAGGCTCTCGTGCTGCACCACCGGCCCGGGACGGCTCATGCGGCCAGGGCGATCGTGCGCGATACCCGCACCGCCGACCCAATCCGGCTCGCCCTGTTCAACAACATCTTCATGAGCATCGCCGAGCAGATGGGAACCGTGCTCGCCGGCACCGCGCTCAGCGTGAACATCCGCGAGCGGCTCGATTTCTCCTGCGCCCTGTTCGATGCCGCCGGACGGCTGATCGCCAACGCGCCGCACGTGCCGGTGCATCTCGGCGCAATGGGCGAGAGCGTTCGCCGGGTGATCCGTACGCGTGGCGGCACGCTGCGTCCGGGCGATGCGGTCGCATTGAACGACCCGTATGCCGGCGGCACCCACCTGCCGGACATCACGGTGATCACCCCGGTGTTCGATCCGGACGGCACGGGTCCGCGCTTTTTTGTCGGCAGCCGCGGCCACCATGCCGATATCGGCGGCATCACGCCGGGCTCGGTGCCACCGTTTTCCACCAGGCTGGACCAGGAAGGCGTCGTCATCGACGATTTCCTGCTGATCGAGCAGGGAAGTTTCCGGGAACAGGCGTTCCGCGACCTGCTCGCGCACGCACCCTTCCCTGCCCGCAACCCGGACATGAACGTCGCCGACATCACGGCGCAGGTCGCCGCCAACGCGGCCGGTTCGACCGCGCTGCTGCGTGCCGCGGCACGTTACGGCTGGATCGCGGTCGAGGATTATGCAGGCCACGTCATGGACAATGCCGAGCATGCGGTCCGCCGCCTGCTCGACCGGCTACAGGATGGCGCCCGCGAGTACAGGCTGGATGACGGTGCGACGTTGCGGCTGGCGGTCACCATCGACCGCGCCGCACGCAGAGCCCGTATCGACTTCACCGGCACCGACGCCCAGCGGCCGGGCAATTTCAACGCGCCGCCGGCAGTGGTGCGCGCATCGATCCTTTATGTTTTGCGCTGCCTGGTGGACGACGAGATCCCGCTCAATGACGGCTGCTTGCGGCCGATCGAGATCATCGTTCCGCGGGGGAGCTTCCTCGATCCGCATCCGGGCGCCGCGGTGGTGTCGGGCAATACCGAGTTGTCGCAGGCGATCGCCAATGCGCTCCTGGGTGCGTTCGGTGCGTGTGCATCGGCGCAGGCGACGATGAACAACCTGACCTTCGGCGACGCCACCCGACAGTATTACGAAACCATCGGCGGCGGCACCGGCGCCGGTCCGGAGTTCGACGGTGCCGACGGCGTGCAGAGCCACATGACCAACACGCGCATGACCGATCCGGAAGTGATGGAAATGCGCTTCCCGGTTCGGGTCGAGGAATTCGCGATCCGCCGCGGGTCCGGCGGTGGCGGTGCGCATCCCGGGGGCGACGGCCTGCTGCGACGGTTGCGCTTCCTGGAGCCGATGGATGTCATGCTGGTCTCGTCGCGACGCAGCGTCGCCCCATTCGGTCTCGCCGGCGGCCTCGACGGCGCGGCCGGACGACAATGGATCGAGCGCACGGACGGAACACGGGAAACCGTCGAGGGCGTGACGCAGGCATCGCTGATGCCCGGGGACGTATTCGCGGTGGCGACACCCGGCGGCGGCGGGTTCGGCGCGAGCGACATCGAGGCGCCAGGCAACGCCGCCGCAGCGATCAGATAAATTCCTTCAACACCGCGGTGGCAACATCGCCGGTGTTGGGCGTTCCAGCCGGTTCGATCAGAAGCAGGTGGACCTCCTCCTCGGCGAACGGGCAGTGCTCGACACCCCTGGGAACGACATACAACTCGCCCGGTCCGAGCTGCACATCGCCGTCGCGGAGCCTGATCGTCAATATTCCTTTCAGGACAAGGAAGAGATCATCGGTGTCCGGGTGCGAATGCCAGGTGAACTCGCCCTTGAGCTTGACCACCATGACGTCGTTCCCGTTGAAGCCCGAGACGATCCTGGGTGACCAGTGGCTGGAGAATTGCGACAGCTTGTCTGCCAGGTTGATGGGCAGCATCGCCTGATCCCCCGGCTGACGTTCCGCCATCGCGACGTCAGAGGGCGCGGGTGACGACGGGGCTGGCAAACGTGGTGTCGAACGAGACCGGGTTGCGCAGGGTCAGCCGGAACGGCTCGGCCTGGATCACGAACACGTCGCCATCGCGGGTGACGATCCCGTCCGAGACCGACAGGGTCGCGGTGCCGAAGAAATGCACATGCACGTCGCCCGGACGGCGGAACAGCGAATACTTGAAGTGGTGGTGCTCGAGATTGGCGATCGCATGCGACATGTTCTGCTCGCCGGACGCGAACGGCTTCTCCCACAGGACCTTGCCGTCACGCTCGATCCGCGACGTGCCGCGAACGTCGGCCGGCAGTTCGCCGACCAGAAGCTCGCCGCCGAGCGACGCCGGGCGGAGCTTGGAATGCGCGAGCCACAGGTAATTCTGGCGCTCGGTGACATGATCGGAAAACTCGTTGCCGATCGCGAAACCGACGCGGTACGGGGCGCCATCCGGACCATTGACATAGATGCCGGCAATCTCCGGCTCCTCGCCGGCGTCGGCTGCAAAGGCCGGGCTCGGCAGCGGGGCGCCGGGCGCGATCAGGCTCGATCCGTCGCCCTTGTAGAACCACTCGGGCGCCACGCCGGTCTCGCCAGCCGCCGGCTTGCCGTTCTCGACGCCCATCAGGAACATGCGCATCGAGTCCGTCGCCTGCCCGGCGGCGGCGGCCTTGTGCATCTTGTCGCGGCCATCGGCCGAACCGAGATGGGTCAGCCCGGTTCCGGTGAGCAGCAGATGCGCCGGATCGGGATGATCGATCGGCGACAGCACGCGACCGGATGCGGACGCCGCTTCGACATCCACCGTCTCGCCCAGCCCATGCCGCCCGACGATCTCGGCGAGGCTGGCACCTGCGTCGATCGCCTCAAGCGCCAGGGCGTAGGTCGTGGTTGCCCCGGCAACCAGGCGGGCATCGCCGTTTCCGTCGAAGGTCGCGACCACGCGCTGGCCGGCAGGATCGGTCAGTTGGATGAGGCTGATGGACATGATCGCGTTCCGACTGGTCAGGCGAGCTTCAGGACGCCGTCGATCCGACGGCTAAGGCCGAGCGGGTTGGCATCGGCAAGCTCGGGCGGCAGCAGCGCCTGCGGCAGGTTCTGGTAGCAGACCGGACGCAGGAACCGGTCGATCGCCAGCGTGCCGACCGATGTGAAGCGTCCGTCCGTGGTCGACGGGAACGGGCCGCCATGCACCATCGCATGCGCCACCTCGACCCCTGTCGGCCAGCCATTGACCAGGATGCGTCCGCACCGGCGCTCGAGCAGCGGCAGCAGGCCCTTGGCGAACGGCTCGTCGGCCGGGACCATGTGCAGCGTCGCGGTCAGCTGGCCTTCGAGCCGGCGCGCCACGTCCAGCACCGCCTCCGCATCGTCGCAGGCGATGATCAGGCCGCTGGCGCCGAACACCTCGTCGGTCAGCGACGGCTCCGCATTGAAGTGCGCCGCCGTGGTGGTGAACAGCGCCGCGCGGCACTGGTTCTCGCCGTCGCCGAGCTGGCCGGACGCCACGCAGGTGACGCCGGCGACACTGTTGCGTGCGTGGATGGCGCGGTCATAGGCGGCATGGATGCCGGCCGTCAGCATGGTGGACGAGGTGGCTGCCTCGATCGCCTTGCCGGCACGGGCGACGAACGCATCGAGCGACGCGCCCTTGATCGCGATCACCACGCCGGGATTGGTGCAGAACTGGCCGGCGCCGAGGGTCAGCGAGGCGACGAACCCGTCCGCCAGCGCGTCGGCACCGGCCTCGAGAGCGGCCGGGCACAGGAACACCGGATTGATGCTGCTCATCTCGGCGAACACCGGGATCGGCACGGGCCGCTCGGCGGCGAGACGCGCCAGGGCCAGCCCGCCATTGCGCGAGCCGGTGAAGCCGACCGAGGCGATCCGTGGATCGCCGACCAGTGTCTGGCCGAGAGCGATGTCGGGGCCGGAGACCAGCGAAAACACGCCGGCCGGCAGTTCGCTGAGGCGGACCGCCTCGTCGATCGCTTCGCCGACCAATGCACTGGTGCCGGGATGCGCCGGATGGCCGCGCACGACGACCGTGCAGCCGGCGGCCAGCGCCGATGCGGTGTCGCCGCCGGCGACCGAGAAGGCGAGCGGGAAATTGCTGGCGCCGAACACCGCGACCGGCCCGACCGGAATGCGACGGACGCGCAGATCCGGACGCGGCAGCGGTGCGCGATCGGGCAGCGCGGGATCGAGCCGGACGCCGAGCCAGTCGCCCTGCCTGACCACGCTTGCAAACAGCTTGAGCTGACCCGTGGTGCGTCCGAATTCGCCGGTGATGCGCGGGATCGGCAGACCGGACTCCGTGGAAGCGGAGGCGATGATCGCCTCGCGACGGGTCTCGAGAGAGCCGGCAATGGCTTCCAGGAAGCGCGCCCGGATATCGGGAGAGGTTGCGCGATAGGCCTCGAACGCAGCTTCGGCCCGCTCGACGGCTGCAGTGACCGATGCGGTGTCATCGACCGGAAGGGACGGGCCGATCGACTGGCCTGTCCGCGGGTCGACGCCGCGGAAGCCGGTCTGATCCGGTGCGGTTTGTGTCCCGATGCTCATCGCACTGGCTCCATTTCGATTACTCGGACAAAATCGACGCTAATGCATGCTATTGCAACAGGTCGTCGGGTGTCGGCGCTGGCACCGCCGGCGCTTTGGACCGATGATGGCATGGCCTGCAGCAGGGTGCTCGCGCAAGGGGAAATCGTCGCGGATGGATCGGCCTGAGACGACTTATTCCGGTACCGGCAGACCGGCGCGATACGTAGAAAAGCGGTCCCCGTCGGCGCCGCGCCTGCACGACAACATTGCCCGTGACATCGGCATTCGCATCACCGGCGAGCAGCTGCTGCCCGGCGATCTGCTGTCCGGCGAGATCGATGCCGCCGAGCAGCTTGCCGTGTCACGAACCGCCTATCGCGAGGCGGTACGGATCCTGGCGGCCAAGGGCATGGTCGAGAGCCGCACCAAGACCGGCACCCGGGTCAGCCCGCGCAACCGATGGCACATCCTCGATCCCGAGGTGCTGGGCTGGTTTCTCGAGACCAAGCCGAGCGAGAGTTTCGTGCGTGACCTGTTCGAGGTGCGGCAGATGGTGGAGCCGCATGCAGCCTCGCTGGCAGCACTCAATCATACCCAGCGCGACATCGACGAGATGGGCGACGCACTCGGAACCATGGCGCGGCTCCAGCTCACCACCGAGGAAGGGCGGGCAGCCGATCGCGCCTTCCACCACGTGATCCTGGTCGCCACCGGCAACGAACTGATCGCCGCCCTGTCGAGCAGCGTGGTCACCGCCATCTGGTGGACCACCCTGTTCAAGCAGCGTGCCCAGCGCTACCCCCGGGATCCGCTGCCGGAACATCGCGCCGTGTTCGAGGCGATCCGCCTGCGGGAGCCGGAGAAGGCGCGTGCAGCCATGACCGAGCTGGTGCGCTATGCATTCGACGATATGCAGGCATCACTCTCCGGCCGCAGTGCGCGTCTGTCCCGGCCGGCCGAACGCTGAGCAGGGGAATGCCGGATTGCCTGCCGATTCCGGCGGCGCGGACACGCAACGACCCATGGAGGATCCGAATTGTCAGACAAGACGAACATGGCTGTCGATAGTCCGGGACCGGGTCGCACCGCCCTGCTGGCGCTGGACTGGGGCACGAGTTCGCTGCGGGCCTGGCGGGTTTCGACTGCCGGGCGCGTGCTCGAGGAACGCCACCGCCCCTGGGGTATCCTGCGCCTGCCGGAGGGTGGGTTCCCGGCGGCGTATGCCTCCATCACCGAGGGCTGGCAGGGGCAGCCGGATGCACCGGTGGCCGCCATTGCGTGCGGCATGGTCGGCAGCCGACAGGGCTGGCACGAGGTTCCGTATCTCAGCCTGCCGCTGGACCTGAACCAGCTGGCGGGATCGCTGACCCAGGTCGGCGGGACCGGGCTGCGACTGGTTCCCGGGCTGATCGACGAGACCCGGGACGGACGCCCGGACGTGATGCGCGGCGAGGAGACCGAGGCGGTCGGTGCGCTCGAACGGCTGGACGACACGGCCGGCGAGATCCTGCTGGTGATGCCCGGCACCCACTGCAAGTGGGTCAGGGTCTCCAACGGGGTGATCGCCGGCTTCACCACCTACATGACCGGCGAGTTGTTCGCGATGCTCACCGAGCATTCGATCCTCGGCCGGTCGATCCCGACCACCGCGCCGACGCTGCCGGCGGACGATCCGGCCCGGCGCCGCGCCTTCGATGATGGCGTGCGTGCGGCCGCGTCCGACGGGCTGGCGGGCCGGCTGTTCTCGGTGCGCGCCCTGGTGCTGACCGGCAGGCTCGATGCCGCCCTCATCACGGACTACCTGTCCGGGCTGCTGATCGGCGAGGAACTGACCCGGGCACTGGCCGCCGCACATGCCGGCAGCGCCGAGCCCGGCCGCATCGTGCTGGTCGGCGACCCTGCGATCACCACGCGCTATGCACGGGCATTCGCGACGTTGGGACGAACCATACCGTTGGAACTCGGCGCCGCCTCGGTGCGCGGCCTGTATCGTATCGCCGTGCTGGCCGGACTGGTGTCGGCGACGGCTGGAGACTCCGCATGCTGAAACAGTATCTTTCGCAATCTCCCTATGTCGCGATCCTGCGCGGCATCACCCCGGACGAGATCATCCCGGTGTCGGCCGCCCTGGTTAAGGCCGGGTTCCGTATCATCGAGGTGCCGCTCAACTCGCCGGAGCCGCTCGAAAGCATCAAGCGCCTTTCGGTGGAGTTCGGAAGCACTTGCCTGATCGGCGCGGGTACCGTGACATCAGTGGAAGCCGTGCACGCGGTACATGCGGCCGGTGCCCGCGTCGTGGTGATGCCGCATGGCGACACCGCGGTGATCCGGGCCGCCAAGGCGCTCGACATGGTCTGCACGCCCGGGATCATCACACCGACCGAGGGCTTCGCGGCGCTCGCTGCCGGCGCGGATGCGCTCAAGCTGTTCCCGGCCGACCTGATCACGCCGGACGTGCTGCGCGCGCTTCGCTCGGTATTCCCCAAGGACACGATGTTCCTGCCGGTCGGCGGCATCACGCCGGACAACGTGGCGCCGTATATCGCCGCCGGCGCGGTCGGGTTCGGACTAGGCTCCGGCCTCTACAAGCCGGGCCGCAGTGGGGAGGAGGTCGGGGTGCTTGCCCGCGCCTACGCCGCCGCGTGGGATCGCGCCGTCGCGGGTGCTGCCGCATGAAGACCGGCGAGCCCATCCGGATCGGGATCGTCGGCGCCGGGCAGATCGCCAAGGTGCAGCACATCCCGGCGATCGCCGCATCGGCCGGGTTCAGGCTGACCGCGATCGCCAATCCGGTGCCGGTCGACGTGCCGGACGGCGTCACGCTGTTCCCGTCGATCGACGCGATGATCGAGGCGGGCATCGTCGATGCCGTCTCGATCTGCACGCCGCCGCAGATCCGCTATGGCCTGGCGCGCACCGCGATCGCCGCCGGGCTGCATGTCCTGCTGGAGAAGCCGCCGGCGCAGACCGTGTCGGAAGTCGAGGACCTCGCCACCCGCGCCGCCGCGTCCGGACGAACGCTGTTCGCGGCGTGGCACTCGATGTTCAGCGCGGCGGTGGAGCCGGCACGACGCATCCTGGCCGAGCGCGGCGTGTCGGCGATGCATATCGTGTGGAAAGAGGATTTCGAGAAATTCCATCCCGGCGTCTACTGGTTCTGGCAGCCGGGCGGCATGGGCACGTTCGATTCAGGGGTGAATGCCCTGTCGATCCTGGTCGGCAGCATGCCCGAACCGGTGTTCGTGCGCGGTGCGACATTCCATGTCCGCGACGGTGCCCACACCCCGATCTCCGCCACCCTGCAGCTCGCGACGCCCTCGCATGCCGATGGCTTCTCGGCCGTGCTGGACTGGAACCATGCCGGCGAAGAAACCTGGTCGATCACCTGGACCCTCGGCGACGGTGGTACGCTCGAACTAGAACAGGGCGGTCGCATCCTGCGGCTCGACGGCAGGATGCTGCTGGATGCCGGGGATAACGAGTATCCAGCACTGTATCGGCATTTCGAGACATTGATCGACGAAGGCCGGAGCGACGCCGAGACACGGCCGCTGCAACTGGCCGCCGACGCGTTCAGCCTGGCGCGGATCGAGCGGGTGTGAAGTCTGTCTGGCAAATCACGGGTGAGGTTTTCTGCGCAGTAGATTGCGGCTGACTCGGACGACGACCATGGCCTTCGACCTGTCGATACGGTGTTCGATCTTCAACGAGTGACATCAAGTGGACCATGCTTCCTGATGGATCCATGCCGAGTGCTGGCGACGTCGGCTCTGGAAGGCAGCGGCAGGAGAGAAGCGCAGTGAGCCGTTTCAGATCGATCGTCGGGCGAGCCATGCTCGCGACGGCACTTCTGTTGGGCTGCCAAACCGCAAGCTCGGCACAAACCACCCCTCGGCAACCGCTGCGCATTTATGCTGCCGGCAGCCTGGCAAGCTCCTTTTCCGACCTCCTGACGGCGTTCGGCACGCCGCCTGCGACAGCGGTCCAGGCGACCTATGGACCGGCCGGAGCGCTTCGTGAACGGCTTGAGCATGGCGAGACCGCGGAACTGTTCGCGTCCGCGGACATGGCGCAACCGCGTCGGCTGGCACAGGGCGGCCACAAAGGGTCGGTGGTCATGTTTGCTCGCAACCGCATGTGCGCCATCGGCCGAAGCTCCCTCGGACTGACTCCGGCGAACCTGCTGTCCCGGTTGCTCGATCCGGCGGTGAAGCTTGCGACGTCGACGCCCGGCGCGGATCCAAGCGGCGACTACGCCTGGGCGATCTTCAAGCGAGCGGACGGAGTGCATCCGGGGGCCACAGCCATGCTGGAAGACAAGGCGCAGCAGTTGCTCGGCCATCCTGGCGCACGGGCTTTGGTTCCCGGGCACAGCGCGGCGGAGGGCGTGTTCCTGTCCGGCCGAGCCGATGTGCTGATCGGCTACTGCAGCGGCGCAAGCGTCTTGCGGAATGCGGTGCCTGATCTGGTGGCAGTGCAGTTTCCTCAGCCTCTGGACGTCAGCGCGCCGTATGGGTTGATTGTCCTGTCGGGCAACCCTATCGCCATGCGGTTCGCGCTCTTCATCCTCTCGGACGCAGGCCAGACCATCCTGGCTCAACACGGACTTATCCCGGTGACACTTTCCGGAACCCATAGTCCGTGATGAGTGTCCTGCCGAACCTGTAGCCTTGGCGCGGAGAAACGCCAGGCAGGCCGTTGTGGACCGACGACGCATCCGCGCCCGCCACCACGTTTCGCATCATCGGTCGAAGGCGCGCCGCACGAACTATCGGAAGACGCCCTGACCGAACCGGTTCTTACCGCAGGGTGGACGCCTTACGGCCCGTCTTCCAACGGTCGAACATCACGGCGAGCAGCAGGATGCCGCCGCGGACCAGATACTGGTAGAAGGCCGGCACGTTCAGCAGGCCCATGGCATCCTGCACGCAGCCCATGATGAGCACGCCCACCACGACGCCGGAGATCGTGGCGATACCGCCCGACAGGGAAACGCCGCCGAGCACGCAGGCGGAAATCACCGCGAGCTCAAGCCCGATCGACGTCTTGGGATCGCCGAGACCCATGCGCGAGGTCAGCAGCACGCCGGCCAGTCCGGCCAGAAGTCCCTGCAGGGCAAACACGCCGATCCGCAACCGGGTGACCGGGATACCGGCCAGCCGTGCCGCCTCGACGTTGCCGCCGATCGCCAGCACGTCGCGGCCGAACACGGTGCGGTTGAGCACGAAGCCCAGCACCACGAAGCTCACGAACATGATCCAGACCGGCGTGGTCAGTCCCAGGAAGTTCGCAGAGGACAGGCCGAAGAAAGCCGGCGCCATGATCGGGACCGCGTCGCCGCCGGACGCGATGTAGGCAAGGCCGCGCACCGCTTCCATCGTGGCCAGGGTCGCGATCAGCGAGTTGATGCCGAACGACGCAACCACGACGCCGTTGAACAGCCCGATCATCCCGCCGGCAAGAATGCCGCAGAGGATCCCGAGCGGCGCGCCGAGATAGTTTGCCGCGACCGAGCCGACGACGCCCGCGAAGGCCACGATCGATGCGATCGACAAATCGACCTCGCCCAGCGCCAGGACCAGCATCATGCTCGATGCGATGGTGCCGGTGAGTGTGACCGACAGCAGCAGGCCGGTGATGTTGCCGCGTGACAGGAAGTCGGGAACCAGGGCGGCCAGCCCGATCACCAGCAGGATGAACACGAACACGATGCCCGATTGCTGGACCGCGCGCCTGAGTGCGTTGTTGAGCCGGCCTCGCTCGATGGAAGGCGTCTGGGAGAGGGTCACGGGCTGCATTGGAACTCTCGCTGCTGCGCTGAGGTCGTGTCGACAGGATCGGAAGGACGAGTGCTAGCGTGGCAAAGCCTGGCTGAGCAGACGCTCCGGGGTGATCTCGTCGCGGGAGAAGTTCGCGGTCACGCACCCGTCGGCCATGACGATGACACGGTCGGAGATCGAGCTGACCTCGGACAGGTCGCTGGACACCACGATCACGCCAACACCCTTTTCCGCGAGCCCATACAGGATCTCGTAGATCTGGGCGCGTGCACCGACATCGATCCCGCGGGTCGGCTCGTCGAGCACGAACAACTCGATATCCTCCGACAGCCAGCGACCGAGAATGGCCTTCTGCTGGTTTCCGCCGGACAGGTTGCGGATCGGGGTTGAGCCGTTTCGCGTGCGGATATCGAGGTCGCGGATCGCCTTGGCGGCGTTCAGCTTCTCGCGCGCGAAATTCACGATACCGAATTTCGCATAGCGCCGCCGCACGCTGATATTGATGTTGTCGTCCACCGAGGCGATCGGAAAGATGCCCTCGCGCTTGCGATCCTCGGGGCACATCGCGATGCCGGCGCTGATCGCCCGCCGTGGCGAGCCCATCTTGAGCACCTTGCCCTGCAGCGTGATCTTGCCACCGGTGGCGCGCTCGGTGCCGCAGATCAACCGCATCAGCTCGGTACGGCCGGCGCCGACCAGTCCGAAAAACCCGAGGATCTCGCCCTTCCGGAGCGAGAACGAGATCGGTTCGCGGATGCCCGGACCGGCGATGTTCTCGACCTCGACCAGCACGTCACCAGTTTTCCGTGGCCGGTAGCCATAGACGTCCTCGATCGCGCGGCCGACCATCTCGGTCACCAGCTGATCGGGCGTCACGTCGGCGATGTCCGGATGGCGCGCGACGCAGGCGCCGTCGCGAAACACCGTGACGGCGTCGCACAACTCGAACACTTCGGCCATGCGATGGGTCACGTAGACGATCGCCCTGCCCTCGTCGCGCAACCGGCGCACGATCCGCTTGAGGTTCTCGACCTCGCGCGACGACAGGCTGCTGGTCGGCTCGTCGAACGCGATGATCTGCGCGTTCCGCAGCAGCGCCTTGCCGATCTCGACCATCTGCCGCTGCCCGATCGACAGTCGCCCGACCGGCGTCGACGGATCGATATCCTCGCCGAGATCACGCAGCACTGCCTCGGCACGGATGCGCAACGCTTTCCGGTCGACCAGCCCGCCCCGGCGCGGCAGGTGGCCCAGCATCAGGTTCTCGGCGGCACTCAGGCCGGGTACCAGATGCAGTTCCTGGTAGATGATCGCGATCCCGGCCTCGAGGGCGTCGGATGCACCGCGGAAGGTAAGCTGCTTGCCGGCGACGGTGATCGTTCCGGCCTTCGGCAGGTTCACGCCGCTCAACACCTTGAGCAGCGTGGACTTTCCGGCACCATTCTCGCCCATCAATCCATGAACCGAACCGCGCTCGACAAACAGGTCGACGCCCCGGAGCGCCTTCACTCCGGGAAACTCGACCTCGATGCCGGCGAGGGTCAGGAACGGCTCGGGACCGCGCAGATCGTCGCGTGGTCCCGGATCGACGGCGAGCGCTTCACTCATACGCCGAGCTGCGCCTTGACCTGCTGCCAGTTCGCACGGGTCATCAGCGTGCCGGTGGTCTGGGTGTCGAGCGGCGGCTCCTTGCCGTCACGGATCCAGTCGACGAGGTTGATGGCGCTCTGGCGGCCATGCAGCGCGGAGCTTACCGCGATGGTGCCGAAGAAGCCGGTCGGCTGCGCCTTGCCCAACTCGGCGAACGCCGCTCCGGTGCCGTTGATGCCGACACCGATCACGTCGTCGGCACCGAAATGGAACTGCTCGCTGGCCCGGACGCCGCCGAGCACGGACTCTTCGTTCAGCGCGTAGATGACCCACTTCTTGAAGGTGCCGTGGCGGGCGAACACCGGGCTCGATGCCGTGTTGGCACCTTCGGTGTCGGTGGTGCGCTGCGGCGCGTCGAAGATGTTGGCCTTCAGGAAGCCGTTCTGCACCAGCGTGTCGGTCGCACCGGCAACCCGCTCGCGCGCGGTCGGCAATTCGTTGCTGGTGATGCGGCAGGCTGCCACTTCCTCGGGCTTCCAGCCGCGCTTCTTCATCTCGTCGGCGATCGAGCTGCCGACCTGCTGGCCGATCTTGTAGCCGGACATGCCGAGATGCGGCACCTGGGTCATCGGCTTGCCGCCGGAGACGAACTGGTCGTCGACCGAAACGACCTTCATGCCGGCGCTGGTGGCGCGGGCGAAGATGGCCGGGCCGAGCCGCACGTCGGGCGGGCAGATCACGAAGCCCTTGGCGCCCTGCGCCGACAGGTTGTCGATGGCGCTCATCACGGCGGTACCGTCGGTGCCGGCCATGTTGACCACGATGAAGTCCATCTTGGCGCCTTCCGCGGTGGCGGCGTGCTGCTCGTTGATGAACCAGGCCTGCTCGGGCATCTTGACGATGAAGCCGATCTTGAGTGGTGCGGCGGCAGCGCGGCTGCTGCCGAGGCCGGTCATCGCGGCAACGGCACCGAGCGACGACATCTGAACCAACCGGCGTCTGGTCGTGAACATTTTAACCCTCCAGGTTTATGCGGCTTTGACCGCTTGCGACACGTTCTAATGCGGTTTTTCTTGTCCGACAAATAGTCTTTTCAGTGGTTGTCGCGCGGGATCCCCATGGTCTGGGCAATGCGCTGGTAGGCCACCGCCGGCTCGAGCACCGCACCGGTATCGAGCTGTCCGACCACGCTGCGCTGCAGCTCCTGCCAGGGGGTCTGGCTGGCGGGATAGCTGTAGCCACCGGCCGCATCCAGGGCGGCACGACGTGCCGAGATTTCCTCGTCGGTCAGCAGCATGTCCACGCGTCCCTTGCCGAGATCGACCCGGATCCGGTCGCCGGTGCGTACGAGCGCGAGCGCCCCGCCGGCCGCGGCTTCCGGCGACGCATTCAGGATCGACGGCGAACCGGAGGTACCGGACTGGCGGCCATCGCCGATACAGGCCAGCGCATGCACGCCCTTCTCGATCAGGTAGACCGGGGGCCGCATGTTCACGACCTCGGCCGCGCCCGGATAGCCGATCGGGCCGGCGCCGCGCATCACCAGCACGTCGTGGTCGCCGACATCGAGCGCCGGGTCGTCGATCCGCGCGTGATAATCCTCGGGACCGTCGAACACGATCGCCCGCCCCTCGAACGCATCCAGGTCGGCGGGATTGCTGAGGTAGCGCTCGCGGAATTCCGGCGAGATGACGCTGGTCTTCATGATCGCCGACCGGAACATGTTCCCGGTCAGCACCAGGAAGCCGGCGCGGGTCCGGAGCGGGCGATCGAACGGGCGGATGACCTCTTCGTCCTCGATCCGCACGGTCCGGCAGTTGTCGCCGATCGTGCGGCCGTTGACGGTCATCGCGTCCTCGGCGATCAGCCCCTGGGTCATCAGCTGCGAAATCACCGCCGGCACGCCGCCGGCACGATAGAAATCCTCGCCGAGATATTCGCCGGCCGGCTGCAGGTTCACCAGCAGCGGGATATCCATGCCGAGGCGCTGCCAGGTCTCGATCGGCAGGTCGATGCCGAGATGGCGGGCCAGCGCCGCCAGGTGGATCGGCGCGTTGGTCGAGCCGCCGATCGCCGTGTTCACCCGGATCGCATTCTCGAACGCGGCCCTGGTCATGATCTGCGAGGGCTTCAGGTCCTCGCGCACCATCTCGACGATGCGCCGGCCGGTATGGAACGCGCATTCCTGGCGGTCGCGATACGGCGCCGGGATCGCCGCGGCACCCGGCAGCTGCATGCCGAGCGCCTCGGCGAGCGAATTCATCGTCGTGGCCGTGCCCATGGTGTTGCAGTAGCCGGTCGACGGCGCCGAGCTCGCGACCAGCTTGATGAAGCCGGCCTCGTCGATCTCGCCGGTTGCCAGCATCTCGCGGGCCCGCCACACGATCGTGCCGGAGCCTGTGCGCTGCCCGCGGAACCAGCCATTGAGCATCGGGCCGACCGAGAAGGCGATCGACGGGATGTTCACCGTCGCCGCGGCCATCAGGCAGGCCGGCGTGGTCTTGTCGCAACCGATGGTGAGCACGACGCCATCGATCGGGTAGCCGTAGAGCACTTCGGTGAGGCCGAGATAGGCGAGGTTCCGGTCGAGCCCGGCGGTCGGGCGCTTGCCGGTCTCCTGGATCGGGTGCACCGGGAACTCGATGGCGATGCCGCCCGCTTCCCGGATGCCCTCGCGAAGGCGTTCGGCCAGCACGAGATGATGACGGTTGCACGGCGACAGGTCGGAGCCGGTCTGGGCGATGCCGATGATCGGGCGGTCGGACTGCAGCTCGGAGATCGACAGGCCGAAATTCATGTAGCGCTCGATATAGAGCGCGGTCATGTCCGGGCTATGCGGGTTGTCGAACCAGGCCCGCGAGCGAAGCCGCGCCTTGGCCGGCTGGTTGGTCCCGGGCAATGTCGTGCCCGGCTTGCTGTCCTGATGGTTCGACATAGGCTTCAAATTCCGCTGGTCGTGAAGCGCCAGACCGTTGTGGAACGGAAGGTCTGGCCGGGATCGAGACGCGTGCTCGGGAAATGCGGATGGTTCGGCGAGTCCGGGAAATGCTGGGTCTCGAAGCAGAGGCCGTCGCCCTGGCGGTAGAGCTGCATGCCCTTGCCCAGCGTGGTCCCATCCAGGAAGTTACCCGAATAGAACTGCACCCCCGGTTCGGTGGTCGCGATCTCGAGCACCCGCCCGGATGCCGGATCCTCGACCCGCACGGCGACTTCCGGCTGCGCGGTCACGCCGGCCCGCAGGACGTAGTTGTGGTCGTAGCCGGGTCCGGCTGCGAGCTGCTGGTCGGTTGCGTCGCGGATCCTGGACCCGATCACGGTCGGTGTCCGGAAATCGAACGGCGTGCCCGCGACCGGCAGGACCTCGCCGGTGGGGATCATCGTCCGGTCGACCGGGGTGATGGCATCGGCATCGATCCACAGCACATGGTCCAGCGCCGAACGACCGCTCTCGACGCCCGCCAGGTTGAAGTAGCTGTGGTTGGTCAGGTTCAGCACCGTCGGCCGGTCGGTGGTCGCCTCGTACTCGAGCGTGAGCCCGTCATCGTCGAGCCGGTAGCTGGCCTGGACGGTGAGCGTGCCGGGAAACCCTTCCTCGCCGTCCGGGCTGATCCGCCGGAACACGACGCCGGCCGGCTCGCCGGGCGCGGATAACCGGGCGATCTCCCAGACACGCTTGTCGTAGCCGTTTGCACCGCCATGCAGGGCGTTGGGCCCGTCGCTGGCCGGCACCTGATGCTCGACGCCGTCGAGGGTGAACCGGCCCTTGCCGATCCGGTTGCCGAAACGACCGATGGTCGCGCCGAAGAATTGCGGATCGTCGATATATCCGGAGACGTCGGAACAACCGAGCACGATGTCGGCGACCGTGCCGTCGCGCCCGGGCACCCGCAGCGACTGCACCGTGGCGCCGAGGCTGATCAGCCGCACCGAGACGCCATGGCGATTATGGAGGCTGACCGCCTCGACCGCAGTGCCATCGGCAAGCCGGCCGAAACTCTCGACCTGCGGTGCGGCACCTGTCGTCGTCATGAACCGGTCCTGGTCGTCATCGCATGATCCTTCGCACGGCGGGCGGGCCGGCCGTGCAACCCAAGCGACGGTCCGGGATTACTCAGACAATTAATAGCCTTCTACCCCCCTGGCAAGCAGTCCGCCCCGAGCCGGAACTCCAGCTCCGGCATCCTGTTCAATGACACCGCAATGGCATCGCGACGGGAGATCACGTGCCGGACAGCATCACGCAGGCCTCCGATCATGCATCCGGCCCGGGCGGGGAGCCGGGGGCATTACGGCAGCTGCTGCCCTACTGGCGGGTAACGTTGGCCGCCTTCCTGGGCTGGTTTCTCGACGCGTTCGACCAGGTGGTGCTGCTGCTGGCGCTGCCGGACATCGGCAAGAGCCTTGGCGCGTCGCTGACCGGCATGGGCCTGGTCATCACCGCGCAAAGCATCGGCCGGCTGATCGGCAACACCAGCTGGGGCTGGCTCGCCGATCGCTACGGAAGAAAGCTGACCTTCATGATCGGGGTCATCTGGTTCGCGGTGTTCTCGGGCGTCTCCGGTCTGGCCTGGAGCTACACCGCGATGGTGGTGATCCAGCTGCTGTTCGGGATCGGTTTCGGCGGCGAATGGACCGCATCCGCGTCGCTGCTGATGGAGAGCGTGCCGCCGAAGACCCGGCCGATGGCCTCGGCGATCATGATGTCCGGCTACGAGTTCGGCTTCTTCGCCGCTGCCGGCGCGCAGGCGCTCATCCTGCCGCATTATGGCTGGCGGGTGCTGTTCTTCATCGACATCGTGCCGGCCCTGCTGGCGATCTTCATCCGCATCGGGGTGCCGGAGAGCCCGGTCTGGCTGCGGATGCGCGAAAAGAGCCGGCAGGCGCCCACCGCGGCGCCGCGGCCCAAATTCCGCTTCGGTCCGGCAGCGATCCAGGCGCTGCTGTTCATGCTGTTCCTGCAGTTCCAGAACGCGGCGATCTACAGCTTCTACCCGTCGTTCCTGCGCGACGTTCACGGCTTCACGCCGGCAATGGTGTTCCCGGCGGTCGCCGCCTACTGCCTCGGTTCGATCGTCGGCAAGCCGGTCTGCGGCTGGGCGGCCACCCGATTCGGCGGCCGCATCACGCTGGTGGTGTATCTGGTCCTGACCGTGCTCGACATCGTGCCGTTCCTGTCCGGCGGATCGACCGGGGTGTTGCTGGCCGCTGCCTGCGGCATGGGCTTCTTCGGCAACAGCGTGTTCGCGCTGGTGCCGCATTACCTGTCGCAGCGCTTCAGGTCCGAGAACCGGTCGTTCGGGATGGGGATCAGCTACGCGGTGGCGTCGCTCGGCCAGGGCGTCGCCAGCTTCGTCGTGCCATGGGGAGGCGGCATGATCGGGTTGGCGCGGTCGATCGAGCTGTGCGTCGTCGGCGGATCGGTGCTCGTCGCGCTGGTCGCTGCACGGCAGCCGGCGGTCCTGCCCGGTGCCCACATGGAAGGCGATCCGGAACCCTGAGGCGGATGCACCCGGAGACGATCGCCTCCGGGTGCTTCGTTACTTCAGCCGACGCCGAGCAGCTCGACGTCGAAGATCAGCGTGGCGTTCGGCGGAATGGCACCGCCGGCACCGCGGGCGCCGTAGCCGTGCTCGGGCGCGAGCCGGAGCGTGCGACGACCACCGACGCGCATCGAGGCGACGCCGAGATCCCAGCCGGAAATGACCTGCTGCACGCCCAGCGTGAAGCGGAACGGCGAGCCGCGATCGCGCGAGCTGTCGAACTTCTTGCCCTGCTCGCCATCGTTGTCGAGCCAGCCGGTGTAATGGACGCTGACCGTCTGTCCCTGTGCCGGCTGCGCGCCCTCGCCGACCACGTCGTCGCGATAGCGCAGGCCGGGCTGCAGGGTCTGGAATTCATCTGCCATGGTCGAAACTCCGTGTTTGCGGCCGCGGCATGGTGCCGGGCCGCGACTATGGTTCAGGCAACCAGCCGGGCCACGCGAACCGGCACCGGCGGATGCGTGTCGTGCACCAGCGAGAACAGCCGGTCCGGCGTCAAGGTGCTGGCGTTGTCGCGTGCCAGCCGCGTCAGGGCCGAAATCATCGGCGCCGCGCCGACGGTGCGCCTGGCGAAATCGTCCGCCTGGAACTCGTGCCGGCGCGAAACCACGTTGCCCAGCAGGCCGAGCAGCGGCGATACCGCGCCGGCCAGCAGCACCGCCAGCAACAGCGCCAGCGCGGGATCGGCATGGCGGATCCCGAAGCCCGGGAGCAGCCAGGGCTGGCGTGCCAGCCACCCGACCACCGCCAGCATCACGAACAGGCCGACGATGCCGCGCAGCATGCCGAACAGCGTGTGGTGATGGCGGAAATGGCCGAGCTCATGCGCCACCACCGCCTCGATCTCGTCGGTATCGTGCTTGTCCAGCAGCGTATCGAACAGGACGATGCGCTTGGTCGGGCCGAAGCCGATGAAATAGGCGTTGCCACGACTGGAGCGCTTGGAGGCATCCATCTGGAACAGGCCGCCGGACCGGAAGCCGCATCGCGCGAGCAATCCCTCGATCCGGTCGGCAAGCTCGCCCTGCAGCGGCGTGAACCGGTTGAACAAAGGTGCCACGATGCGGACATGGATGGTCGGCGCCGCGAACATCACCAGCGTCAGCGCCGCCCACACCCAGACCCACCAGTAGCCGCTGAGGTCGCGCATCGCCCACAGGATGCCGGCGACCACCGGGCCGCCGATCAGGGCGGTGAGGCCGAGCGAGGTGAGCGCATCGCGGATGAACAGGCCGGTGCTCTTGCGGTTGAACCCGAACCGCTGCTCCAGCACCAGATCGCGCCAGGCGCCGATCGGCAGGCCGATCAGGCTGCCGCACACCCACAACACGCCGAGGATGAGCAGGCTCCGCAGGATGGACGGCGGCGCCCAAATCGCGGCGAGCCCGGCCACCGCGTCAAATGCCCACAGCAGCCCGACGAGGGACACGGCGAGATCGATCGCGCCGGCGAATTCCCCGAACCGCAGCCGCGCCAGGCTGTAGTCGGCGGCCCTGCGGTGATCCGCGATCGGCACGCTGGCAACGAAGGCGGCCGGCACCGCATCGCGGTGACCACGCACCGAAGCTGCCTGCCGGCGTCCGAGATAGAACTCGAACCCATGCCACGCGATGGTCCAGGCGAGATAGGCCAGTAGCAGGTTCGGCACCGCGGACGCTCCGTCTCAGGTCGGGTCGCGAATGATCGCCGGGGTCAGGTCGGCCTCTGTCAGCGTCCCGGTAAAGCCCTTCTGGATCGGCACCGAGAAGCGCTGGGCCCAGTCCTGGATGCGATGCAGGGCACCCGGCAGATAACCGGGATGATCCGGCAGGTAGACCGAGGTCATCAGCCAGCCATTATCGTCGGAGCTGAAATAGCTCAGCATCAGCATCTGGTCGGGCACGGCGATGTTGCGCTCGCCCAGGCGCGCCATCCCCCGCTGCAGCAATTCGTTGCCGCCCTTGTCTGACACCGCCTGCTTCATGTCGATCGGCAGCAGGCTCCAGCACTGGTGGGTCAGCGGGCTGTCGCCGGGCTCCGCCGTTGTGATGTGGCCGGCGATCCGTTCGGGATCGATGCATGATGGCGGTATCCTCACCGGACCGGCGCTCGCGACCTGCGGCGTCGGCGCAACGCTGACGATCAGGCCCACCAGGTGATTGCCGTCGATACGGTCGAGCACGGTCACCTGTTTAGGTTCGGGGCCGCCGAGCCTCGCCAGCGCGAGTTCGTGCCATGTTCCGGCCGGCAGCGGCAGCAGGCGGCCACTGACCGGAACGATCCCCTGCCGGCCGGCATCCGGCGGCGGCATGTGGATCATGCCGCTGTCGGCCGGAAGCGTCGGCGCCTCGTGCGACGGGGCGCTATAATGGGCAAGATCGGCGGCATTCCCCGCTTCGGGGTGCTTTTGCAGAAACGAAGGCAGATGCGGGACCGCCGGCGGGAACATCGCGGTCAGCGCGGTCAGCGCCACCGCCGTGATCAGGCAGAAACGCCAGGCCGGCGCACGGCGCCATAACCGGCGGATCATGGATTATGTCCAGGCGCCACCGGTCAGGGGACGGCGGTCATGGCGGCGGGAACGTCCTTGCCGGGCGATTTCAGGTCGGCGATGCGGGTAATGATGCCATCCTCGCCCTTCTCCAGCCGGACCCGGTGCGCGCCCTTCTGGCGGGCCTCGATCAGCCCGTCGCTGACCATCTCCTCGATCGAGCGCACGAGGTCGCGGGCGCTGGCGCCCTGCCCCAGCCGGTCCTGCTTCTGCATTACCTCGAACAGCAGCGACGGATCGATACCGCCTGCATCGACTTCGAGCCCGTAGCTGGCGATCATCGCCTCGATCTCGAGTGCCGCCACACGGGCCACGTCCAGGCCGCCCAGGCTGCGGAACACGAAGATCCGGTCAAGCCGGTTCAGGACTTCCGGCGCGAAACCGGCGAGGCGGAGCGCGTCCACCGAGGCCTGGCGCATCGCCTCGGGATCGTCCACGTGACGCTCGGCGATCTCGCTGAGTGCCTCGGTGGCGATATTCGAGGTCAGCACGAAAATGGCGCGCGTGGTCGATACCTGCGTGCCGACGGATGCCTCGGTGACGTGACCGTCGTTCCAGGCGCTGAGGAACTTCTTGAACACGTCCGGATGCGCCTTCTCGATCTCGTCGAGCAGCACGACGGAGTCCGGGGTTTCCTTCAGGCCGCCGGTCAGCTTGCCGTAGGTGTCCGACCCCACGTAGCCCTTCGGCGAGCCGAACAGCTGGGTCGCCGCGTGCGGGCTGCTCATCTGTGTCATGTCGAAATGCAGCAGCTTGCGGCCGAGTGCCGCCGCCAGCCGCTTGGCGAGATAGGTCTTGCCGGTTCCGGGTGGGCCCGCGAGCAGGAAGATGCCGACCGGCTTGCCGCGCACCTGCAAGGCAAGGCGCCGGCGCAGCTGCTGGGCGATGTCCTCGCAGACCTGGTCCTGTCCGATGACCTGCGAGCGCAGCGTCGCGGAGAGTGCCACCGAGTCGATGACGGTCGCCTTCTCCTGTTTCGAGAGCATGTCCTCGAGGGCTGCGCGATTTGTCAGCCGGGCCAGAACGTCCATCATCCATCCCCGTTTTCTGCGTCGCGCCCAGGCGTCGACCCGCAGGTTGCGTCCAGCCGCCCGTGACCGCCGGTCGGCGATGCCGGCACGCCATTCGTAGCCTATGCCGCCGATCACCAGCGCCCAGGCCAATGCCCCCGCCCCCGCGTAGAACGGGCCGAGCTTCGTCAGCCAGGACAGCATGACCTGTAGCATGTGCTCGGGCGACAGATGCAGCTGCATGATGATCTGGACGGTCGCCAGCGTCAGGAACGCCAGCATCATCAGCGGCATCAGCCGCGTCGCCATCGGCAGCAGGCCCTTCATTGCGCGACCACTCCGATGTCGAGTTGCTGCCCGGTCGCCAGCACCGGCAGTTCGATCGGCCCCGACAGGGTCAGGGCGCCGATCCCGACCGGATCCGCGCCTGCGACCTTGAACGACACCGTGCCGACATGATCGATCGGGAGCGTCACCAGGATCGGCTGGCGGGTCAGGTGTATGAGCCGGCTATAGCCGCCGGAGCTGACCTGCACGGCCCGTCCGAGCATTCCGTCGGGTGTGGCGGGACCGGCATCGAACAGCGGCAGCTGCACCAGCCGCAGCCGGTCGCGCTTGAGGTCAGCAACCATCGAGGTGGCATCGCCCTGCGGCAATCCCATCGTCGCGACCGCAGCGGCCGCCGAACCCTGCGGCAGCAGCCCGATCTCGAGCAGTCCGCTCGGATGGCCGGCCTCCAGCTGCCGCTGGTGCTGCTGCGCCACCCCGGCGGCGGGCGCCGCGAGGGTCGGCGAGAGCGTCGCGATGGTGTCGTTGAAGCGCACCCAGGCACCGGCGGCGATCATGATCGCCAGCGCGGCGTAGACGGTGCTCCGGACGGCGCCCGACCCGCCGGTGGGTGCGATGGTCGGTTCCTCGGCGGTAATCGGGCTCAGCCTGTCCATGCTACAGATCTGAACAGACGGGCTCGATCGCCGCAATGATGCTTTGCGTATCGAAGCGTAAAGCTCTCTTAATCAAACAAACTTTAATGCGGGCAGGTGTGGGATCAGCTTGTCCGGGGTGATCGGGAAGCTGCGGATACGCACTCCGGTGGCATTGAAAACCGCATTCCCGATCGCTGCGCCCGAGCCGCAGATCCCGAGTTCGCCGCCGCCCTTGACCCCGATCGGGTTCACCAGATCGTCGGTCTCGGGCAGGAAGCTGACCTCGACCGACCCGACATCGGCCTGGATCGGCACGTGGTAGTTGGCGAGATCCTGGTTCGCGAACTTGCCTATCCTGGTATCGACGACATTCTCCTCGGTCAGCGCGCTGCTGAGTCCCCAGATCATGCCGCCCATCAGCTGCGACGTCAGCGTCTTCACGTTCAGCACGCGTCCGACCGCGAATACCCCGACCATGCGACGCATCCGGACCTCGCCGGTGATCGCATTCACGCCGACTTCGGCGAAGTGCGCCCCGAACGAGGCCTGGGCCTTGCCCTTCGGCTTCTCGGACTTGCTGACCTGTCCCTTGGCGAACACCCCGTCCGGCGACATCCGCCCGGCCAGCGCGCCGAGAGGCTCGCCCTGGCTGCCGGACGCGATACGCCCATTCTCGAACACGATCCCGTCCGCATCGACCCCATGCAGCGGCGAACGCACGTCGGCGATGGCCGCCTTGGCGAGGGCGCCGCGGAGGTTCTCGCAGGCCCGGAATACCGCCGATCCGGACGTTTCGGCGCCGAAAGAACCGCCGGAGCCGGCAGTCGGCGGGAAGTTGGTGTCTCCCATCAGCACGGTCACCTGCCCGACCGGCAGCCCCATGCTTTCGGCGGCGATCTGGGTCAGGATCGTGTAGGTGCCGGTTCCGATGTCGGTCATCGCCAGCCGCACGGTCAGGTGCCCGTCCGGCGCCAGGGTCACCTCTGCGGAGGCGTTGCGCAGCATGTTGCCACGATACGCCGATGCCATGCCGTAGCCGATCAGCCATTCGCCATCGCGCTGCGTGCCCGGCTTGGCGGGACGCTTGTCCCAGCCGAATTTCGCGGCACCCGCGGTCAGGCACTGCGCCAGCTTGCGGCTGGTGAACGGCTCGTGCGTCGTCGGGTCGACCATGGTGTCGTTGCGCAGGCGCAGGGCGACCGGATCGACCCCGGTGGCGTCGGCCAACTCGTCCAGGGCGCATTCGAGGGACAGCGAGCCGACCGCGTCTCCCGGTGCCCGCATCGAGTCCGACGGCGGCAGGTCCAGCTTCACCACCTTGTGGAGCGTCGAGATGTTGGGGGACGCATAGAGGCCGCGGGTCGGCTGGGCCACGTTCTCGACGAAATTGTCGTAGCGGGCAGTCTGGATCCAGGCATCGTGCGACACCGACTGCAACGTACCGTCATGACCGGCGCCGATCCGGAGATGCTGGAACGTCTGCGTGCGATGGCTGGTCAGGTGGAACATCTGCTGCCGGGTGAGCGCCACCTTCACCGGATGACCGAGCCGCTTGGCCGCCAGCGCCGCCAGGATCTGGTCCGAGAAGTACGGCAGCTTGCCGCCGAAGCCGCCACCGATATAGCGGCTGACGATCCGGACGTTGGTCTTGGACATCTGCAGGGTCGCGGCGACACCGGCCTGGTGGCTGTCGACCATCTGCGACGAGCACCAGATCGTCAGCTTCGGGCCGTCCCATTTCGCCAGGCTCGCATGCGGCTCCATCTGCGCATGGTTCTGGTAGGGCGTATCGTAATGCACGTCGATGCGGACAGGTGCCTTCGCGAAGGCGGCGGTCGCGTCGCCGACCGAGCTCTGCGGCTTCTCGCCGCCATCCATCTTGGCCAGCAGCTGGCCGTTCCCGAGCGACGGCAGCAGATCGACGTCGATCGCGTCCGGCGCATACTCGACGCGGATCGCCATCGCGGCCGCACGCGCCTGCTCGAAGCTGTCGGCGACCACGAACGCGACCGGCTCGCCGTAATGCCGGATCATGTCGGACCCGAGTTCCGGCTTCGCGCGGGCAAAGCGATCCTGCGCGTCGAGCGGGCCCCACGGAGCCTGCGCCGGCGCATTGGCATGGGTCAGCACCAGCCTGACGCCGGGCGCCGCTTCCGCCGCCTTCGCGTCGATCGACACGATCCGGCCGCGCGCGATGGTGGCCGGCACGATGAACCCGACCAGCGGCGCCGGGCCGTGATACTCGTCGGCGCCGTATTCGTACGCGTAGGTCGCATGGCCCGTAACCTTCAGCCGTCCATCGACTCGGTCGATGCCGGGCCCGAACGGACCGATGAGGCTTGGCGCATGCAGGCCCTTCGGGTCGCCGTCAGCCATGAATGAGCTCCTGGTCGGACCCGGCCACCGCTGTCGAAACCACATGGGCCAGCAGGCGGCGGGTCATCGGGATCTTGAAGTCGTTATGGCCATGGCCGGCGGCGCCCTGGAGCAGCAGGTCGGCGGCATGGTCGATCGTTTCGGCATCCGCCGACACGTTGGCGAGGGCGGCCTCCGCGGCCGGAACGCGCCAGGGCCTGGGGGCCAGGCCGCCACAGGCGAAACGCGCGTGCCGGATGTGGCCACCGGCGCCGTCGACGATCGACGCGACCGAGATCAGCGCGAACGCGTAGGACGCCCGGTCGCGTATCTTGCGATAGCCCTGCAGGCCGGGCGGTGGCGGCGGCAACGTGACGGCGGTGATCAGTTCGCCGGGCTGCAGCACGGTTTCCAGATGCGGCGTGTGCTCCGGCAGGCGGTAGAAGCCCGCGATCGGAATGCGGCGCGTGTCGCCGTTCGGCGCCACGGTCTCGATGGTCGCGTCGAGCGCCATCATCGCCACCGCCATGTCGGACGGATGCACGGCGATGCAATCGGTGCTGCCGCCGACCACCGCATTCATCCGGTTGAAGCCCTGGAGGGCCGAGCATCCTGTGCCCGGCTGGCGCTTGTTGCAGGGCGCGGCGGTGTCGTAGAAATACCCGCACCGCGTGCGCTGCAGCAGGTTGCCGGCGGTCGTCGCCTTGTTGCGCAGCTGCGGCGAGGCTCCGGCGAGCAGCGCCTGCGACAGCAGCGGATAGCGGGCACGGACCGTCGGGTCCGCCGCGAGGATGCTGTTGCTGACGCCCGCACCGATGCGCAGGCCGCCATCCGGAGTCGGGGCTACCCCGCCCGGGTCGAGCCGGCCAAGATCGACCAGGTGGGCCGGCACCACGATCTCCAGCTTCATCAGGTCGAGCAGGTTGGTGCCGCCGGCGATGAAGCTCGCATCCTGGACGCTCGCGGACTTCGCCGCCGCTCGGGCGTCGGACGCACGCTCGTAGGAGAAGCTCCTCATGCCGGGATCTTTCCTTCGGCTTCGCGGATTGCCGCGACGATGTTGGGGTAGGCGCTGCAGCGGCAGATATTGCCGCTCATGCGCTCGCGCAGCTCGAGATCGGTCAGCGCCGGCTGGCCCGCCGGCAGGTTCTCCGTCACCCAGCTCGGCCAACCCTTGCGATGCTCATCCAGCATGCCGATCGCGGAGCAGATCTGGCCCGGCGTGCAATAGCCGCACTGGTAGCCGTCATGCTCGAGGAATGCCGCCTGCATCGGATGCAGCTCGTCGCCCTTCGCGAGCCCTTCGATCGTCGTGACGTGGTCGCCGTCATGCATGACCGCCAGGCCGAGGCAGGAATTGACGCGACCGGCATCGGTCAGCACCGTGCAGGCACCGCACTGGCCGTGGTCGCAGCCCTTCTTCGTCCCGGTGAGATGCAGATGCTCGCGCAGCATGTCGAGCAGCGTGGTCCGCGCATCGAGGCTAAGCGTCTGTGGCTCGCCGTTCACGATGATGTTCACCTGCTGCATCACTACCGGACGCACCGTGGTTTCCAGCCTTGTAACCGGTGCCGGCGGCGTGGTTTGCGGCTCGGCGCGGGCGGTCGGAACCCCGGCGATCAACCCTGCCCCCGCAACGGCTCCGCCCTGGAGCACGCCGCGACGCGACACGGCGACGCGATCTGTGCTCGCCTCGTGCTGGCGTTCAGCCATGGGTAGGTTCTCCATTCTCGTCCGCACTCACTGTAAGCTGGGGATTGAAGTATTCGTGAAGCAGTCCCCGCTGCGGATGCTCGCCAGGACGTGACCGTGGTCCGGCGGTTGCATAGCTTCGCGGTGTAGGCGTTATAACGCCCAACCAGCGAGGCAGTTCACACCGTGTCTTTCCACTCTTCCCGGCTCCCGACGCTACGACAAAGGCTGGCAGCCTGCACTGCCATGCTCGCATTCCTGATCGCTCCTGCCGCTGATGCCCAGCCGCAAGTCCAGGATCAGGCCCAGCCGCAACCGGCTACGGCACCGGCCGCGATCGCCGCGCCGCAGGACCGTCCATTTCCCGGACACATCGCGCTCCGGATCGACGCCACCGATCTCGACCGGCACATCTTCACCGGCCACGAGACCGTCCCGGTGCCGGCCCAGTTGTCGGCAAGCGGTGGCGACATGGTGCTGCTGTTCCCGAAATGGCTGCCTGGCGATCATTCGCCCAGCGGAGAGCTCGATGCATTCGCCAGCCTGGTGGTGAACGCCGGCGGCACGCGCCTTGGATGGGTACGGGATCCGGTGGACGTCTATGCGTTCCACATACCGGTTCCGCGAGGGAGCACCTCGCTCGACCTCGATTTCCAGTTCCTGTCGCCGACCGAGCCGAAACAGGGCCGGGTGGCGATGACGCCGGCGATGCTCAGCCTGCAGTGGAACAACATGCTGCTGTATCCGGCCGGGTATTTCTCCCGTGACATCACCATGGATGCGTCGGTCACCCTGCCCGCGGGCTGGAGCTTCGGCACCGGCCTCGATGTCGCATCCACCGCCGGTGCGGTCACCCACTTCAAGCCGGTGCCCCTGAACACGCTGGTCGACAACCCGATGCTCGCCGGTCGCTACTTCCGGCGCGAGGACCTGGCCCCGGGTGCGGCAGTGCCCGTGCATCTCGACATCGCCGCCGACCGGCCGGACGACCTGGCCATCACCCCCGACCAGCTTGCCCGCCATCGCGCGCTGGTCGTGCAGGCGCAGCGCCTGTTCGGCTCGCACCATTACGACCATTATGATTTCCTGCTGTCGCTGTCGGACGAATTGGGCGGCATCGGCCTCGAGCATCATCGCTCGTCCGAGAACGGCGTCGAACCGGGCTACTTCACCGAGTGGGACAAGATGGCGCCCGAGCGCGACCTGTTGCCGCACGAATACACCCATAGCTGGAACGGCAAGTTCCGGCGGCCGGCCGATCTCTGGCAGCCGAACTTCAACGTTCCGGAGCAGGACAGCCTGCTCTGGGTCTATGAGGGCCAGACGCAGTACTGGGGCAAGATCCTGGCGGCGCGCTCCGGGCTGATCAGCAGGCAGGAGGTGCTGGACAGCCTCGCCTACACGGCGGCTACCTATTCGACCGGAATCGGCCGCAGCTGGCGCAACCTGGAAGACACAACCAATGACCCGGTCATCGCCAGCCGGCGGCCGATCCCGTTCCGGTCCTGGCAACGGTCGGAGGATTACTACGAGGAAGGCGCCCTGGTCTGGCTCGATGTCGACACGCGGCTGCGCAGCCTGACGCATGACAGCAAGTCCCTGGACGATTTCGCCCGCGCCTTCTTCGGCATCGACAACGGCAGCTACATCACCGCGACCTATCAGTTGGCCGACGTGGTCAAGGCGCTGAACACCGTGGCACCGTATGATTGGGCCGCGTTCCTGAACGCGCGCCTGTTCGCCACCGGACCCCAGGCGCCGCTCGACGGACTGACCCGCGGCGGCTACCGCCTCACCTACACCGACACCGAAACGCCGTTCCTGAAGAGCGAGGAAGCCAACCGGAAATACACCGAACTTTCGTTCTCGCTCGGCGTGGCGCTCAAGAGCGACGGCACGGTGCGTGGCGTGATCTGGGACAGTCCGGCCTTCAAGGCGGGCATCGTCGTCGGCACGCAGATCGTCGCCGTGAACGGGCTGTCCTACGATGCCGATGAGCTCAAGCAGACCTTGAAGGCCAGCCTGACCGACAAGGCACCGATCCAGATCCTGCTGAAGGCCGACCGGCATTACCGCATGGTCACCGTCGACTACCATGGCGGCCTGCGCTACCCGCATCTAGAGCGGACCGGCACGGGTCCCGCATCGCTCGACACGATCATTTCCGCGCGCAAGTAACGACCGAGCGGATATCGGTCGCGGGATACGGCGACGCTGCCGTATCCCGTATACCGTGTTCGGCACACCGCATGCCCGCGGCCGTCATCGGTTCGCGACAATGCCGATCCAGCCTCGCAAGTCTGGCATAACGACTGATCCAGAACCATCAACGAAGCGTGAAAAGAAATACTCTGTCATAACAGAAAGACTTCTCCTAGAGTTCGCCTGTAACGTTCTGAGGCACGTTACTCAAAAGGATGTAAAATCCAGTCCTCGGGAGCAAGTTTCTGAAAACACAATTCGAATCGCGTGGTCCCACGCGGCGAACCCTGTTGCGCGCGTCCGCCCTTTCGGGCCTTGGCGCGGCACTTGCGGGCAGTGGCATCGGCGGCATGAATGCCTTCGCCGCCGGCACTGCGGCAGCCATTCCGACGCCCTCGTACACGCCCTCCGACCGTTTCTTCAATGCGCATCATTCACCGATCGGTGCGTATGCGACATTCACTCTCGGTTATCCGGGCGCCAATGGCGGCTTCGGCATCGAGCAGAAACTGCCTGGCGCACAGAGCGTGTTCATCGGTGTAAGGACCGATGGGCGCACGCAGGCGCTGCCATTCTTCGATACCGTGGCGGAAACCGGCATCACGCCGTACGACCTGTCCGTGGTCACGCGTGACTTCCGAGCCGCGAGCGACACGTTCACCACCCCCGACTTCAACTTCACCCTCTATTCGCCGGTACGGTCGATCCCCGATCCGACCGGTGGATCGCCGGGGCTCCTGCATGGCCCGCTGACCGGCATCTCCACCTCGACCCGCAACTCCCTCAACGACGCGTTGCTGCCGGCGATCTTTGCAGAGATGGTCATCGACAACAGCACCGGTGCCACCGAGATGATGGCGGCGTTCGCCGTCGCCGGCGGCAACGCGATCATCATGCCGACCGGCACGCGGGGTGTCGTGTTCGGCACCGCGCCGCGCCTTTATTCGATCACCACCGACGATGCCACGGCTGTCGCCTTTACCGGCGCCAGCATGACCAGTGCGATCAACGGCGAAACCGGCGCAGGCCCGGTCGGCGGGCTCGCGGTCACGGTGGCGGCAGGACACACCAGGACCGTCCGCTTCGCACTTAGCTTCCATCGCTCGGGAGCAGCGACCACCGGCCGTGTCACCTCGTTCTGGTACACCAAGTCGTACGCCGATATCGCGGCGGTGGCCCTGGCGGCAACGCAGAACCTGCCGTCGCGGATCGCCTCGTTCCAGGCCGACGACAGGCTTGTCGACAACTCGAAACTATCGTCCGACCAGAAGTTCATGCTGGCCCACGCGATACGCTCGTACTACGGCAACACCGCTTTCCTGACCCAGAGCGACGGCACGCCGTGGTGGGTGGTGATGGAGGGGCAGTATCAGTACATGAACACGTTCGACCTGACGGTCGACCAGTTGTTCTTCGAACTCGGCATGAACCCCTGGACCGTCAAAAACGAACTCGACAACTTCGTGGCGCATTATTCCTACCAGAGCGGGACTGAACTTGCCGGGGGCGCTACCGGTGCCGGCGGCATCAGCTTCACGCACGACATGGGCCAGTGGCCGGCCTTCTCGCCGGATGGCGCCTCGAACTACGAGCGCACCAACGTGTTCGGCACCTTCTCGTTCATGACCGGCGAGCAGCTCACCAACTGGACGCTGATCGCCGGCGTTTATGTGGCGCAGACCGGCGACGTCGCCTGGCTGGAAAAGAACGGGGCGATCTTCGAGCAGATCCTGGTCAGCCTGGAGAACCGGGACAATCCGGATCCCAGCCAGCGCGACGGCATCGAGAGCTACAACAGCACCAAGACCGGCACCGGCGAGGAAATCACCACCTACGACTCCGTCGGCGCCGGACTCGAAGAGGCTGTCGGCAACACCTATCTGGCCGGCAAGACTTTCTCCGCCTACGTCATCCTGGAAGGGTTGCTTGCAACCACCGGGCGTCTCAGCCTGGCTGCCCGTGCGGCCAAGCAGGCGACGCGCGTTGCCAACACCCTGCTGGCACACGTCACGCCAGGAGGCTTCATCGCGTCGAACGTCTATAACGGCGAGGCGATCCCGATCATTCCGGTCGTGGAAGGGCTTGTCTATTCCTACTTCGCTGGCCGCAAGGACGTCGTTTCGGTCGACGGGCAATACGGCAAGCTGATCAAGGCGATGCAGCGCCATCTGACCACGGTCATTTCCACCGGGGTTTGCATCACTACCGACGGTGGCTGGAAACTCGACAGCCAGAGCGACAATACCTGGCTCTCGAAAACCTACCTGAACGAGTTCGTCGGCAGGCGTGTGCTCGATCTCGACATCAGGCAGAGTACTGATCAGGCCGACTCCACTGCAGTGGCCTGGCTGACCAACTCGACCAGCGGGCGTCTGGCCTGGAGCGACCAGATCATCAACGGCATCGCGATCGGCAGCGAGTATTATCCTCGTGGCGTGACCGCGATCCTGTGGCTGCAGGAACCGCCGGCCTGATCATCGCGCCCTCTTCCGGCACCTAGCGCCGGATCGGGAGAAAACGGACGAAGTTCCACGGTGCGTCATCCAGCGACGCACCGTGGCGACCTTCTACGTCCATCATGTGTTGTGGGGATCGACGCTCTTGAAGCCGTAGGTCTCGTAGCGGGTGACGAGCCGGTTGTCCTCCACGGTGACGACCGTGAAACCCTCCGGCGTGCCGAGATGCGTGCCGTGCCACCAGTTGCCGCTGACCGCGCCACCGGTGATGTAGGGAATGCCGCGCCACAATATGGTTTCGTTGATGTGGACGTGGCCCTGCAGCACGCCAAGCACGTTGTGGCCGGACAGCAGGTCGATCACCTGCCAGCCGTTGATCACGCTGTTCTTGTGATGGCGTGCCGGAACCGGCAGCGGCGCCGCATAGCTGTCGAACGCGGTGACCAGCGGGATATGGCTGACGACGATGGTCGGGGTCCCCGCCGGCAGCGCTGCCAGATCCGACGCCAGCCAGGCAAGCTGGGCAGTATCGATCCGGCCCTCATAGTCGCGATCCTCGGTGAGGCCGATCGAGTCGAGCACGATGAAATGCACGCCGCGATGATCGAATGCATAATACAGCCGGCCGAAATGATCCTCGAAGAACTTCTTGCCGTAGAGCGGATCGGTCGGCTGCACGCCGCTTTTCGTATACACGCCGAAACAGTCGTGATTGCCGATGGTATGATGGATCTTCATCCCGAGATCCTGCTCGGTGCGCGTGTAGAGCGAGATCAGGTTGTCGGCACGCGGTTGCGCCACTCCAAGTGCGTCGAACACATGGTCGCCGCCCTGGATCGCGAAATCGCCGCCGATTGAATGTGCTTTCCTGAAGCATGCATGGCAGCCGCCCGCCGCGTCGAGTTCCGGCTGCAGATGCGTATCGGTCACGAACAGGAACGAGAAGCGCTCGTGCGGCAGGATGGTCGCGGCGTGCGCGGATAGCAGACCGGTCGATGCCAGGCCTGCCGCACCCGACAGGCGCAGGAATCCGCGGCGGCTCCAGGACTGGTTGATCGTCACGGCGCCTTATCCCCCAGGCAAATGATAATGTGTAGGCAGCGATCCGGGAGCGGTAAAATGACCGTTGCAAGTCGCACCGGGCGGATCGCGAACAAGTTGCACGTCTTCAAACGTTCGCGCGACTGTCATCCTCCTGACATGCGAGCCGTCTAGTACCGGCGCCTGAAATTGTTTGCAACAACCTGAGGTGTCTGGCCATGCAACCAGCCGATCGTCGTTCCTTTCTGAAATTGCTTGGATCGGGTGCGTTCGCCGCCACCATGCAGCAGAGCATCGGCCGGGCGCTCGCGATCCCGGCGAACAACCGGACCGGCACCATCAACGACGTCGAGCATATCGTCGTGCTGATGCAGGAGAACCGCTCGTTCGACCATTATTTCGGCACCTTGCAGGGCGTGCGCGGCTTCGACGATCCCCGCGCCGTCACCCTGCCGTCCGGCAAGCCGGTCTGGTACCAGCCTTTCGGCGCCGGTTATGTGCTGCCGTTCCATCCGACCGCGCCGGATCTGGGGATGCAGTTCCTGCAGGACCTGCCGCATGACTGGGAAACCACCCATCTTGCCTGGAACCAGGGCAACTGGGACCAGTGGGTGCCGAACAAGGGCACCACGACGATGGCCCATCTCGACCGCAACGACATCCCGTTCCACTACGCGCTGGCCGACGCCTTCACGATCTGCGACGCCTACCATTGCTCGCTGCTTGGCCCGACGGACCCGAACCGCTACTACATGTGGACCGGCTGGGTCGGCAACGACGGCAAGAACGGTGGCCCGGTCATCGACAATGCCGAGGCGGGCTATGACTGGTCGACCTATCCCGAGCGGCTGCAGGCTGCAGGCATCGGCTGGAAGATCTACCAGGATATCGGCACCGGCCTGACCGCCGGAGGCGGCTGGGGTTGGGGCGAGAACGCCTATATCGGCAATTACGGCGACAACTCGTTGCTGTATTTCCACCAGTACCAGAACGCCGCCGTCGGCTCTCCGCTCGCCGTCGGCGCCAAGACCGGCACCGACATCGCCGTCTCCGGCACGATGTTCGACGAGTTCCGCAGCGACGTGAGCAAGGGCAAGCTGCCGCCGGTGTCCTGGATCGTCGCCCCGGAAGCCTATACCGAGCATCCGAACTGGCCGGCCAACTACGGCGCCTGGTACGTATCGCAGATGCTCGACATCCTGACCGCGAACCCGGACGTCTGGAGCAAGACCGTCTTCCTGATCACCTATGACGAGAATGACGGTTTCTTCGATCATATGGTGCCGCCGACCCCGCCGCAGACCAAGGCGCACGGCCAGTCGACCGTCTCGATCGTCAACGAGATCTATGCCGGCGGTACCGACGCCATGGCCGGTCCGTACGGGCTGGGTGCCCGCGTGCCGATGATCGTGGTGTCGCCCTGGAGCAAGGGCGGCTGGGTGAATAGCCAGCTGTTCGACCACACCTCGATCATCCGCTTCATCGAGCAGCGCTTCGGCCCCCACAACCCGGCCCTGGTCGAGCCGAACATCACGCCCTGGCGTCGCGCGGTCGCCGGCGACCTGACCTCGGCCTTCGACTTCCGGAGCCCGAACCGGACGATCGCCCCGCTCTCGTCGACGACGTCCTTCAAGCCGGTGGATGCGCTGCGTCATCCGGACTACGTGCCGCTGCCGCCCGTGGTGCAGGCACTGCCGGCACAGGAACGCGGTATCCGCCGCGCACGCGCCCTGCCCTATCGCTCGTCCGTGCACGGACATGCCGACATGAAAGCCGGCTCGTTCAGCATCGCGTTCGGCAACGACGGCTCGGTCGGCACCGTCTACCAGGTGCGCTCGACCAATCCTCTCGACGTGCCGCGGAGCTACACGGTCGAGCCGAAGGTGAAGCTCGAGGATAGCTGGCTGGCTGCCACCGCGGGCGCATACGATCTCTCGGTCTATGGCCCGAACGGGTTCCTGCGCACCTTCCGGGGCGCCGTCGCCAGCTTCGCCAACGCCGACGTGGTCGTCGATGCGGACGAGGACGAAGGCAATTGCGGCGTCGTGGTGAATTTGCGCAACCGCGGTCGGTTCAGTGTTCGCGTCCACGTCCTGAACGCCTATAGCGGCCATATCGACCGGCACACGCTGACCCCCGGCGAAAAACACCAGATCAAGCTGGAGTCGTCGTCGTTGTTCGGCTGGTATGACCTCACCGTCACCGTGGAGGAGGACGCCGTATTCCGGTGCCAGCTCGCCGGTCATGTCGAAACCGGCCGCGACAGCGTCACCGACCCGGCGATCGGTGTTTCCAGCTGATCACGAACCGACCTCCCGGTAGCGTGCGCCCACTCGGTATGCGCTACTGGGCGTCGATGTCCGTCGCCAGCGTGTTCGGCGCCAGCCTTGGCGACTTCATCTCGCACAATTTGCATCTCGGCCATTGGCGCGGTGTTCCGCCCCTGGCCGTGCTGCTTGCCCTGACCCTGCTGGCGGCAGGCCGGAACAGGGCACGGTTCGTGGCCTTCTACTGGGTGGCCGTGGTGATCATCCGGGCCGCTGCCACCAATATCGGCGACCTCGCCACGCATGATCTCCGGCTCGGGGATCATGCGCTGGTCGCGGTGCTGGCCATCCTGCTGCTGGTGTCGGCCCTGGTGCCGGCTTTTGTCGGCCGGACGGTTCCCGATGCGCGGATTTCGCGCAGCACCGAGGTGCCCGAGACCAGCACATCCTACTGGGTCACCCTGTTCCTCGCGGGCACCCTCGGCACGGTGCTGGGCGACGATGCCTCCGACCGTTACGGGCTGGCCGCCGCCTCGCTCATGCTCTGCGTGGTGCTGGGAACGCTGCTCTGGCTAAGGCAGCGGACGAACGCCACCGGCAATGGCTCGTACTGGCTGACCGTTCTCGCCGCCCGTACTGCCGGGACCAGTGTGGGCGATCTGCTCGCCAGCCGCCACGGGCTTGGTCTCGGACTACCGGCCACGACCGCCGGCGCCGGCCTGCTGCTCGTCGGATCGTTGCTGTTCCGGCAACGATCCGTACCGGCCGTGCAGGATCAGATATCGGCGTAGACGTGGGTTTCCGCGGCGCCGCCTGGGTGCGTCACCGCGCCCAGGTGCGCCGGCCCCACCAGTTGCGCGAACTTCCAGATCGCGCCGCTATTGTAGTCGGTCTTGCGCGGGGTCCAGGCGGCGCGGCGCTCGGCGAACTCGGCATCCGATAGCGCCACCTCGATCGTGCCGGCATCAGCATCGAGGGTGATGCGGTCGCCGTTGCGGAGCAGCGCGATCGGCCCGCCTTCCGCGGCCTCGGGGCCGACATGGCCGACGCAGAAACCGCGCGTGCCACCGGAGAAGCGGCCGTCGGTAATCAGGGCAACCTTCTCGCCGAGGCCCTGGCCGTAGATCGCGCCGGTGGTGGACAGCATCTCGCGCATGCCCGGACCGCCCTTCGGACCCTCGTAGCGAATGACGATGACGTCGCCTTCCTTGTAGGCACGGGCCTGGACCGCCGCGAACGCATCCTCCTCGCAATCGAAGCACAGCGCCGAGCCCACGAACCGGTGCTCCTTGAGGCCGGCAATCTTCACGATCGCGCCGTCCGGGGCGAGGTTGCCCTTGAGCCCGACCACGCCACCGGTGGTCGAGATCGCCTGGGCGACCGGGTAGACCACATCCTGGTCCTTCGGGAACACCACGTCCTTGAGATTCTCGGCGATCGTCTTGCCGCTGACCGTGATGCAGTCGCCATGCAGCAGCCCGCCATCGAGCAGCGACTTCAGGATCACCGGGATGCCGCCGACGCGATGCACGTCGAGTGCGACGTATTTGCCGCCCGGCTTGAGGTCGGCGATGTACGGGGTGCGGCGCATGATCTGCACCACGTCGTCCATGGTAAAGCGGATGCCCGCCTCGTGCGCCATTGCCGGAAGATGCAGGCCTGCATTGGTGGAACCGCCGGTGGCAGCCACCACGACGGCGGCATTCTCCAGCGCCTTCAGCGTGACGATGTCGCGCGGGCGCAGGCCGGATTCCAGCAATGCCATCACCGCGCGGCCGCTTTCGACCGCGAACCGGTCGCGCTCCTCGTACGGTGCCGGCGAGCCGGCCGAGCCAGGCAGCGCCAGCCCGATCGCCTCGCTCACCGTCGCCATGGTGTTGGCGGTGAACTGGCCGCCACAGGCACCCGCCGACGGACAGGCGGCGCATTCGAGCTCGAACAGGTCCTCGTCCGACATGTTGCCGGCAGCATGCTGGCCGACCGCCTCGAACACGTCGACCACGGTGACGTCGCGGCCCTTGAACTTGCCGGGCAGGATCGAGCCGCCATACATGAACACGCTCGGCACGTTGAGCCGGAGCATCGCCATCATCATGCCGGGCAGCGACTTGTCGCAGCCGGCGAGCCCGACCAGCGCATCGTAGGAATGGCCCCGCATGGTCAGTTCGACCGTGTCGGCGATCGCGTCCCGCGAGACCAGCGAGGACTTCATGCCCTGGTGGCCCATCGCAATGCCGTCGGTGACGGTGATGGTGGTGAATTCACGCGGAGTACCGCCGCCCGCCTTGACGCCGATCTTGACCGACTGCGCCTGGCGCGACAGCGAGATGTTGCACGGCGCCGCCTCGTTCCAGCAGGTAGCGACGCCCACCAGCGGCTGGTGGATCTCCGCCTCCGTCAGCCCCATCGCATAGTAGTAGCTGCGATGCGGTGCCCGATCCGCGCCCTCGGTGACATGCCGTGACGGCAGCCGGCTCTTGTCCCAGACCTTGGTCATGATCGTTATTTCCTATCCGAGCCGACGAAGCGCCGCATCGAGCCGTTCCGTTTCCTGCTGGAATGCGTTGAGTCGTTCACGATTCTCTTCCACCACTTCCGGTTTCGCGCGGGCGACGAAATCGGCGTTCGCCAGCTTGCGCTCGACCTTGCCGGCCTCGTCGACGGCACGTGCGCGATCCTTCTGCAGGCGTGCACGCTCGGCATCGAGATCGATGATGCCGGCAAGCGGCAGGATCAGCGTGGTCTCGTCCACGACCGCCTGCGCGGCGCCGTGCGGCATCTCGCCGACCAGTGCCGAGACGCTGGACACGCGCGCCATGCGACCGATCGCCTCGGACCAGGTCGCGGCACGCGCCAGGGTCGTTTCGCTGGCGTCACGCAACAGCAGTTCCGTGACCTTGGCGGGTGGCACGCTCATCTCGGCCCGCACCGCGCGAATCTCGCCGATGAAGCGGATCACCCAGTCCAGCTCGCGCGCAGTCGCCTGCGCGTCCGAGAGCCGCGTCGGGACCGGCCACGCGGTCCGGATCAGGCTGCCTTCCGGCCCGTAGCCGAACTCCGCCCATAGCGTCTCGGTGACGAACGGCATCACCGGGTTCAGCAGGCGCAGGATCGTGCTCAGCACATGTGCCGTGGCTGCGCGAAGCTCGACCGCTTCCTCGCTATCACCGCTGTTGAACACCGGCTTGGCGAACTCGAGAAACCAGTCGCAGAAACGATACCAGGTGAACTTGTAGGAAACGGCTGCATACTCGTCGAACCGGTAGGCTTCGAGTGCTGCGGTCGCATCGGCGACGGCAATGGCGGCGTCGTCGAGGATCCAGCGTGCGAGCTTGCCCTTGGCGGTTTCCGGATCGAACCCGGCCACCGGCTTCACGTCGTTCATCTCGCAGAAACGCGCGGCGTTCCAGAGCTTGGTGACGAACGAACGATATTCGTCGACCCGCTTCACGCCGAGCTTCACGTCGCGGCCCTGGCCGGTCAGTGCGCACACGGTGAAGCGCAGCGCGTCGGTGCCGTAGCTGTCGATCAGGTCGAGCGGGTCGATGCCGTTGCCCTTGCTCTTCGACATCTTCTGGCCGCGCTCGTCGCGCACCAGCCCATGGATGAACACCTGCCGGAACGGCACCTCGCCCATGAAGTGCAGCCCCATCATCATCATCCGGGCCACCCAGAAGAAGATGATGTCGAAGCCGGTGACCAGTACGTCGCCGGGATAGTACCGGGCGAGGTCGGCCACCGTCGCCGGCGTCTTGTGCGGCCAGCCGAGCGTGGAGAACGGCCAGAGCGCGGACGAGAACCAGGTGTCGAGCACGTCCTCGTCGCGGGTCAGGAGAGTGTTGCTGCCGTAATGCAGCAGCGCCGCATCGGCGGCCTGGATTTCGTCATGCGCCACGAACACGTGGCCGTCCGGCCCGTACCAGGCCGGGATCTGGTGACCCCACCAGAGCTGCCGGCTGATGCACCAGGGCTGGATCTCGCGCATCCAGGCGAAGAAGGTGTTCTCCCACTGCTTCGGCACGAACTCGACGCGTCCGCTCTCGACCGCCTCGATCGCGGGGCCGGCCAGCTTGGCGGCGTCGCAATACCACTGCGTGGTCAGGCGCGGCTCTACGACGGCGCCGCTGCGCTCGGCATGCGGTACCTGGTTGACGTGCGGCTCGATCTTTTCGAGCAGCTCGAGCCGGTCCAGCTCGGCCACGATCGCCTTGCGGGCGGCCTCGCGCGACTGGCCGGCGAGCGCCAGCACGAAGGCCGGGTCGGCGAGGCCATCGACCGACTGCAGCTCGTCGGCGATCTCGTCCAGCAGGATGCGGGCGTTGGCATCGAGGATCGAGGGCGTCGGCAAGCGATGCCGCTCGCCGACCGCGAAATCGTTGAAGTCGTGCGCCGGGGTGATCTTGACGGCACCGGTGCCCTTTTCCGGATCGGAGTAGGTGTCGGCAACGATCGGAACACGGCGGCCGGTCAGCGGCAGGATGACGAAGCGGCCGACCAGGTCGGTGTAGCGGGCATCATCGGGATGCACCGCGACCGCGGAGTCGCCGAGCATGGTTTCCGGCCGGGTGGTCGCCACGGTCACCGAGCGACCGTCGATGCCCTCGACCGGATAGCGGATGTACCAGAGGCTGCCGCGGATCTCCCGGCTCTCGACTTCGAGGTCGGAGATGGCCGAGCGGAACGACGGGTCCCAATTCACCAGGCGCTTGGCCCGCATGATCAGGCCCTCGCGATACAGCGTGACGAAGGTCTCGCGCACCGCGTCGGAGAGGCCGGCATCCATGGTGAAGCGTTCGCGCTTCCAGTCCAGCGACGATCCGAGGCGGCGAAGCTGCTGGGTGATGCTGCCGCCGGATTGTTCCTTCCAGCTCCAGACACGCTCGACGAACGCGTCGCGGCCCAGCTCGGTGCGCCGCACCCCCTCGGCGTCGAGCTGCTTCTCGACCACCAGCTGCGTGGCGATCCCGGCATGATCGGTACCCGGCTGCCACAGCGCGTCGCGGCCCTGCATCCGGCGCCAGCGCACCAGGATGTCCTGCAGCGTCATCGTCAGTGCGTGACCCATATGCAGGGTCCCGGTGACGTTCGGCGGCGGGATCATGATCGTATAGGGAGCCTGCTCGCTGTCCGGGCGGGCGGCGAACGCGTCACCGGCCTCCCATAGTGCATACAGGCGGGCCTCGGCCTCTTCAGGCTTGAAACTCTTGTCCAACATGCGGCGAAGCTAGAGAAACGCGCGCAGCGAGTGAAGGCACCTCGGCGCATTTGGCGAACGCGCCTGCGGCATGGGCGGGCTCGGCTAGGTGGGACGTCGCACCAGTTGCTCGATCTCCTGACGGACGACACGTTCCACCAGCGCGGGCAGGTTGGCGTCGAGCCAGAGCTTCAGCTGGCCACGCAGCTCGTCACGCACCAGGTCCTCGAGCGTGGGTCCACCCGATCGCAGCAGGTTCGGGCCGGCCGGCGACTGCGGCTCGACCCTGACCGCCTCCTGCAAAGCAGCCAGCGACTGCACCGCCGCCGCACGTGTCTCGGGGGCCAGCAGGCGAGGGGCTTCCGGAGTCGCCGGAGCGTGGACCGGATCGTCGAACATCGCCGTCGCCAGGGCTGCGGCGCTCATGCCGGGCGGCACGGAAACAACGGTTTCGATCGGCATGGCAGCCTGTGCATCCCTATCCGGCTGCACCATCATCGATGGCAGCAGCACCAGCAGCTCATCCTCCCCGGCGGCCGGCACGGTAGCCGGAGGTCCGGATGCCGGCTGGCCGGCGGTCGGCCCGACATCGTCCTCGCGGATGATCCGCCGGATCGAGGCCAGGATCGTCTCCATCGAGCCGTCCGAATCGTCCGCGGGAAAGGTGGCTGCTTCAGCCAACCATCAGCGTCCGGGTTGCGACACGGCGTAGTCGTTCAGGCCCCACAGCCGATCCTTGACCGCGTTGTAGTACGCAGTCTCGTCATACAGCGGCACGTTCAGCCTGAGGTCGCGTGCGGTCAGGCGGCCGATCGCGGAGGCGACGCCATACGAGGTCAGCACCATGTTGCTGAGGCTCTGCACCAGCGCCACCTGCGCCGAGAGCAGCGTCTGCTGCTGCTGCAGCACTTCCAGCGTGGTGCTCGTGCCGACGATCGCCTGCCGCTCGACACCGTCGAGGGCGACGATGTTGGACTGGATCGCAGCGCGGTTGCTGTCGATCGACGCGCGGTAGGAGATCAGGTTCTGCCAGTTCGAGATCGCCAGCTGGGCAGCGCTCCGACGCTGGATATCGACCTGCCGCCGGCCCTGCTGCTGGGTCTGCTTGGCCTGCCGGACCGCCGAATACTCGGCACCACCCTGGTAGAGCGGCACCGTCAGGGTGATGAGCCCTTCCTCGACGTCCGTCTTCGACTGAACCGCGGCCTGGTCCTTGCTGTAGGTATACTGGCCCTGCAGGTTGAGCTTCGGCATCAGCACGGCCATCGCCACGTCCACCGCATCCTGCTGCGAGGACTGGGTGAAGAGGGCGTTGATGACGTTCGGGTTGTTGGAGACCGCCTCGGCGACCGCATGTTCCTGGTCCTTGACCGGCAACATCAGCGGCTGCGGCGGGATCAGGTTGGGCGGCGGCGCGTTGCCGACCTGCTGGGTGTAGGTCGCCTGCGCCGTCTGCAAGGTGCCTTCCGCCTGCTGCCGGGCCGCGCGGGCGCTGGCCAGGGCGGCTTCGGCTTGTGCGACGTCGGTCCGGGTGATCTCGCCGACGCGGAACCGGTCGTTGGTGGCGCGGAGCTGCTCCTCGAGCACCTTCTCGTTGTTGATCTGCAGCTGCAGAAGCTGCTGATCCTCGATCACGCCGACATAGGCGTTGACCACGTTGCCGAACACCTGCTCCTCGGTGGCGATCAGGTTGGCGCGCTCCGCCATGACCCTGTTGACTGCCTGGTGCGTCTGCCCGGTCGTCCGTCCACCCTGGTAGAGGGGCTGGTTGATCGAGACGCCGGTCGTGTAGCCCAGCGTGCCACTAAGTCTCTGCGTCGTCGTTCCCGCGCCAGTACCGTTGTTGCCGGCGAACGTGGTCGACGAGGTGCCGTTATAGACGGTGCCGCTCGTGGTCACCGAGACCGTCGGGCGCCATCCGGCAACCGCGGTCGGGACGTTTTCATCCACCGCCCGCAATGCGGCTCGCTCGGCCTGCAATGTCGGGTTGGTCAGATAGGCCGACGCCAGCGCTTCCTGCAGATCATGTGCGATGAAGGTCGGCGAACCGCTGCCATCGTATTTCTGAGCCAGTGCTGCCGTACTGCACAACAGGGCGGCCAAACCCGCGCCTACCCCTCGCCTGATCGACATAGCAACCATCTCCGTCAAATCTCCGGCATCTATCGGATTTCCGGTGCCCATCCTCTGCCACAGAACCTGACGACGCTTCTAGTGCTTGTGCCTTTACGCCGAGTTAAGAGCGCCGGCTCGTGCCTACCGGGTCACAGGCAGAACGGACCCCGACCTCGAGAAAGCGCTTAGAAGCTGAACGCCGGCGCCGGTGCCAGCTCCGGCAGCAACGGAGTCGCGGCGTCGAATTGCGGCCTCGCCTTGAGCGTCGCGACACCCACGACCGGCGACGCCTCGGCCAGGAATGCGGTGGCGACATGACCCTCGAGGGCGAGCACGCCGCACATGCGGCCACCCGGCGCCAACTGCGCCGCCAGGCCGTCCGGAATCGCGCGCACGGCGCCGTCGATCAGGATGAGATCGTAGGGGCCAAGCTCGGCATACCCGTCGGACAGTGGTCCGACCTGATACCGGACGGCCGGGGCCAACTCGGCGACCAGGGCGTGTCCCAGGACAGCTAGAGCCTGGTTCTGCTCCAGCGCGACGACATCGATGCCGAGCGCCTCGAGCAGGCACGCCGCGTAGCCGGTGCCGGCACCCACCACCAGGGCCCGCTCGCCGCGCCGCGGCACCAGCGACTGGACCATGCGCGCGATCACCCGCGGCTCGGTCAGCACGCGGCCGTCGCCGAGCGAGATGTTCTGGTCGGTATAGGCGACAGGTGCGCGGTCGGCGGGAACGAACCGCTCGCGTGGCAGGGTCCGCATGATCTTGAGGATCCGCGGATCGCTGACTTTCACCGGGCGGATCTGGGTATCGACCATCCGATGCCTGGCGAATTCCATGTCCGGCATGCCGTCGATGTCGGATGTCGGGGCCGCGCGACCGGGGGCGATCGGCAAGGTGGACTGGCTCATGATACTCCGTGCGCACGGCTTCTACCGGTCCGCAAACCATAGGGCCCGCCCTGCTCCGGCGCAAAGCCGTACGCCCGCTTGACCAACCGGTTCCGCCGCGGGATACAGCCACGGCATCCTCCGGTCCGGTGGCAGAGTGGTGATGTAGCGGACTGCAAATCCGCGTATGTGGGTTCGATTCCCGCCCGGACCTCCAAGACCTCGATCCCAAACCTTCGAAACTTGTGCGCCTCCGCCCCGAGGTCATGCCATGAGGCATGATCCCCGTAGCGGCAGGGTTTATTCCATGTCGTCGGTTTCGATCAGGAACACGGCGAACTCATCGGTCTCGTCCTCGGTGATGTCGCCTTCCTCGAGTGCTTCGGCGAGCCCGGCATTATAGAGGGCCGTCTCGTCCGGATTGGCTTCGCGGACATTGAGCGGGCTATCTCCGCTCCAGACCGGCTTTCCATCGCGCTGGAATTCCTGAAGCGCTTCAGTGACGTTGCCGGTGGACGCCTCTTCCTTGGCCAGCGAAAGATCGTCTTCCGGAAAGACGACGATCGGTTCGCCTTCGACTTCGATCACGAACAGGGGCATAGGCAGTCGACCTTCTTGAATGATGGGTTGATGGAGCCGGACGCGGTCACCAACGCCGGTTGTACCGGTTCTGGTTCCACAGGTAGATCCCGCCGATCACCAGCACGACCAGCAGCACGATCTCGGTCAGGCTGAGATGGCGCAGCAGGCGAAATATAGCCCCGTAGATCAGCCCGTGCACCACCGACGAGATGATCATGTGGGTCAGCCAGCCGCCGCCGCCGCCGAAATTGTGATGCCCGAACCCCGGCTGGTAGCCGTAGCCGTGATGCATCCAGGCGACCGGCTGGACGATCAGGACGCGCCCGGCTTGTCGGCCTTGTTCACCGACGGGGTGATCGTGCAGGGCTGACCGTCGGACACCGGCAACGATCCGACATGGCCCGGGTTGGCCGGGTCCGGGAAGCTGAGCATTGTGCTCTTGCCGGCGAGGTAGGTCACGTCGATCGAGCTGGCGCCGGCCAGGACCAGGCTGCCGTTACAGGAAACCGACAAGGTCGGTGCCGAGTTCGAATGCCCGCCACAAGCGGACAGCAGCAGAGGCACCCCGAGCAGGGGCAGATAAAGCTAAACAAGCCGAACCAGTCGCATCGCGAACCCCGAAGCCGTCAGAACTGCGGCATCAGTGCCAGACCGCGGCGTAGCGGCCAAGAGCGATGATGGCAGCATCGGAAGTTCGGGCAGCCGAGCGCTCGCGCTGGACACGGTCGGTGGGAATCGCCTGGCGGTGGGACGTAGCCGATCCGGAAGCGGACATCCCGGGCCTGACTAATCTGGGACCGACATGAAGGAGACATGCGCGGAGACGACCCGCCAGCCCTTCCCGGTGCGAACCCAGCTCTGGGTCTGCCGTCCGAGCCGGTCGGTGCCGATCGGCTGGAACTCGATGTCAGCGGTGGCGAAATCGGTGCCGTAGGTGGTGATCGATTGTCGCAGGATACGACGAGGCGGCGCGCCACCCGGGCGGTCCCGGCGATAGGCGGCGATCGCCTCGAACCCGTATAGCTGCTCGGTCGCCCCGAAGCGGCGGGTCAGCGGCGAGTGCCGGAACAGCTCGTCCAGCACGGCGAAATCGTTCGCCATCAACGCCGCCTCGTAGCGCGCCACATGCGAGGTCACCTCCGCCAGCGTCGCCGGATCGTCGATCGCGAGCTCGCCGGCCTTGCCGTTCATGCGTGATCAGTCATAGGCAAGCTCGCGTACCCGGGTGATGTCGTCCCGCTCCAGGATCGCCGCCACGCGCAGGCCGAGGCTTTCGGCCCAGGGCCGGGTGATCACCTGCACGCCGATCGGCAACCGGTCCTGCTCGTGCTGGATCGGCACGTTCACCACCGGCAGGCCGACGAAGCTGATCGGCTGGGTGTAGAGGCCCATGTTGGCACGGGCGGACACCGGCTTCCCGTCCAGCATGATCGTCGCATGTCCACGCCGGACCGCCGGGAACGGTGTCGCCGGGGCGAGCAGAAGGTCCGTCGTTTCGAACAAGCGTGCCACCTGCGCACGGAAATGGCTGCGCACCCGCTGCGCCTGGATCACCACCGAGGCCGGGATCATCGCCCCGGCGATCAGCCGGTCGCGCACCGCCGGATCATACGATCCCGCGTCGGTCGCCAGCCAGGGCAGGTGAAGCGCACCGCCCTCCGCGCCGGTCATGACGAACGCCGCCGAGCGTGCCGTCTCGGCATCCTCGAGCACAGCCGGTTCGACGATGGCGCCTGCCCGGGCCAGGGCTTGCGCGACGTGATCGACCGCCGCCAGCGCCTGATCCGAAGCGCCTCGCCGGAACCAGCCCTGCAGCACCCCGACACGAAAGCCCGGCGGCAAGCCCGTTCCGGCGCCGAGTCCGGCCAGCGCCGGGTCATGCCCTCGCCTGGCCATGACCGGATCGCGATCGTCGGCGCCCTGCATCAGCTCGTAGGCCAGGGCGAGATCCCGCACGCTCCGGGCGAACGGACCGACATGGTCCAGGCTGGCAACGAAGGGGAACGCACCGGCGCGCGACAACCGTCCGTAGGTCGGCTTCAGGCCGAACACCCCACACAGCGATGCCGGCACCCGGATCGACCCGTTGGTGTCGGACCCGAGGCTAAGCGCGACCAGCCCGGCTGCCACCGCAGCCGCCGATCCCCCCGAAGAACCGCCGGCAATGCAGTCCGGGTCGTGCGGATTGGCGGTGGTGCCGTAGTGACTGTTCTCGGTGGAGAAGCCGTAGGCGAACTCGTCCATGTTCAGCTGGCCGAGCAGGATCGCGCCCGCCTGCCGTAGCCGGGCCACGATGGTCGCATCCCGCTCCGCCGGAGGATGGCCGGCCAGCACCCGCGAGCCGGCGATCGTGGTGTGGCCCGCCACGTCGAACAGGTTCTTGACCGCGAACGGCACCCCGGCCAGCGGGCCCTGCACCTCGCCCCTGGCGCGCGCCGCATCGGACGCGGCGGCTTCGTCAAGGGAATCGGTCGACCGGACATGGGTGAAGCAGTTCAGCAGCGGGTCGTGCCGGCCAATCCGGTCGAGTGCCTGCCTCACCAGCTCGACCGCCGACCATCGACCGGTGCGCACACCATCGGCGAGAACCGTTGCGTCGATCACGCGACGAACACCGGTGCCGGCTCGATATCGTGCGGCAGCACCATCGCCATCACCCGGGCCGCGTGGCTTTCGAGCAGTTCGAGACTGGCGGCGATCCCGTCGAGATGCGCGGGATCCAGGGAAAGACCGAGGAAGCGCGCCGCCTGTGCGGCCAGGATGGCCTGGTCGGCCGGCTCGGAACTACTCACGCCGGGCCGCCGGGCACCAGCCGGTCCTCGTTGTCGATCATCATGGCCGACTGTCCCGCACGGATGAGGTCGGCGGATCGTATGTGCGGAGCTTGGTCATGCCGGTAGTTTCCAACCCATGCTCCGAACCCGGTTCGACCATTATCGCCGATCCGAGGTGAAGGCTACAATTGCGCAAGCCGCGATTCACGATGCTCTCGCCCGACCGCGCGTGGAACATTTCGTGCGCGGATCGACGCGCTCCAATTACCGCTGCACTGCCGAACGTGAGAGCTCCGACCAGCATTTGCCCGATGCAGCACGCCTCGGCGTCGAGCGCATGACCCGGCACCGCTGGCGACGGCAGGGTGGCGGGCAGCGCGGTCACATGCATCTGGCTCTGGCTCTCTTCTCGTCGATGGCACATCCCGGTCGAGCAGGTACCATGCCGCCAATTGGGTCTATCCGGGAAAATGGCTCCAGCCGGGACGCTCGAAGATGAGCGCAGTGCCGTCCGGGGCGATCACGTGGACCGCGTCCAGGCCGGCTTCGAACATGCCGATCCGGGTCACCCGGATACAAGCGGCCCCTGCCTCGGCGAGCAATGTCGCCTCTGCCCCTGGCGGCACCGCCAGCAGAAGTTCGTAATCGTCGCCGCCGCTCAGCCGGCGCTCGAGCCAGGCCGGACCGGCCTGACGCGCCGCCTCCGACGCCGGCACCAGGGCCGCCTCGATCCGGGCAGCCACGCCGCTCTCGCGACAGAGATGCCCGAGGTCCTGCACCAGCCCGTCGGACACGTCGATCGCCGCATGCGCCACGCCGGCCAGCTTCATCCCCATGCGCGGCTGCGGCAGCCGGTAGCGGTCGGCCAACTGCCCGGTGTCGTCATCGAGTTCCCCGGTCAGGCAGGCCAGGCCGAGGGTGCCGTCGCCGATGGTTCCGGTCACCCAGATACCGTCGCCGGCCTGCGCACCGTTGCGACGCAGCGCGGCGCCGGGTGCGACATGGCCGACGATCGTGAGAGAAAGGACCAGCGGCCCGGTGGTCGAGGTGGTGTCGCCGCCGAAGAGCGAGAGACCGTACTGGGCCTGGTCGATCGCCAGCCCGGCGCCGAAACCCTCGAACCAGTTGGGAGGCAGGTCGGGTGGCACCGACACGGTCATCAGGTAGCCGAGCGGTTCGGCGCCCATTGCCGCGAGATCGGACAGGTTCACCCGCAGCAGCTTGCGCGCCACGGTGTCCGGCGGATCCGCGGCAAGAAAATGAACGCCCGACACCATGGCGTCGGCGCACATCACCAGTTCGCGCCCGGCTGGGGGCAGAAAGACCGCCGCGTCGTCCGACAACGCCAGCCCGCCCGGCCCGGCCAGCGGCCTGAAATGCCGCGCGATGAAAGCGAACTCGGCAGCCGGCTCGGTCACGGACCTGTCTGTTCGGAGACGTCCGGTTCGGGTTCCTGTTCCGGGGCGGGTGCCGGCGCATCGACGTCGAAATCCTGCGGCCGGAGCCGGCGGCCCAGCGCGTTCAGCAACCCGTTCACCATGCGCGGCTCGTCGCCGGAGAAGAACCCGTGCGCCACGTCGAGATATTCGTTGATCACCACCCGGCCGGGCGGGCCGTCCGCCATCGTGAGCTCGCCACCGGCCGCGCGCAGCAGCGCCCGCAGCACCGGATCGAGCCGTGCCAGCGGCCATTCCTCGGGCAGCGCCTCGACCAGCATCAGGTCGAGCCGATCCTGCTCGGTCACCGCGGTGCGCACGATCCGGCCGAACAGCGCCACATCCGCATCGGGCACGCGACCTTCCTCGTAGCCGCCGGTACCCGGCAGCTCGCCGAGGCGGTGGCGCACGAACTGGTCGATCACGCTTTCCGCGCTCTCGCCGCCCTGCTCGCTCTGGAACAGCGCCTGCACGGCGCCGACCCGCGCGGCAGTGCGCGGCCTGCTGCGTGGCGCCTGCTTGCGGCGTGTCTGGCCCTCCGCCATCAGGTTATGTCCCTGCGGCGGTCCGATCGGCGTGTCATGGCGGTCATGACGCGCTTCATCGTCCCTTTGGCCGGTCAGGTCCAGCCTCGCCGAACTCGCGGCTGGCCGCTCCGAGCTCGCGAACGGCATCGGTGCCGGCCTCACGCAGGGCGACATTGGTCAGCGAGCCCAGGATGGTCTCGAAATCGCGGGCTTCGCGAAAGTCGCGATAGACGCTGGCAAAGCGCACATAGGCGACGGTATCCACCTCGCGCAGAGTGTCCATGACCAGCTCGCCGAGCTGCGCGCTCGGGATCTCGGTTTCGCCGGAGGCCTCGAGCTGACGCACCAGGCCGTTGACGATCCGCTCGATCCGCTCCTCATCGACCGGACGCTTGCGCATGGCGATGCGGATCGAGCGGGCCAGCTTCTCCCGCTCGAACGGCACCCGCCGCCCGTCCGACTTGGCGATCATCAGCTCCCTGAGCTGCACCCGCTCGATCGTCGTGAAGCGCTGGCCGCAGCCGGCGCAGAAGCGGCGGCGCCTGATTGCGGCGCCGTCCTCGTTCGGCCGGCTGTCTTTGACCTGCGTGTCCTCGTGGCCGCAGAACGGGCAACGCATGGGTGGATCCTGATCAAATTCGAGAAATCGGCGGTTCCGGAGAGGTGCACTCCCGCAGCCGCAGTGGCAAGTGCGGGGTTCCTGGGCGAAACGCTATGATCCCGGGATGCGAGTCAGCGGCGGTTGACCGAGACCGCTAGGATAATGATCGCGCCCTTGATGATCTCCTGGATGGTGGTGGAAAACCCCATGACCAGCAGGCCGAAGCCGATGATGCCGATGAAGATCGCGCCGACCACCGAACCCAGGATGGTGCCGTAGCCGCCGAACAGGCTGGTGCCGCCGATGATGACGGCGGCGATCACATCGAGTTCGAGCCCGACCCCCATGTTCGGATTGCCGGCACCGCTGCGTGCCGCCAGCATCATTCCCGCCAAGGCAGCGGACATGCTGCAGAGCATGAAGCCGATGATCTTGATCCGGCCCACATTGATGCCGGTGAACTGCGCCGCCACGGCATTGCCGCCGCAGGCGAAGATGCGGCGGCCGAACAGAGAGAAATGCAGCAGGAACCCGCCGACAAGAACGGTGATGACCGTCCACCAGATCGGCATCGGCAGGCCCGCGACCTGGCCGTTCCAGAACGTCGTGCCGAATGCGTCGTCGACGATCGGCACCGGCATGGTGTCGGTCAGCGTCATCGCCCCGCCGGAGAACACGCTCAGCATGCCGAGCGTGACCAGGAAGGACGGGATGCGCAGCCGGGTGACCAGCAATCCGTTGATCGCACCGATGACGGCGCCCATCAGCAGGACCAGCAAGGCCGCCGCCCAGGACGGCCAGTTCGCCTGCACCAGCATGGCCACGATCATGCCCGAGAAGCTGGCGACCGAACCGACCGACAGGTCGATCTCGCCCGATACGATTACGAAGGTCATGCCGACCGCGATCACCGACACGATCGCGGTAATGCGCAGGATAGCACCGGCGGTCGCCGCGGACGCGAAATTCGGCGCCATCACGATGAAGAACAGGGTGACGAAACCGAAGATCACGAAGGTGACGTGATCCGCCAGGAACCTGCCGATCGTCCGGCCTAGCGGCGGCCGGGTGCCGGGCAGTGCGATATCCGTCATGCGGGAACCCTTGTCTTCGCGGCCGTCACTTCGGTCTGAAGGAAGGCACGCAGTGTCGGTTCGTCGGCCTGGTCCGGTGCCGTGGCGACGATGGAGCCGCCGACCAGGATCAGGATCCTGTCGGCGGTGGTCACGAGTTCATCGAACTCGGACGAGACCAGCACCACGCCCACTCCCGTGGCCGCGGTGCTGCGGATCAGCGCGCGCATCTCCGCCTTGGCGTTGACGTCCACGCCGGAGGTCGGCTCGTCGAGCAGCAGGAGCCGCGGCGCACGCGCCAGCCACTTGCCGAACACGATCTTCTGCTGGTTGCCGCCGCTCAGAAGCTGCGCGTGCTGGCTTGGACCGGTCGCCACGATGTTGAGGGCCTGCCGGAAGCGCTCGAACAGGCGGTCCTGGCGCGCCGCCGGCACCATCGGCAGCAGGCGGCCGAGCCGCAGGCGATCCAGGCTCGGGAGCGCGATGTTGTCGGCCAGGCTGTGCTTCACCACGAGGCCCTCGAGCCGACGATCCTCCGGCACCAGCGCCATGCCGGCCTCGAGCGCCGCGTGGGTGCGTCCCGGTGCGATCACCCGGCCATCGAGCCGGATCTCGCCACGGCAGTCCGGCAGCAGTCCGAACAAGGCCTTCAGCAACGTCGAGCGTCCGCTGCCGACCAGCCCGGCGATGCCGACGACCTCCCCGGGCGCCACGACCAGCGAGACGTCGCGCAGCTTGCCTCGGGTGGCCAGGCTGCGGACTTCGAGAACCGGGCCGGCCGAGGTGGGACGCACGGCCGGCGTGACGGGGCTCGCCGGCAATGTCGCCGCGGACGATGCCTTGGACATCATGGACGCGATCTTTTCCACCGAGGTGTCGCCGGGCTTCAGCGGGCCGATCATGCGGCCGTCCTTGATGATGCTGAGCCGGTCTGCGATGGCGAATATCTCGGCCATGCGATGGCTGATGTAGATGATGCCGATGCCGCGGCGCTTCAGTCCGGCGATCAGCTCGAACAGCGCGGTTTCCTCCCGCATGGTAAGCGACGAGGTCGGCTCGTCCATGATCAGCACCCGCGCGCCACGCGACAGCGCTTTCAGGATCTCGACCATCTGTCGCTGTGCGAACGCCAGCGAGCGGATCTCCGCATCGGCCGACAATTCGAAGCCGAGCGACGCGATCAGGCGCTCCGTCTCCCGGCGCATCGCCCGCTGGTCGACCCAGAGCCTGGCCACCTGCGGCTCGTGGCCGAGAAACACGTTCTCGGCCACGGTGCCGTTCGGGATCAGGCTGAGTTCCTGGAAGATCATCGCGATCCCGCGCGACAGATGGTCGCTGACGGAGTGGCCGCCGATCGGTTCCCCCTGCAGCACCACCTCGCCGGCATCCGCCCGATGGATGCCCATCAGGATCTTCATCAGCGTCGACTTGCCAGCACCGTTCTCGCCGAGCAGCGCATGCACCTCGCCGGGGAACAGTTCGAAGTCGACATCGTAGAGAACGCGGTTCGCACCGAAGCTCTTGCTGATCTGCCTCAGGCTGACGAGAGGCGGGTCACCGGCCTCCCATGCGCCGCTCGCCGCCCCGGTCACAGGTCCCGACCCTTCGAGAAGCACGGGCCCCTTCAGAAGCACTGGCCCCTGCAGAGCTTGACCAGCGATGCCGGCGGCTCCTCCTTGGTGACGTCCTTGAGCGCGCTGAGCAGGTTCAGCTTGGTGACGGCCAGGGTCGGCACCTCGATATACGGCGGCACTTTCAGGCCGAGCAGCGCATAGCCGGCCGATTTCGCCTCGGCCACGCCCTGGTCGTACGGACGCTGCGAGCCGATCGCCGAGATCTCGTCGCGGGCGACGTAATAGGCGCTGTCGGTTGCAAGATCGTTGGTGGTGACGACGATTTTGCGCCCGAGGGTTTTGGCGGCTGCCACGACCTGCTCGGCGGGCGTATCCCAGGCGACGAAGATCCCCTTGAGGTTCGGATGCGCGGTCATCATCGCGGTGGCGACGCCGTAGGCTTTTTCCGGCGTGGCGAAGGTGCTGGTCTGGACCAGCTTGACGTCGGGCAGCGATTCAAGCGCCTTCAGCATGCCGACTTTCCGGGCGGCGACCGAATAATAGTAGTCGTAGACCAGGGTGATGAAACCGATCTCGCCCTTGTTGCCGATGCGGGCAGCCAGTTCGCGCGTCGCGAACATCGCGTTGCTCTGGTTGTCGGACGCGGTCACCGACACGTAATCCTTGCCCGGTGTCATATCGACGGCGACGTTATCCATGAAGACCAGCTTTATGCCGGCGGCAGCAGCCTTCTTGTAGGCAGCGGATTCTCCCAGCGGATCGAGCGGCACGGAGAAAATCACGTCGGGCTTGCGGGCGATGACCTCCTCGAGGTCGCTGATCTGCTTGCCGGGCTGGAACTTCGCATTGGTCGTTGCAACGACGGTGATCCCGAACGACGCCAGCGTCTGCGTGATGCCGCGCACCTGCAGCATCGGCCAGCCTGCATCCATGGTCTGCATGACGATGCCTGCCGTGTAGTGGCCGGCCTTGAGCTTGGCGATCTGCTCCGGTGTGAAGGTCAGCACGTCCGGTGAGGAGGCGGGCGCGCCTTGCGGATAGCCCGGCACCTTCTGGCCAAACGGCGACAACGGTGGCGGCTGCATGAGCGCCTTGGCGGCCGGTGGAATGTTGTCGGGCCAGGAATAGGCATCTGCCGCCGAGGCAGGCACCGCCATTGCCAGCATGCCCGCGCCGAACAGCGCAGCCAGGCCCACTCGACCGTTGATGTTCATGAAGCGTCCCCGCCGTTTTTCGTTTTTTGATTAATTCGAGCTTAGTGCCCGAGCCAATCTGGCGCCATGCTGGTCATTGGGCAAGCATGATCGGGGTCATGATGATCCCGGGGACGGATTGCCTTCGCTCTGAACCGGCGTTCAGACGCTCGGTCCCTGCGCCGCGACCGGATTGAGGAACGGGCGTCCCTGGCGGCTGCTGTCGATGAACTCCTGCCGGATCCGGTGAAACCACGGCGTCTCCGGGTTCCGCTCGACGAATGCGCGGTCCGAGACGCTGGTCGGGACAGTCGCCTGTTTCCCGGGTTTCGGCCTTGCCCGGAGATCGTGTTCGTGTCCGAGGAACGTCCGCAGCATGTGGCGCAGGATCGGCCTGGCCGGCGCCAGCCACGGAACCGTCCAGTAGAGACTGCAATGCAGGTCGGTGAACCCTCCCGCAGCCGGCGTCGCCGCCATCAGGATACAGGCGCTGCCGCGGCTGCCCGAGATGTGCTCGATCCGGATCCCCGGCAGTCTGACCTCGATATCGATGCTGATGTCCGGCCCGAACAACCGGTACGGCAGCGCGCGTGGTTTCAGGCCATGGCACCGCACCCGAAAACCCAGTGCGGTTGCCTCGAACTCCTTTCGCTTCGGTGCGAATAGTCCGGTCCGGTCCTGGGTCCACCAACTGGACGCACGCGCGAAGGTCGGATGCACGGCATCGACAACACGGGACACCGGCCCGAAATCGTGCGGCAGACGAAGCACCACGCTGACCTGCGGATGCTCGGTCGCCGAAATCGGCAACCCCGGAAAGAAGGGAGCGGTGCGGCTCGCCTGTCTTGCAGCTTGCGACAGGATCCATAACTGGCCGTAGCGTTCGACGACCGGAATTGCGTCCAGCCGGAAATATGCTGCACTCGTCGAGAGTTCGTCGGCACCGGACGGACCATGCATGCAGGCTCCATCCAACGCGTCGAAACGCCATCCCTGCAGGCAGCAGCTCAGTCGGTCGTTCTCGAACGTCGCGTATCGCAGCGGAACTCCGCAACCGGGACAGGCATCGCGATAGGCGAACAGCTCGCCGCTGTTGAGGCGTCCGAGCAGGACGGGCCGGTCCGGCATGTCGACCGGCACGATCTGCCCCGGTTTGATGGCGGCGGCCGCGCAGGCCAGGTACCAGAGGTCCGGCAGGATCTCGCGGTCTTCCCAGTCGAAATCCGGTATGCGGAGACACGCGTTCATGAATGCACCGGCGGGCTGTCCACGACCGCGACGTCCGCCTTGACCGGACGCACCCTGCCCTCGCGCCCCTCCTGGATGAACGCCGCGCGGTGCTGATCCAGCATCGAACGGTACGTCGCATAGCGATCGAGGGAGGTCTTATCCACGTTGTCCGTGACCGGGAGCAGGTCGGCACGACCATCGACCACGGCCAGGCCCTTGTCCGTGCCGCTTATGATGGCGACGACCGGGCCGGTGACCAGGGTGAATGGGTTTGCGATGATGCCGATCCCGTCTCCTGCAACATCCCGCAGGTTGCTGAATCCCAGCAGCGGCAACTGAACGTCCGGGCCGGTGCCCACTCCCCAGACACCAAGCGTCTGGCCGAAATCGGCATTATGTTTCGGCAGCCCCCATCCCTGTGCGACATCGAACAGGCCGAGGCCACCGATCGTGGTATTTATCGTGAAGCGCTGGAGGGTATTCCAGCTCCTGCTCATATTTCCCTGCAACACGTCATTGATGAAGACCTTAGGTTCCTCGAGATTGGAGACGAAATGATGCACACCGTGCCGCGCACCGTTCGGGATGTCGGACACATAGAAGCGCGCGACCGGCTTAACGACATGACGATCGACAAACATGTTGCCGCCGAACACCGTGCGGTTCGTCGGAGCGGCCGGGTCGTTGGCGGCAAGATCCGCGCTGTCGTGAGCGCAGGCGGACAGCATGAGCGGAGGCAGGAGAAACGGCACGACACGGATCGCGGCGGACAGGAGCTGTCGCATGGCAGTTCTGTTTCCTATAGGGCCTGAGACAGGCCTGGATGTGACCGCGGCGACACTATGCTTGGTTCATGTATGCTTGATGTCGGACTTGTCCCCGGCGCGGCAAACTGTGTCGAACTTGACACGAAACTCACCCGGGCTGACATCATGCCGACAATCGAGCGTCCTATTATTTGGTAATGACGATCATGCCGCATCTTTTCATTGTCGATGACGACGAAGATATTCTGTCCCTGCTTGCTCGCTTCTTCACGTCGTACGGCCATGATGTCAGCGTTGCCCGCAACGGGATCGAGATGTTCAAGGTGCTCGAAGATGCAACGGTCGATCTGGTCATCCTGGATCTGATGATGCCGGGCGAGGATGGTTTGTCGCTGTGCCGGCGGCTGCGCGCGAACTCGACGCTGCCTGTCATCATGCTGACTGCCGCTACGACACCGATGGACCGTGTTGTCGGGCTGGAGCTTGGCGCCGACGACTACATCAGCAAGCCGTTCGATCCGCGCGAGCTGCTGGCACGGGTCAAGGCGGTGCTTCGGCGCAGCGAGCCCGGCCGGGTATCCGCCGCCACGCCCACCAGGCCGCTGCTGCTGTTCGATACCTGGCGGCTCGATGTCGCGCGACGCGAGTTGCGGTCGGAGCAGAAGATCCTGGTGCCGTTGTCTGGGCGCGAGTTCGACCTGCTGCTGGCATTCGCCGAACGCCCGCAACAGGTGATGAGCCGGGAACAGCTTCTCGACCTGGCCCACGGCGCCGCGCATGACGTGTTCGACCGCAGCATCGACACGCAGGTCAGCCGGTTGCGGCGCAAGCTCGAGCCGAATGCCAAGGTGCCGACAATCATCCGCACGGTCCGCAGCGGCGGCTACATCTTCACGCCCGATGTTCGGCCGGGATGAGACGCCTGCTTCCACGCGACACGGTGTTTTGGCGACTGACACTGACGGTGATGCTCGCAATGTCGGCCTCGGCCGGCCTCGACGTCGCCTTCATCGACATCGCCGGCGTGTATGCGAACCCCGACCTGATCAACTCGGGCCTGCTCGAGCAGGCGGCGACCGTGACGCGGCTGATCTCGGCAGCGCCGGTCTCGATCCGGCCGCAGCTTGCCACGATCGCCGGAACCGACCGGGTCCGGGTCACATGGCTGCCGACCGCGCCGGAGCTTCCGAAACAGCCACGATCGAAGGTGCTGCGCGACGTCATGCGCGGCCTGTTGCACGACCCGAACCGTCTTGTCCTGGCCTTCGAGACTTCGAAACAACCCGAGGCGATCCGCAACGACCGGACGTTCAGGACTGCGGCCTACGGCATGCTGATCGCGCTCGACGACGGCACCTGGATCGTGTTCAGCGTTCCGAAGCGCGACTGGGGGATCGGCCACTGGCGTCATAATGCCCTGATCATCGGTTTCGTCCTGCTCGCGACCTTTGCGATCGCCTTACTCGCGGCACAGACCCTGGTCCGCCCGATCGCCGCGTTCGCGGATGCCGCACGCCGGTTCGGCGCCGATCCGAGAGCATTGCCGATGGTCGAGCATGGGCCGGCCGAGTTGCGCAGTGCGGCTGCCGCGTTCAACGCGATGCAGACCCAGATCCGCCGCTTCGTGACCGACCGTACCGACATGCTGGCAGCGATCTCGCACGATCTGCGCACGCCACTGACCCGGATGCGACTGCGCGGTGAACTCCTCGACGATCGCGAACAGCAGCGGCGCCTGTTCCGCGACGTCGACGAGATGCAGGCGATGATCGACGCGGCGCTCGCCTTCTTTCGCGACGACGCAATCCAGGAACACTCCACGCGGTTCGACGTCTCGGAGATGGTCCGGCTGGTCGTCGACGATCTCACCGATCAGGGAAAGAGGGTGGTTTTCGAGGGCACGGATCATGTCGTCTATTACGGCCGGCCCTCCGCGCTGAAGCGGGCGATCGGCAATGTCATCGAAAACGCCTGCACCTATGCGACGCATGCGACCGCGGAACTCGATGTCACCCAGGCCGGGCCGGTCCTGTCCGTACGCGACGATGGCCCGGGCATACCGGAGCCGCTGCTGGAAGCGGTGTTCCAGCCCTTCTATCGGGTCGATCCATCCCGTAACCGGCAGACCGGCGGGGTCGGTCTTGGACTGACCTCGGCGCGAACCATCGTCCGCGCACATGGCGGCGACATCACGTTGCGCAATCGCATGGATGGCGGATTGCTGGTCACGATGACGCTTCCGGTCGCCAACGACGTGGCCGGATCCAGCAGCCTCGCCCACGCCTCTGGCCCGAACCGCACGAACTGACGATAGTCGGTCGGAGATCGCAGTCATCGCGCCAGGGAGACCGGCCATCCGCAGACCGCCCCGCCCCGGTGCCGCCCCACTGCGATCAGAGCCTGCATCCGACGGCAACGATCCGATCGCGACGGCGCGCGCGGCGCTGGCGGCGCGGCCGGACGAGCCGCGCGCGCTGTTCACGCTTGCCGCCCTGCTGCTCCGCGCCGGCGACGCCGAAGCGGGCACTCTGCTGCCGCAGCTCGAACGGCATGACGGGTTTGCAAGCGGCTGGCTGGCGATCGGCGACGCGTTGCTGGAACGGGGCCGGACCGATGCCAGCCTGATCGCCATCAGGCGGGGCCTGCGCGGCCTGTCGGGCCAGGCGGCGGCGAACCAGGCATCGCGGGCGCAGCACCTGCTGGGTCGCGCTCTGCTCGCGTCCGGCCAGCACGCGGCGGCTCTCGCCGCGTTCGAGCAGGCGACCACGCTCGATCCGGCATTCGCGGAGGGCTGGTACAGCCTGGCGCTGCTGCATCAGGATCACGGCCGGCACGACGCCGCGGCGGCCTCCTATCGATCGGCGCTCGGTGCCCGCGCGGACTTCCACGAGGCCGCCCTCAACCTCGGCGTGGCGCTCGGCGAGTGCGGCCTGATCGAGGAGGCGCTCGACGCCTATGCTCAGGCGCTGGCGCTGCGTCCGGCGAGCTTCGGTCGGATCGCGCAGTCGCTGGTGTCGGGCCGCACGGGACTGATGTTCCTCGATCCCCGCCGGCTGCGGGAGGACCTGCAGGCACGTGCCGAACGGGGCCGTCAGCGCTCGGTCGCTTCGCTCACCCGGTGATGGTGAAGGCGCTGACCGCGACGACGGTGCCGTCCACGATCGTATCGACGGAGTAGTGGCCGATCCCGAGGGGCGCTGCCGGCCGCATGGTGCGAAGTGTGAACGGGGTCCTGGCGAAATAGATACGCTTCTCGGGCGTGTCCGATACCAGCTTTCCGTCGCGGTACCATTTCCACTCGCACTCATGGGTCCCGGCATCCTGCGTCGGGTCGGTCCATGTGAAATCGACGAGCTGCACGATCCGATCGTTCATGTGGAAGTCCCTGGTGTCGCCACGCCGTCCCTGGGACAGCTCGGCACCGCTCATGAGGGTCGGGCTGGAGACGCTCATCATCGGACCGCAACCGGAGCAGAGGGCGGCTACCAGGATCGAGGCTGCAGGAAGCCTATAGCGAGACTTCATCGGATGGCCCTTTTCGCGCAGGTCTGCCGGACACGCCAATCGGTCCGGGTGTGTCAAACCATTGCAGCATGCGAACAACCGGTCTCGTTACATACTGCAACCGCACCACGATCATGGACGGCCTGCCGTCGCCGGCCGCCTATGCGCGGGTCACCCGGCGATAATGACCGGTTTCCTCGGTCAGGATGCGCGCGGTGGCCTCGTAGCGCGCCTGCTCGTCGGCATCGAAGGCACCGATATCCAGCGTCAGCGCGTCGCGTCGGACCGGGATGCATTGCGCGACCGGCATGCCGCGGGGCAGCACGCCCTCGAAGCCGGGAGCGAGCCAGATCGCCGGAAACAGGATGCCGACCTCGTGGAAGCGGTCCGCATCGACCAGGCCGCTCAGCAGCCGGAACGGCAAATCGTCCCGGTTGACTGGATGACTGACCAGCAGCGACCAGCCGGGGTCCAGCCGTATGGTCCAGAACGAGTTGAACTTCACCACCAGCTGCTCTCCCCGCACGAACGGGGTTCCTTCCACCTGGGCAGCGGCATGGAACGACATCGGCGCGCGTGGATGGGTGCCGGTTGCCAGCGCCGGGACATCCCAGTTCCAGGACAGCACCCCGTCCCGCACCTGCACGTCGCATGGCAGGGTCATCACGAACCCCTGCATCATCGCGTCCACGAAAGGCGGGCATTGCTTCACCGTGCGGATCGGCGCGCCGTCATGCATGTCGGATGCGGCCATGCCGGGCATGGACCGCAGCCAGTCCGGCAGGGCGTCGCGAGCCGGAACCGGCGGGCTCAGGCTTGCAAGCAGGTTCGGGTCGCATCGAAACCGGACACGCATTGCGGTTCCTGCCTCCTGTCGGCGGGCGCTACTCGTCCTGCGGGGTCAGAGCCAGCTTTACCGCGCGCTGCCATCCACGATAGCGACGATCGCGATCTTCCGGCACCGCGTTCGGCATGAAGCGTCGATCCAGCTTCCACTGGCGCTCGAAGATCTCCGGCTCCGGATACACGCCAGCGTCCAGCCCGGCCAGGTAGCCGGCCCCCATCGCGGTGGTCTCCCGGAACGCCGGCCGATCGATCGGCATGTCGAGCGTGTCGGCCAGGAACTGCATGGTCCAGTTGCTCGCGGACATGCCGCCATCGACGCGGAAAACACTGCGCGTGCGATCCGGCTCGTCGTCGTCGGCCAGCATCGCGGCGAGCAGGTCGCGCGTCTGGAAGCCGACGCTTTCCAGCGTGGCGCGCGCCAGTTCCTTCTTGGTGGTGCCTCGCGTAATGCCGGTGATGAGCGCCTGGGCGCGACTGTCCCAGTGCGGCGCACCGAGACCGGTGAAGGCCGGCACCAGATAGAGGGTCTGCGCCGGGTCCGCGGCCTCGGCCAGCCGGCCGGTCTCGGCGGAACTTTCCACCAGTCCGAGCCCGTCACGCAGCCACTGCACCGCAGCACCCGCCGAGAAGATCGATCCCTCGAGCGCGTAATGGCGCACGCCGTTGCGCTGCCACGCGATCGTCGACAGCAGTCGGTGCTTGGACCGTTTCAGCTCGGTTCCGGTGTTCAGCAGGATGAAGCCGCCGGTGCCGTAGGTCGCCTTGATGGTGCCCGGGCTGAAACAGCATTGGCCGATCAGGGCTGCCTGCTGGTCGCCGGCCACGCCGCGAATGGCGATGGCCCCGCCGAGCAGTTCCGGCAGCGTTTCGCCGAAGCTGCCGGCACTGTCACGGATTTCCGGCAGCAGGGATACCGGGATATCCAGCAGCCTGACCAAGTCCGGATCCCACGTCCCGCTGCGTATGTCGCAGAGCAGGGTGCGGGACGCGTTGGTCGCGTCGATCGCATGCACCCGGCCGCCGGTCAGTCGCCAGATCAGGAAACTATCGACCGTCCCGAACGCCAGCTCGCCGCGCTCGGCCCGTGCTCGTGCGCCCGGAACCTGGTCCAGCATCCAGCTTATCTTGGTGCCGGAAAAATAAGGATCGATGCGCAGGCCGGTGCGCTCGGCGATCAGCTCGGCATGGCCGTCGCGCTCGAGCCGGTCGCAGATCGAGGCGGTGCGGCGGTCCTGCCAGACGATGGCGTTATGGATCGGGCGCCCGGACGAGCGCTCCCAGATCAGCGTGGTTTCGCGCTGGTTTGCGATGCCGAGGGCGGCGATGTCGGAGGCGGCAAGTCCGGCCTTCTGCAGTGCGGCCCGCGCGGTTCCGAGTACCGTGGCCCAGAGCGTTTCCGGATTATGCTCGACCCAGCCGGGCTGCGCGTAGATCTGTGGAAACTCTTCCTGCGCCTGCGCCACCGGATGCATGTGGTGGTCGAACACGATGGCGCGGGTCGACGTGGTGCCCTGGTCGATGACCAGGACATGCGCGTGGGCAGGGTGTGATGCGGTCATGACAGGCCACCGAAAAAAAGGGTCCCGGATGCGCGATGCACCCGGGACCCGTTAGCGTGACGGCTCTAGCCCTTGTTCGCGTCCGGAGCAGGCTGCCCCGGAGCCCAGCTCTTGAGCAGTTCCTCATAGGCGATGGTCTGCCCTTGCGGCTTCTCGTTTGCGAGCTTGCGCTGCGGTGCCAGGTTTCCGTCGGCCGCCGACTTCTTGTACCAATATTCCGGCGTCATGATCGGGTTCATCTTCGGACCGAGATCGCCCTGCACGCCGGACCGCTCGATGCGCGCCATGATTGCGTCCTGGTCGCGCGCGAGCCCGTCCATCGCCTGCTGCGGCGTGACCGAGCCGGCGATCGCGTTGGACACGTTCTGCCACCAGACCTGCGCCATCTTGCCGTAGTCGGGAACGTTCACGCCGGTCGGCGTCCAGTTCTTGCGGGCCGGCGAGCGATAGAACTCGACCAGTCCGCCGAGCTTCGGCGCAAGATCCGTCATCGCCTGGCTCTGCACGTCGCTCTCGCGGATCAGATGCTGGGTCAGCACCGCCTTCTTGAGAGTGACCGACTTCGAGGTGCAGAACTGGGCGTAGAGCCAGCCTGCCTTGACGCGCTGCGGATCGGCATATTTCAGCATCGTCCAGCAACCGGTATCCTGGTAGCCGAGCTTCTGCCCTTCCTTCCAGTACGCACCGTGCGGGCTCGGCGCCATGCGCCATTTCGGCGTACCGTCCGCGTTCATCACCTGCGAACCCGGCTTGGTCATGGATTCCGAGAAGGTCGTGTACCAGAAGATCTGCTGCGCGATGTGGCCCTGGCCCGGGACAGGCCCGGCTTCCAGGAAGTCCATTCCGGCTGCTTCCGGCGGAGCGTACTTCTTGAGCCACTCCACGAACTTGGTCAGGGCGTAGACGGCTGCCGGACCGTTGGCATCGCCACCGCGGCTGATCGAGGAACCACGCGGACGGCCATCCTCCATGCGGATGCCCCACTCGTCGACCGGACGGCCGTTCGGCAGGCCGCGATCACCGCCTCCGGCCATCGACAGCCAGGCATCGGTGAAGCGCCAGCCGAGCGACGGGTCCTTCTTGCCGTAATCCATGTGGCCATAGACGCGGACGCCGTCGATGTTCTTGACGTCGTTGGTGAAGAACTCGGCAATGTCCTCGTAGGCGGACCAGTTCACCGGAACGCCCAGCTCGTAGCCGAACTTCTGCTTGAACTGCGCCTTCAGGTCCGCGCGGTTGAACCAGTCATGCCGGAACCAATAGAGGTTGGCGAACTGCTGGTCGGGGAGCTGATACAGCTTGCCGTCGGTGAAGGTCCCGAACGACAGGCCGATGAAGTCCTTCAGGTCGAGGGTCGGGCTGGTAACGTCCTTGCCGTCGGCCGCCATGAAGTCGGTCAGCGATCCGCCGACGATATCCTTGTAGCGAGGATGGGTGCCGATGAAGTCGGAATCGTTCATCCAGAAATCGTAGATCGGCCGGCCCGACTGCATCTCGACTTCGATCTTGTCGACCAGCAGGCCTTCATCCATCAGGTCGTGATTGACCTGGATGCCGGTGATCTCGCCGAACGCCTTGGTCAGCGTCTTGGACTCGTATTCGTGGATGTTCAGGATCTCGGAAACGCAGTTCACCTTCATCCCGACGAACGGCTTCGCGGCCTTGATGAACCACTCCATCTCGGACATCTGCTCGTCCTTCGACAGGGTCGAAGGCTGGAACTCGCTGTCCACCCACTTCTTTGCGGCATCGACCTGCTGCGCGTGCGACGGGCGGCTGTTGATCAGGATGCCGCTGCCGGTCACGCCGACGGCCGCCGCCGCCTTGATTGCATCGCGTCTGGTAATGTCCATGATTGTCCTCCTTGGGGTTTCCGCCGGTCTGCAGCCTTCTGTGGGCTTGTTCCGGCTGTTTGACGTATTCGTAGCGGCGGCTCAGGCGAAGCGGAACATCGCCACGCAATAAACCACCGACAGGATCGCCGCCGGCCACATCATGCTACCGCCGGTGAAACGAATCCAGAAGATGTAGATGAACGCTGATCCGATCAGCGACACGAAAAGCCGGTCGCCGCGGGTGGTCGGGAACCGCAGGATCCCCTTGCGCGGGGTCTCCGGGCGATACACAGCCAGCAGCGTCATCACGGTCAGCAGCAGCACGATGGCAACGAAGAATACCGCCGTGTGCCAGTTCCAGGCCATCCAGCCCATGATCGGCCTCCTCAGACCCGACCGAGGGCAAAGCCCTTGGCAATGTGGTTGCGGACGAACCAGATGACGATGGCGCCCGGGATCATCGTCAGCACGCCTGCCGCTGCCAGCAGGCCCCAGTCCATTCCCGCGGCGGAATAGACCCGGGTCATGACCGCGGCGATCGGCTTGGCGTTCACGGTGGTCAACGTCGTCGCCAGCAACTGTTCGACCCATGAGAACATGAAGCAGAAGAAGGCGGCGACGCCGATGCCGTTACCGATCAGCGGCAGGAATATCTTCACGAAGAAGCGCGGGAACGAGTAGCCGTCGAGCGCTGCCGTCTCGTCGATCTCACGCGGCACGCCGGAGATGAAGCCCTCCAGGATCCACACCGCGAGCGGCACGTTGAACAGGCAATGCGCCAGGGCCACCGCCCACACCGTGTCGAACAGACCGATCGAGTAGTAGAAGTTGAAGAACGGCATCGCATAGACCGCCGGCGGCGCCATCAGGTTGGACAGCAGCCAGAAGAACAGGTGCTTGTCGCCGATGAAGCGGTAGCGGCTGAACGCATAGGCGGCCGGAAGTGCCACCGTCACCGAGATCACGGTGTTCAGCAGCACGTAGGTCAGTGAATGCAGGAAGCCGAGATACCAGACAGGGTCGCCGAAGATGTGGCCATAATTCGCAAAGCTGATGTGGTGCGGCCATAGGGACAGGCGGGACATGATCTCGCCGTTGGTCTTGAACGACATGTTCAGGAGCCAATAGATCGGCAGGAACAGGGCCAGCAGATACGCTGCGATGCCGATGGAACGTCCGTTGATACGCATCACACGTCCTTCCGGCGGTCGATCTGGGTCATGACGGTAAAGAATACCCAGCAGATCGTCAGCGTGATGAGGTTGTAGACCAGGGACATCGCTGCCGCGTTACCGAGATCGACCTGCCCCAGGGCGATCTTCACCAGATCGAGAGACAGGAAACTGGTCGACTCGCCGGGACCGCCACCGGTCACCACGGATGGCTCGGTATAGATCATGAAGCTGCCCATGAAGCGCAGCAGCACTGCGATCACCAGCACCTTCTGCAGCTTGGGCAGTTCGATGTTGCGGAACACCGACCAGCGTCCGGCCCCGTCGATACGCGCCGCCTGGTAGAACGCGTCGGGAATGGATTTCAGACCGGCATAGGCAAGCAGCGCCACCATCCCGGTCCAGTGCCACACATCCATCACCACGATCGTCGCCCAGGCCGAGGTCGGATCCTGCGTATCGTTGTAGGGAATGCCGAGATGATTGAGCACGTAGCCGAGCAGGCCGATGTCGGCGCGGGCGAAGATCTGCCAGATCGTGCCGACCACCGTGTAGGGGATCAGCAGCGGCAGCGCGATCAGCACCAGGGTCGCGCCGACCCGCCAGCCATGCCGCGGAATACAGATCGCGGCGGCGACGCCGAGCGGCAGTTCGATCGCCAGCACGACGAAGGAGAAGATCAGGTTGCGTACTAGCGCGCTGGCGAAGCGTCCGCCGATATCGGTGCTGGGATCGAGCAGGTTCTGGAACCAGGCAATCCCATTATAGAAGAAGTTGTTCTGGCCCATCGTGTCCTGGACCGAGTAGTTCACCACCGTCATCAGCGGGATGAGCGACGAGAACAGGACGAACACCAGAACCGGGATCAGGAAGAACCAGGCCCGGTTGTTGAGCGGCTTGTCCATCATGCGAGCTCGCCCCCGATCTGTTCGCCAGTTATGCGTTCGTCATCGACATAGATGTGCAGATGCTGCGATCCGACCTGCAGCCTGGCGGTCGGTTCGTTCAGCTCCATGCCGGGCGGCAGCGTCGCCACCAGTTCGTGCGGTCCGAGTGCGACGCGCACCAGCCGCCGGCGGCCGAGATCCTCGATGCGCAGGACCTGCACCGGGATGCCCTCGCCGTCGGGCGTCACCGTCGCATAGTCCGGACGGAAGCCCAGCTTCACCTCGCCGGCCTGCGGGCCGTAACGGGCATCGAGCGGGAACACCGCGTCGGCGACGCGTGCGGCGGACCCCTCGAGGCGCGCCGGCAGGAAGTTCATTCCCGGCGAGCCGATGAAGTAGCCGACGAACGCGTGTGCCGGCCGCTCGAACAATTCGGTCGGGGTTCCGATCTGCAGCACCCGGCCGTCGTTCATCACCACCACCTCGTCGGCGAAGGTCATCGCCTCGACCTGGTCGTGGGTCACGTAGATCATCAGCATGTCGAGGGCTTCGTGGACCGCCTTAAGCTTCGACCGCAGTTCCCACTTCAGCGCCGGGTCGATCACCGTCAGCGGCTCGTCGAACAGCACCGCCGACACGTCCGACCGCACCAGTCCGCGGCCGAGCGAGATCTTCTGCTTGGCGTCGGCGGTGAGGCCCCGGGCACGGCGGTCGAGCACCGGCACCAGGTCCAGCAGCCCGGCGATCTCGACCACGCGATCATGCGCGATGCGCTTGTCCACGCCCCGGTTGCGCAGCGGGAACAGCAGGTTCTCGCGCACTGTCATGGTGTCGTAGATGACCGGGAACTGGAACACCTGCGCGATGTTGCGCTTCTCGGTCGGCAACCGCGTCACGTCGACATCGTCGAACAGCAGCCGTCCGTCCGACGGGATGACCAGTCCCGAGATGATGTTGAGCAGCGTGGTCTTGCCGCAGCCGGACGGCCCGAGCAGCGCGTAGGCACGCCCGTGCTGCCACACATGATGAACCGGCTTCAGCGCATAGCGCTTGGCTTCTCCGGGGTCGCGGGACGGATAGGCATGTCCGATGCCGTCGAGGGTGATGCTGGCCATGTCCTTGCCCCCTCAGCCGGCGAACGCGTGCGTTGCTGCCGGCACGGCGGTTTCCAGGCGCGATCCGTCCGGCCTGAACACGAAAATTCCCTGCGGATCGACCGCGACCGCGGCGGTGGCACCCGGTCGCCAGTCATGCACGCCGAGAACGAGACACACCCAGATCGCGAAGCCGAGATCGACATGCACGAAGCTTTCCGAGCCGCTGATCTCGGTCACCGAGACGGTGCCGTTGAACACCGCGCTATTCTCGTTCGCCCCGTATCCGGCTGCCTGGTCGACGACCGTCGCATGCTCGACGCGGAAGCCGAGGATGTAGCTGCCGTCCGCCAGGGCCGGGACCATGCCCTCGGGCAGTGGCGTCCCATCAATGCGGCAGGCGCTGCCGCCGCGGATCTCGATCGCCAGCTCGTTGAGCGGCGGATCGGAAAACACCCGCGCCGCATCGAGATTGCCCGGGCTGCGATACAGCGACGGGGTTGGCCCTTCCTGGGTCATGCGCCCGTGCCAGAGGGTCGCGGTACGGCCACCCAGCAGCAGCGCCTCGGACGGCTCGGTGGTGGCATAGACCAGGATCGCACCCGAGGCGGCGAACAGGCGCGGCAGTTCCTCGCGCAGTTCCTCGCGGAGCTTGTAGTCGAGATTGGCCAGCGGCTCGTCGAGCAGGACCAGTTCGGCCTGCTTCACCAGCGCCCGGGCGATCGCGGTGCGCTGCTGCTGGCCGCCGGACAGTTCGGCCGGCAGCCGGCGCAGGAACGGCTCGAGCCGCAGCACCCGCACCGCTTCCGCCACGCGCGTCTCGATCTCGGCCTTTCCGACCCCGGCGACACGCAGCGGCGACGCGATGTTCTCATAGACCGACAGGGACGGATAATTGACGAACTGCTGATACACCATTGCCACCGAGCGACGGCGCACCGGCACCTTGGCGACATCCTTGCCGTCGACCAGGATACGTCCGCTGGTCGGATGGTCGAGGCCGGCCATCAATCGCATGAGCGTGGTTTTGCCGCTCAGGGTCGGCCCGAGCAGCACGTTCATCGTGCCGCGTTCGAACGCCAGGCTGACATCGTTGATGATGATGTCGTTACCGTCACGCAAGCCGACATGTTCGAGAACGACACTCATTGCTTCTGCTCGATCCCGCTAGCGTCCCGAACCGTCGCTTCGGGTTCCGCATCCGCCAGGGCGCGCACCGCTCCGTCGACTGCAGCGCGTGCCACCGGGTCCAGCCGCAGGCCGAGCTTGGTACGGCGCCACAGCACGTCGTCGCCGGTTCGTGCCCATTCGTGCCGCACCAGGTACCGTAGCTCCGCCTGCGTCAATCCGGCACCGAAATCACGGCCCAGGTCCGCTTCGCTCCGTGCGTCGCCGAGCAGGATGCGTGCACGTGTGCCGTACAGGCGTACCAGCCGGCGAAGCTGCTTGTGCGGAACGAAGCCGTAATCCCTGGCGAGGTCCGCGACCTGCCCTTCGTAGCCGTCGCGGGCGAAGTCGCCGCCAGGCAGTGCCACCTTTCCGGTCCAGCCCGGCTTCCTGCCGGTCGCGGCCGGAAGATGCGCGTCGAGCTTGGCCAGCACCGCTTCGGCGAGCCGGCGATAGGTGGTGATCTTGCCGCCGAAGATCGTCAGCAGCGGTGGCGCGCCGTTCTCCGCGTCGAGCTTCAGCACGTAGTCGCGTGTCGCGGCCTGGGCCGCCGAACCAGTCGCCTGCTCGGCATAGAGGGGACGGACGCCAGAATAGGTCCAGCACACCATGTCCGGCGTGACCGGCTGCTTCAGATAGTCGCTGGTGGAGCGGCAGAGATAGGCGATCTCCTCCGCCGACGCGCTGACCAGTGCCGGATCGCCGGTGTAGTCCTGATCGGTGGTGCCGATCAGGGTGAAGTCCTGCTCGTAGGGAATGACGAAGAAGATGCGCTTGTCGTCGTTCTGGAAGATGTAGCACTGGTCGTGATCGTAGAGCCGCGGCACCACGATGTGGCTGCCCTGGACCAGCCGGACCGGTGCGCGGTTGTTGTCGCGCACCACCTTCTGCACCACGCTGTCGACCCAGGGGCCGGCGGCATTGATCAGCGACCGTGCGCGGATGGTTTGGCGCGTGCCGTCTTCGACGCTCTCGACGGTGACGTCCCAGCCGCCATCGTGCTTCTCGGCCGATACGCAGCGGGTGCGCGTCATGATGGTGGCGCCCATCGAGGCGGCGGCGGCGGCGTTCAGCGCCACCATGCGGGAATCTTCGACCCAGCAATCGGAATATTCGAAACCCCGGGCAAACTCCGGCTTCAACGGACCGCCGACGACATCGGTATGCAGGTTGACGGACCGTGTCGGCGGCAGGCGGTTCCGACCACCGATGTTGTCGTACAGGAACAATCCCAACCGGAGCAGCCAGGCCGGACGCAGCTTATCGTGATACGGCAGCACGAAGCGGAGCGGCCAGACGATATGCGGCGCAATGCCCCAGAGCACCTCACGCTCGCGCAGTGCCTCGCGGACCAACCGGAACTCGTAATATTCGAGATAGCGCAGGCCGCCATGGATCAGCTTGGTCGAAGCGGACGATGTTCCGGAGCCGAGGTCGTTCTGTTCGCACAAGAACACCCGACGACCACGACCTGTCGCATCGCGCGCAATACCGCAGCCGTTGATGCCGCCGCCGATAATTGCGATGTCGTAGATCTGGTCTTCCGGCGTGATGGCCATCGACAATGTTCCCGGACATGCGCGTTATAGGCTGCGCTTATTTCGGTTTTCGTTCTGTCACGCACAAAGCGAACATGCAAGTGCGCATTTCGCGTCCTGGCAACGAATGACGGTCAGGCTGACGGGTCGCTCTCCTGCGGCCCGGTTTCGATCACCTCGACGCCGGCGTTGCGGCACAAAGCCGCAAGTTCCGGGCTCGGCAACCGGTCGGTGATGAGGATGTCGATCTCCTCCAGCTGCGCGATCCGTACCGGCGCACGACGCGTGAACTTGGACGAGTCCGTCACCAGCATAACCCGCCGCGCATTCTCGATGATCGCGCGCGATACCTGCACCTCGCGCACATCGTAGTCGAGCAGCGCGCCGTCGGTATCGATCGCCGAGGTGCCGATGACAGCGATGTCGGCCTTGAACTGCCTGAATGCGTCCGCCGCCAGCCGCCCGACGATTCCGCCATCCGACGGCCGCAACGTGCCGCCGGCGACGATCACCTGGATCGCCTGGTTCCGGTACAGTTCGAGCGCTACGTTCATGTTGTTGGTCACCACCAGCAGGCCGGTGCGGCCTGCCACCGCGCGGGCGACTTCCTCGGTGGTGGTGCCGAGATTGAGGAACAGCGAGGTATTGTCCGGGATCAGCGCCGCCGCGGCCTCGCCGATCAGGCGCTTGGCGTTCTGCGCGACCTGCTTGCGGGCGTCGTAGGCGAGGTTCTCCACGCCGGACGCGATGACGGCACCGCCATGCACCCGGGTGATCACCCGTGCATCGGCAAGCTCGTTCAGGTCGCGCCGTATGGTCTGCGGTGTAACCGCGAACCGGGCGGCAAGATCCTCGACCGCAAGCCGGCCGTTCTCGCGCAGCAGCTTGGTTATGTCCTGCTGCCGGCGCGACAGGACCACCGGGATGTCAGCCCGCATCGGCGGCGCTTGTCTGGTCCAGGCCGAAATTGAAGGCCATCGAGATCCGCAGCCGGTCGCCGCGATACGGCCGCACCTGGTGGAACAGCCAGGACGGGAACAGGAACAGCAGCCCCGGACGCGGGCGGATGGTTTCGCCACTGCCGGCCGACGCACCGTCCTCGCCCGCGAACTTGAGCGCCGGCGCATACATGCCCGGGCCGGGCCCGCGTGGATCGAGCATCTCGAACTCGCCGCCGAGCAACGGGTCGTCGGCACAGCCGCCATCGTCCACATAGTAGGTGCCGGACCAGAACGCGCCCGGGTGGTAGTGGCAGATGTTGCCGTCGCCGGGACCGTTCACGTTGGCCCAGGCCTGCATCGACCAGCGCGGCCGGATCGGTTGGCCCTTGCGGTCCGCCACCATCTGCGTCGCGACCTGCCTGGCTAGTTCAAGCACGGTGTTGGCTTCGGCGCCGCCCCAATCCGCGATATCGCGATCCGAATGCCAGCCGCCGGCGTTGGACGCCTGCACCGATGGCGTGGTGGCGCGGCGCTGCAGGATGGTCTCGCGAAGGATCGCGTTGCGGGCTTCCGAGCTGGGCAACTGCACGGCCGCGACAGGCGTCGCGAACAGCCCCTTCACGGCGATATCGAGGCGGGCCATCCGGTCGGGCTCCAGCATGAGAGCGGCGCCATGTTCGTTTGGCACCCATTCCGAACATCATGAACTGAAATCGCGCGTGCCGCGAGAGCCAAACGCGCCGGACATATCGTTGCTGGACCGGACCGGATCGGCTGTTCGGCGTTCGACGCCGGAGCCGGAATGATCGATACCGAAACGTCCGGTTCTAGATCCGGATGAAATCGACGAACGCCCGTAGCGGTGCCGGCATGAGGCGGCGCCCGGGGTAATACAGGAACGGTCCCTGGAAGCTCTGCCACCATGGCTCTAGCACCGGCTCCAGCGCACCACTGTCCAGGCCCGGGCGCAGCCATTCCTCAAATAGCTGGATGACGCCCAGGCCGGCCACCGCCGCGTCGACGGCAAGGTCGAGCGCCGCGGTCTGTCGGACCGTCAGCAATCCGATCGGGTCGACCCGAACGACCTCGCCGGCGCGCTCGAACTCCCAGACAGGGGTCGCACCGCCTGCGAAACGGCCGCGCAGGCATGCGTGGCTGAGCAGATCCTGGGGATGCATTGGCCGCCCACGCACCGCCAGATAGGCTGGCGACGCGGCGGTCGCCACACGCTGCATCCGGGGGCCGATCGGCACCGCGATCATGTCCTGCTCGAGCCGCTCGTCGTAGCGGATGCCGGCATCGCATCCCGCCGCCAGCACATCCACGAATCCGTCCTCGACGGTCACCTCCATCCGGATATCCGGGAATGCCTTCAGGAACGGCGAGACGATGGCAGGCAGGATTAGACGCGACACGTGCGACGGCACGTTCAGCCGCAGGGTGCCAGCCGGCCTGTCCCGGAAGGCGTTCACCACGTCGAGCGCGGTCTCGACCTCGTTCAATGCCGGTACGAGCCGCTCGAACAGGCGCTCGCCGGCTTCGGTCATCGCAACGCTGCGGGTCGTCCGGTTCAACAGCCGGACGCCGAGCCTGGCCTCGAGGCGCCTGACCGCCTGGCTCAGGCCGGATGCCGACACACCGCTCAGCCGTGCGCCATCACGAAAGCCACCGGCCCGCGCGACCGAGACGAAGGCGGACAGTTCGAGAAGATCAGGTGGCATTGTACATAAAACTGCACGGCTTGTGTCGATTGACAAGGATTATCGCACGCCATGGCCGGGCGCATCTGATGTCCATCACAATCGCGGAGCACCTCGATGAACAGCACTCGTGAAGCCGACACCTTCCTTTTCGGCGACCGGCAAGTCCGGCGTCTCGGCTACGGCGCCATGCAGCTTGCCGGCCCCGGCGTGTTCGGGCCGCCCAAGGATCATGACGCGGCGATCGCGGTCCTGCGCGCCGTGGTCGAAGCCGGCATCGACCATATCGACACCAGCGATTTCTACGGACCGCACGTCACCAACCAGCTGATCCGCGAGGCGCTCCACCCCTATCCGGACGATCTGGTCATCGTGACGAAACTCGGGGCGCGACGCGGCGAAGACGGCTCGTGGAACCCGGCCTTCTCGCCCGAAGCCCTGACAAGTGCGGTGCATGACAATCTGCGCAACCTGGGGCTGGACGTGCTCGAAATCGTCAACCTGCGGCTCATGTTCAGCCACCAGGGCCCCGCGGAGGGATCGATCGAGGCGTCGTTCTCCGTGCTGGCCGACCTGCAGCGGCAGGGACTCATCCGGCATCTCGGCCTGAGCAACGCCACCGCGCTCCAGGTCGCGGAAGCGCGCCGGATGGCGGAAATCGTGTGCGTGCAGAACAACTACAATCTCGCGCACCGCGCGGACGATGCGCTGATCGACGACCTCGCGGCGTCCGGTATCGCATACGTGCCGTTCTTTCCGCTCGGCGGCTTCACACCGCTGCAATCCACGACGCTCTCGGAGGTGGCGGCACAGCTCGGGGCGACGCCGATGCAGGTGGCACTCGCCTGGCTGCTGCACCGGGCGCCGAACGTGCTGCTGATCCCCGGCACCTCGTCGCTGGCGCATCTGCGCGAGAACCTGGCGGCGGCGGAACTGGAACTGCCGGACGACGTGCTCGCGAAGCTCGACACGATCGGCCGACCAGCCGCTCCGGCTTCAGCCGCGCAGGATGCCTAGCACCGCATCGGCGTAGCGCTCGAGCTTGGAGACGCCGACGCCCTTGATCTCCGCCAGCGCGGCATGGCTGTCCGGCTGGTCTGCGGCGATGTCGCGCAAGGTGGCGTCGCTGAAGATCACGTAGGGCGGCACCGCCTGCGAGCGGGCCTCGGTCAGCCGCCAGTTGCGCAGGGCGGCGAACCGGGCCTCGGCGGTGGTGTCGAGCGCCCGCACGGCGGCGCCCGAGCTGCTGCGCGATGGGGATGCCGACGTCACGCTGCCCAATGTCGCGGCGGCGTCCTCGCTCAGCATCACCGGCTGTTCGCCACGCAGGATCGGCCGCGCGACGCTCTCGTGCAGCGCCAGGCTGGCATATTCGCCCTGGATCTTGAGCGCGCCACGCGCCACCAGCTGGCGGATCACGCTGCGCCAGAACCCGTCCGACTTCTCCTTGCCGATGCCGTACAGCGCGAGCTCGTCGTGGCGATGACGCTTGACCGCCTCGGTCTGCTTGCCGCGCAGCACCGAAACGATATGCAGGGCGCCGAACATCTGGCCGGTCCGGTAGATCGCCGAGAGCACCTTCTGCGCGGCGACGGTGCCGTCGAACGTGGCGAGCGGCGATATGCAGTTGTCGCAATGGCCGCAATCGACCGCGAGATCCTCGCCGAAGCAGGCCAGCAACGCACGGGTGCGGCAGGAGGTGGTTTCGGCCAGCCCGATCATCGACTCCAGCCGCTGGCTCATGAACCGCTTCTGGGCCACGGGGGCCTGGCTCTGGTCGAGCCAGTGGCGGGCGCGGGCCATGTCCTCGCCGCCGAACAGCAGCAGCGTGTCCGATCGCTCGCCGTCGCGGCCGGCGCGGCCGATCTGCTGGTAGTAGCCCTCGGGGCTGTCGGGCATGTCGAGATGGACCACGCTGCGTACGTCCGGCCGGTCGATGCCCATGCCGAAGGCGATGGTGGCGCAGATCACGACCGGCTCGCCGGACCGGAACCGCAGCAATCCTGCGCGCTTCTCGATCGGCGCCAGCCCGGCATGGAACGGGATCGCCGGCCAGCCGCGTTCGCGCAGCGACCGGGCGATCCGCTCGGTCTTATTGCGGCTGCCGCAATAGACGATCGAGGCCTCGTCCTTGTGCCGGCCGAGCAGTTCCAGCAGCTGCGTCAGCTCGGAGCCTTTCGGCCGGGCGGTGATGTGCAGGTTGGGGCGATGGAAGCTCGCCACCAGCACTTCCGCGTCCGGCATCGCCAGCGCGTCGATGATGTCGGAGCGGGTGCGCGGATCGGCGGTGGCGGTCAGCGCGATGCGCGGCACGCCGGGCAGGCGTTGCGGCAGTTGCGCCAGGGCGCGGTATTCCGGCCGGAACTCATGGCCCCAGGCCGACACGCAATGGGCCTCGTCGATCGCGATGACCGAGATTTCCAGACGGGACAGCCGGTCCAGCATGCCGGGCGACAGCAGCCGCTCGGGAGAGACATACAGCAGGTCCAGTCGTCCGCCGGCGAGGTCTGACTTGATGCGCGCGGCTTCCTCCGGCTCGAGCTCGGAATGCAGCGCCGCCGCATTGACGCCGACCTGCCGCAGCGCCGCCACCTGGTCGTCCATCAGCGCGATAAGCGGCGACACCACCAGTCCCATGCCCGGGCGGCACAAGGCCGGGAGCTGGTAGCAGATGCTCTTGCCGCCGCCGGTCGGCATCAGCAGGAGCACATCGCCGCCTGCCATGACACGATCGATCGCCTGCTGCTGCAGCCCCCGGAATCCCGGGAAGCCGAAGACACGTGCGAGGACGGCGCTCGGGCTCTCTGGCTGCTGTCCTGCGTCCCGCGTCGGCCGGATGGAGGTCGAGGCGCCGATCAGGGGGAGACGAAGCCGATTTCGACCCGGCGCGCGGCAACGCCACGATCCTCGTTGGACGGCGGCCGTGGATCCTCGTGAATGCGAGACCCTTCCACACCGTCGGCCCGGAGCGCGGCAGCGACTGCCTCGGTCCGTGCGTGCGACAGCAGAACCTCCGAGTCGTGATCACCGTTGGCGGCGGCATAGCCTTCGACCAGCACGGAGTAATCGGCACTTCGCTTCGCAGCAATCGCCGCATGCGACACGACGCCAGTTCCGGATCCGGTGATCGACGCCGATCCCTTCGTGAAGAATACGACGTACTTCCGTCCGACGGTGTCCGGCGCACCGTCAAAGGTGGCGCAGCCCGACAACAGGCAGAATCCGACAAGACATGACAGGCGACGCATGGGGTCTCAGTTCCGAAGTTGTTGCGGATACAGGTGCCGCCAAGGGGGGCTGAGCGTCAATGCGGAGCGAGCGCGCGGGCGCACTTCAGCCGGCCGCGGCGGTCGCGATTCCATTGGACAGACGCCAGATCCGGTCCAGCCGTTCCACGCCCGTCAGGCGATGCGCGATCAGGATGACGGTCCGACCGGCCGCCACGGTGTTCAGCGTGGCCAGGAAGGCCTGCTCGGTCTCGGCATCGAGTCCTGCGCCGGGCTCGTCCAGGATCAGGATCGGTGCCGGCGAAAGCAGTGTGCGCGCCAGCGCGATCCGTCGTCCCTGCCCGCCCGACAGACCGGCGCCGCCTTCGCCCAGCCAGTTATCGAGCGTATCGGGCAGCCCGCGCACCACGTCGCCGACTGCAGCCTGGTCGAGCGCCTGCCAGAGTTCGGCATCCGTCGCACCCGGACGGCCGAGCAGCAGGTTGGCCCGGATCGTATCGTCGAACAGATGGGTGGACTGGCTCAGCCAGGCGATGCTGGAGCGGAGCGTCGCCTCGTCCAGTTCGGCCAGATCGACGCCGCCGAGGCTGATCGCACCGGTCTGCGGCGCCGCCACCCGGAGCAGCAGCGCCGCAAGGCTGGACTTGCCCGATCCGGACGGTCCAAGCACCGCGATGCGCGCGCCCTGCGGTATGTCCAGCGTCAGGTGCTCGAAGACCGGCGGGCGGTCCGGCTGCCAGCGAAACCCGACATCGCGGAACCGCAACGCGTGCCCGCTCGGTGTTGCCGGAGCCACTGCCGGGACAGGCGGGGCAATCCCGGCATCGACGCCGACGACGCGCCCGGCCGCATGGGCGACATGGCCCGCCAATGCTCCGGCCCTGGTCAGGCCGCCGACGATCTCGAAGCAGGCGAACAGCACGAACAGCAGCAGCGTCGCGAAGATCGGGTTCATCCGGCCGAACGCCAGGCCGGCGACCGACGCCAGCACGACCACCACGGCGAGCTGCTGGCACAGGAACGACGCGGCGCCAGCCACCGCGTTGCGGTGCGCGAGGGTCTGCTGCAGCGACAGCAGCGCGGATTCGCGCGCCTGTAGGCCGGCAAGCATGCGACCCTCCGCATTGAAGGCGCGCACCTCGCGCAGTCCGCTGACCAGATCCAGCACCGAGACGCGCAGGCGCGCCGACCGCCCGGCCAGTGCGGCCGAGTCGTGATTTACCAGCCGGCCGGCAAGGAACGGCAACACGAACGCCGCCAGCACGAACAGGAGCGCCAGCACCAGTGCAAGCCCGAGCCCATGATGCAGCGCCAGCAGGAACACGATCGGCAGTGCCACGAGCCCGCCGGCCAGCGGCACCAGGATACGCAAGTAGAGCCCGTCAAGCGCCTCGACATCGCCGACCATCCGGGAGAGCAGGTCGCCCGAGCGGCGGAAGCCGAGGCCGCCAGCGGCGCTGCGTGCCAGTTTCCGGAAGAACCAGACCCTGAGATCGGCCAGCGCCCGAAACATCGCGTCATGCGTCGTGAGGCGTTCGCCGTAGCGGAGCACCACCCTGCCGACGCCGAGCAGGCGCAGCAGCAGGGCGGAGGCGAGGACGATCCCCGCACCGGTCCCGGCCAGCCGCAAGCCGGATGCACCGAGCAGGGCCAGCCCGAACCCGAATGCCAGCACGGAGACGATCAGCCCGATCACCAGCCCGGGCGCACGGCGACGCCAGAGCGAGAGGATGGTCAGTATTGGACGCAGGCCCTGGCCGGACGTGCCGGAATCATGATCCGCGAGGTCGCTCATACGCTGGCTTCCTGGGTGTAGGCGGGCGGGCGGACGATACGGCCCTGGGCGAGATCCAGGCGCCGGCCGAGAAAAGCGTGGGCCGCCGACGAATGGCTGGCCAGCAACACCGTGCGGCCGACTGCCAGGCGGCGCAGGCTGTCCAGTATCTCCTTCTCGGTGACCGGATCGAGGTGCGCGGTCGGCTCGTCCAGCAGCAGCAGCGGCGCATTGCGCAGGAAGGCCCGGGCGATCGCCACACGCTGCGCCTGCCCGCCGGACAGGCCGTAGCCGCCCTCGCCGATGACGGTGTCGAGCCCTGCGGGAAGCTGGGCCACGAATTCGTCCATCGCAGCCGCACGCAGGGCGGCGGCCAGGTCCGCATCCGAGGCGTCGGGGCGCGCGAACAGCACGTTGTCCCGCACCGAGCCGGCGAACAGCAGCGGTCGCTGGCCGATCCAGGACGTCATGCGCGACAGCGCCTCCGGCACGATAGAGGCCAGGTCGGCGCCGTTCAGGGTGATCCGGCCCTCGTCGGGACTGACGAAGCCGAGCAGCATCTCGATGATGGTGGACTTGCCGCTGCCCGAGGGACCGGCCAGCACCATGGTTTCCTGGGCGGGAATACGGAAGCTGACGTCGTCGAGGGCCAGACCGCGCGCGGCGTCCCAGGCAAAGGATACCCCTTCGAAGGCCACGCTGACCCCGTTCGCGGCAACCGTGCGAACCGGCGGCGGCGAGACTTGCGGCGGGATTTGTGCGGCGTCGAGACGCTGGCCGGCGCGATCGCGCGGGGCCAGGTCATCCAGCGCTTCGGCGGCACCCGCCGCCTGCATGCGGTCCTGGTAGGCGAGCGCGAAACTGCGGAGCGGGGCGAAAAACTCGGGCACCAGGAGCAGCGCGAACAGCGAGCGCGGCAGGAGCAGGGCGCCGACCCATGACACGGTGGAGCCTCCGGCCAGCAACGCCCTCCCATCCAGAAGTGCGATCACCACCAGGGCGACTGCAAGCGCACAATCCAGGGCTGCGGATGACAGGAATGCAACCCGCAGCACACGCATGGTGCGCTGGCGCAACTCATCGGCTGCTATGCCGAGGCGGTCGGCCTCGTCGTCGGCGCGCCCGGCCAGCACGATCGTGGCGATCCCGCGGATACGGTCGAGGAAGCGCGCCTGCAGGCGGCTCATCGCCATGAACTGACGCCGTGACGCTACCGCCGCGCCGATCCCGAACACCGCCTGCGAAACCGGGACCGCCAGGCCGCACAACAGCAGGACCAGTGCCGCCCGAGGCTGCACGACCAGCACGACCAGCAGCACCAGGCCGGGAGACAGCATCGCCAGCGTCGCCGCGGGAATCCATCGTCCGAAGAATCCGTCCAGCGCCTCGATCCGGTCGACCAGCAGGGCGGTCAATGCGCCGCTGTGCTGGCGGCGCAGCAGTGACGGGCCTTCGGCCAGCACCGCCGCAAGGGCTTCGCCGCGCAGGCGCCGGCGTGACGCGGAGGCGGTGGCAGCCGCGCGGGTTTCCTGCTGGATCTGCAGCCCGGCCCGCATCAGGGCCAGCAGCCCGAACAGGACGACCAGCTCCCAACCGGGCGGGGGCACGACGTGCTTGTTGCCGGCAAACGCCCAGGCCAGGGCGTGGGCCAGTATCACGGCAATGCACCAGGCCTGGCCGATGGCGAGGGCCGTCGAGGCAAGGCCGAACAGGATCGCCGGCATCGCCTGACGCCTGCCGATCCGGGACTGGGTGCGCGACCAGGCGCGGATGAGTGTTCGGTTGGCGGTCATCACCCTGCCGATCTAGAGATGCCGGCGGAGGATGCCCAGGCCCTCAAGGCATTCTTGATTAATGTTCATGCTTCCGGAGCCGTGGCTAGACCGATGCTCCTTCGGCCTCGTCCGGTCCCGAATAGGTCTCGACCTTGGGGTGCAGCGGCACCTGCAGCGTGTAACGGGTGCCGGTCGTCTTGATGTCGGAACCGGGCTCGCCCTCCACCACCTCCAGCGTCGCGCCGAGCTGGCGCGCGAAGCCGCGGATCAGCTGGATGCCCAGCCCGTCGCGAATCCCGGCCTCGGTCTCGGCCCGTCCAGCCGGGATCCCGACGCCATCATCCTCGATCACCAGCGTGGCGATACCGGTCGTCTCCTCGGCCAGCCGCACCGACACCACGCCGCTGCGCCCACCCGGAAAGGCGTACTTGATGGCGTTGCTGACCGCCTCGGTCACCACCAGGGCCAGCGGAACCGCCTGGTCGGTGGACATCACGATCTCCGGTGCCTCGATGTCGAGCCTGATCCGCCGACCTTCCTTCTCGCCGATCGCCTGAAACAGCTGGCCGCATAGCTCAAGGAGGAACGAACGCATGTTCAACGTGTGCATCTCGCCCTCGGAGTAGAGATAGCGGTGCAGCGTCGCCAGCGCGCGTACCCGGTCACGGGCGGATGCGAACTCGGCCTTGGCTTCCGGCTGGCGGATCCGGTTGGCCTGCAGGTTCAGCAGCGAGGCGATGATCTGCAGGTTGTTCTTCACCCGATGGTGGATTTCCTTGATCAGCAGCTCCTGCTTGGCCTCGGCTTTCTCCAGGCGCTCCTCATGCGCGTTCAGCGTCCGCGTCGCCTGGGTGAAGGCTCGCGAGAGCTGCCTGAGTTCGATCGGGGTCAGCCGCGTATGACGAGGGTCATAGGCCCCGGCGCGTCGCCACTCGGTAACCGAATGGGTGATCGCGCGGAGTGGCGCGACGATCAGGATGTTGGCGCCCATCGCGACGGCGGCCATCCCGGCTGCCAGGAGCGAGACGATCGCAAGCACCCGCCAGAGGAAGGTCGCCCGGGCAAGACTTTCCTGCTTGCTGGGCACCGTGGTGATCAGCAGGGAGATGTCGCCGATCATGTTTCGCTTGAGGTAGCTGCCCGCGTCGTATGCTTTCGAGACCACACCTCTGCGGCCCATCGACCAGCCGCAATCGCGGCACAGTGGGACACGGCTGCCGTCGGAGCCGATCAGCCATGCCTCGGTCTCCCCGGCCGGGCCCATCAGCGAATGCCAGAGGCCGGCATCGTCGACCTCGGCACGGGCCCATCCGAGCGGCATCTCGGCGACGAGTATGCCGGCTCCCGCAGGACCCATCGCGTCCAGCGACAGTCGGAGCAGCGCACGGCCGTGGCCGTCATACCCATGCAGCACCGGCCGCAGGGTGATCGTGTCGCGGACGGGCGCTTCGCTCTTTACGGCCGGTCGTGCCGTGTCGCGGTGGACGACGCTGGTGACGGGCTCTCCGCAGACCACCGCACCATCGGTGTTCATCAGCCTGAGGCTGATCAGCGGCGCGGTCTTCAGGACCTTCGCGAGACGCAGCAGTTCGGTGCATTGCAGGGGGTCCTGCAATCCGGGCTGATGCGAGAGTGCGCGCAGCATTCTTTCGGTATCGGCAATCTGCTGCGCGGACTGGATGGTGAGGGCCTCGGCCACCACTCCTGCCCGGCTCAGGCTGGCGTCGCGCGTCGTTTCGTAATTATGCCAAGCGAGCAGCGATGCCAGAGCTGCAAGCGGCAGGACCGACAGCATGATGAGCGCCACGAGACGGGTGCTGACGCTGTCGAGCAGTCGATGCAGGTGTCTGCCGCGCGATCCGCCATGACGCAGCCGCTCCAGTCGGGACAACCCCATGTCAGGGCTCGCGATCATCCTCGATTAGCTTGAGGAGATCCTCGGGCACGGGCTCGTTGGCAACATCGTCGAACATCTGATGAAGCCCCCGCTGCAGCCACTGATCGAACGCACTGTCGGTCCTGCGTTTCTTTTTCGGAGGGAGTTGCGAACGCCCGAGTGGAGGCTTGTCGTTCGCTGGCGTCATCAACCTAAATCATCCCAGGAACTGAAATCGAGCGCTCAAGAATATGATAACGGGCCCTTACCGGGCCCGTTCCATCATAGCACCGATATGACTTCCAATCGCGTCATAACGACGACGTATCAGTATGTAACACGTCCGGCCCGGCTTGCCTCCAGCAGACGCGCATCCATCGCCCTGCTGATCGCGCTCGCCCGCGCAGCAGCGGCACGGTCGTCGGCCCGCTCGGGAACCTCGCCCATCAACCAGGTCTCCAGCTGACGACGTGCGCGAAACACCCGGCTTTTCGCCGTACCGACTGCGCAACCCGTCGCTTCGGCAAGGTTCTCGTAGCTCATCCCCTGGACCACGACCATGATCAACGCCTCACGCTGGTCTGCCGGCAGGCGAGTCATCGCCTTGCTGAGATCCTTGAGTGCGAGACGATCCTCATGCGGCGCCTCGGTCGCGAACGCCGACGCCGGCACATCGTCGATGTCGGTCGTGTCCCGGCGCTTGCGCAGGTTGGAGATGAACCGGTTGCGAAGGATGCGGTGCATCCAGGCCGGGAAATTCGTGCCGGGGATGAAGCTGTTCTGAGCCGACAATGCGTTGCAAACCGCATCCTGCACCAGATCCTCGGCCGCGGCCCGATTGCGTGTCAGCGCCAGCGCCTGCACGCGAAGCTTTGGGAGAATGGTGATGACCTGGTCGTGGAAGCTGTTCGCCATGGTGCACATGTCTCCTAATCTGCCCGAGCAATGAACGCGGAAACGGGAGAGTTGCATGGGTTTGAAAAAATGAACGCCGGGCGAGCGTGCGTGCCGGGCGGCTGTTCGAACAGCGGAAAACCGTGCCCGAAGAGCAGGAAAGTCATCGGCGGCGAGTTGTAGAGTGGCCCGGTTTGGAGCAAGCCTTTACACACGCCGCAGGAAACGCAACCGTGCTGGTTCCGGCCTAGCGTCCGCCTGAATGGCCATGGACCGGCGGGATAATGGCCGGGACATACCGGGTGACCGAGCAGGCACAGCCGAACCAGGGCGGGATCAGCCGGCGCGTGGTGCGTCGCCCTGTGACCGTCCGCCGATCGAGGGAGGCAGCGATAGTCGATCATCGTCACGGCAATGCCTGCCGTTCGGCGGCCACGCCGGTTTCAGCCTTCGGTACGTCCGTCACCCATGGTGCGGGCAAGCTGGCTGCGGGCCCGCGAGACGCGAGCCTTCATGGTGCCGACCGGAACGCCGCAGATCCTGGCGGCTTCCTCGTGGCTCAGCTCCTGCGCCCCGACCAGGACCAGCGCCTCGCGCAGAAGCGGCGGCAACGTCCACAACACGCGCTGCAGGTCCGACAGGTCCCCTCGCCGATACGCCTCCGGCGACTGCGGCTCGACGACCGGCATCTGCTCGCTCAGCAGCCGGACCTCGCGCCGCTTCCGGCGCATCTGTTCATAGAAGGCGTTGCGCTCGATCGTGAACAGCCAGGCTTTCAGGTTGGTCCCCGGCTGGAAGGACGCATGCGCCGCCAGCGCGCGGACGACCGTGTCCTGCACGAGGTCGTCTGCGGCCGTCACATCCCGGGTCAGGAACCGGGCGAATGCGCGCAGGTCGGGCAGCAGCCCGGACATCTGGTCGTGCACATCCGCCCCGAGGGCCTGCGTCGGCGCCACATGGCGGCCACGGTTCTGATGCACGAGGGTCTTGTGCGGTCCGGTCCCTTCAAGCTCCAGCTCCGGGCGGGGCTTCGGCTCGTCCGGCAGATCATCCACCTGCAATCCAATTCCTATCCAGAGAGAAACGATTGATGGCCAGCACGCGGCGCGATGATCTACTCCGCGCTCTTCCTTATGCACGACGTTATGCCCGTGCCCTTACCGGAAGCCAACCACGCGGCGATTTGCTGGTCGCGGAAAGCCTGCGCGAGATGCTCGCGTCGACCGACGATACGCTGACGCCCCGCTACGGCCTCTATCATTGGGTCACGCGGCGTTTCGATGCCGGCATTTCCACCCTGCCGTCGCTGGTCGACGGGCTGAACTCGAAGCAGCGGCAACTGCTGCTGCTCACCGCACTCGAGGAAGTACCGATCGAGGATGCGGCCCCAATCGTGACACTCGATCTTGCCGATGCGGTCACCCAGCTCGGCGATGCGCGCGAGCGCCTGCGTGCATCGGCTGCCACCGACGTGCTGATCATCGAGGACGAGCCGATCATCGCGATGGATATCGAGGAGCTGGTGCAGGGCTGCGGCCATCGTGTCGTTGGCGTAGCCTCGACGGAGGCCGATGCGGTGCGGCTGGCGCAGGCCACGAAGCCGGGCCTGATCCTCGCCGACATCAACCTCGGGCTTGGTGGGGACGGCACGTCGGCGGTCAGCCGGATCCTCAAGCATCATTATGCACCTGTGATCTTCGTGACCGCCTATCCGGAGCGGCTGCTGACCGGCGAAGCGGTCGAGCCGGCGTTCGTGATCACCAAACCGTTCGAGCCGTTGACGCTGGCAATCGCCACCTACCAGGCGGTCAGCGGCGGCGTCGACCTGCAGTAGTCACAGTTATCCAGCCGTCCCGCTCGGCGGCTGGTGGTTTGTCTGGAAGACCGTGGAACCGCGCCGAGCGACGCGACGTTCGGCCCGAAGCCAGGCGGGTTCCATGGATATGGTCCGTTCAATGGTTCATGACATCGGCCTCGTTCGAGGATCGTCGCGATGTCGGTCTGTCGGCCGCGCTCGTGTCATGCCAACTGCAGCGTCGGGGACAAGATGGACGTGATCGAACCGGTCGGACGCGGTGTTGACCAGGGGATTCCCGCAAAGCCTGTCCTGACCGAGTCGGCAGGACGAACGCCGTCCCGGCTGCTGCAGTCCAGCGCGCGGGACGTTCCCGTGGCGTTACCCGCAGGCTTTGACGGGCTCCTGGTCCAGGACCTGTTTCTCGGCGACGCGACGCCCGGCCTCGTCGACACGATCGACGTCGGACCGGCCATCCAGTCCGTGTCCGGCTTCGGCTATCCCATCCTGGCCGATCTCATCATCGATCGCGTGGTCGCCGCGGGCAGTGTCGCCCTGGCCCACCCGGACCTGTTTCCGCAGCCGAGCCGCGACCGCGCACTCGATCCGAGGCACGGCGTCTCCGACACGATCGCCGAGGCTGCGCTGCACGACGCGCAATCGGCTGAGGCGCTCGGTACCTTCTGGGGCGCATCGCTGGCCGGCCTGGCACCGCAAGGCTTAGCCGGCGTGCTGCTGCGGGGCATCTCGGCAATCCCTGCCGGATTGAAGCGGCCGCTGCTGCAGGCAGTACGCAAGGCTGCGCCCGATCTGCTGTTGATCGCAGACACCACAGGCACGTCCTGGGACGAGCTTGCCGGACTTGCCGGCTTGCAGCTGGATGGCGTGCTGTCCTCGCTGGCCTGGTGGGACTGGCACGCGAGCTGGTTTGCCCGTGAACTCGAGATCCTGCGCCAGGTAGCGCCGGTGCTGGCCCAACTGCCGTCGAACCGGGCGCCGGCTGGAACCGGATCGGATGACGCCGCCACGATGCGGACTTTGAGTTTCGCGGTCGCCGAGGGGATCGGCTGGATCCTGCCTGCATCGCTCGCACAGACGGCCGACCTCGCTGCGCTGTCCCACATCGCCACCCACCTGGCCGATCTCGGGGCGCCGCGCATGCTGTCCGCGCCGGGACAACCGGTGAGCGCGATCCTGCGTGGCAACACCGACGACCCGCGCAACAGTCACGATGCGACCTTGCTGGTCCTGAACATGCACAGCGACCGTACGGTATCCTGGGATCCCGCATCGGTGCTGCCGGCCACCGGCGGTGCATTCTCGCCGTTCGCGCCACTCGACGGTACCGATCCGTCGCCCGGGCATGACAAGCTGGTGCCAGGCCACATTCTCACCCTGGCACCCGGCGCGCTCCACGCCTTTCGCGCCACGCGTCTCGGCAAGGGCACGCCGCTACCGCTCGACAGCGACTTCGCGGTGCGTGCCGGGCATTGGCCCCGCCTGGCCCTCGAGGCGCCGACCCCGGCGGTGGATGGCGGCCTGTTCCCGGTCAAGCGGACCGCCGGCGAGCTGGTCGACGTCGAGATCGACGTGATCGGCGACGGGCACGATGTGCTCGCGGTGGCGCTGCAGTGGCAGGGACCGTCCGAGGCGCTGAGCGAGACCTGGCAGGAAGCGCCGATGCGGCTGCTCGGCAACGACCGATGGCAGGCGTCCTTCCCGCTGGAAACCCGCGGCATGCATCTCTATCGCGTCGAGGCATGGCGCGACGTGTGGGGCACGTTCCATCACGAACTTGCCGCCAAGCATAATGCCGGCGTGCCGACCTCGCTCGAGATCCTCGAGGGTATCGGGCACATCCGCGACGCTGCCGCACGCGGGCACACGACGCTCGACACGTTGCTGGCCAGCCTCGACGCCGCGGACGAGGATGCCAGGCGGTCCATCCTGCTTTCGGACGACGTCGCGCTGCTGATGCACGCCGCCGATGCACGGCCATTCAGCATCGTGAGCGCCGAGATCCCGGTGGATGCGGAACGCACCGGCGCGGGATTCGCAAGCTGGTACGAAGTCTTCCCGCGTTCGATGGCCGACGATCCGACGCGCCACGGCACCTTCCGAGACGTCGAGCGGCATCTGCCGCGGGTGCGCGCGATGGGCTTCGACGTGCTGTATTTCCCGCCGATCCATCCGATCGGCAGCACCAACCGCAAGGGCCCCAACAACACGCTGACCCCGGGTCCGCAGGATGTCGGCAGCCCGTACGCGGTGGGCGCGGCGGATGGCGGCCATGACGGCATCCATGCCGAGCTGGGAACGCTTGCCGACTTCCTGCATCTGCGTGAGGCCGCGGAAGCACATGGGCTGGAACTGGCGCTGGATTTCGCGATCCAGTGCTCGCCCGACCATCCCTGGCTGCGCGACCACAAGGACTGGTTCGACTGGCGTCCCGACGGCACCATCCGCTACGCCGAGAACCCGCCGAAGAAATACCAGGACATCGTCAACGTCGATTTCTATGCCGGCGGCAGCGTGCCCGATTTGTGGCTGGCGCTGGCGAACGTCGTGCTGTTCTGGTGCGAGCAGGGCATCCGGCTGTTCCGGGTTGACAACCCGCACACCAAGCCGTTCCCGTTCTGGCAGTGGATGATCGGCGAGGTGCGTGCGCGCTATCCGGATGCGGCGTTCCTGGCCGAGGCGTTCACGCGGCCGAAGGTGATGAACCGGCTGGGCAAGGTCGGGTTCAGCCAGAGCTACACCTACTTCACCTGGCGCAACACCAAGGTGGAGCTGACCGAGTACCTCACGCAGCTGACCACCGAAGCACCGCGCGACTTCTTCCGGCCGCATTTTTTCGTGAACACGCCGGATATCAACCCGGCCTTCCTGCAGGACACCACGCGCGGCGCCTTCCTGATCCGTGCCGCCGCCGCCGCGACGCTGTCCGGGCTATGGGGCGTCTATAACGGCTTCGAGCTGTGCGAAGGCACCAAGCTGGCGCCGGGCAAGGAGGAGTATCTCGACAGCGAGAAATTCCAGATCCGCACCTGGGACTGGGACCGGCCCGGCAACATCGTCGCCGAGATCACCAGGCTCAATGCGATCCGCAACCAGAACCCGGCGCTTCGCACACACCACGGCATCTCGTTCCTGCCGGCGGCCAACGATGCGATCCTGTTCTTCGAGAAGGCCACGTCGGACCGGAGCAACACCATCCTGGTGGCGATCAGCCTGGACCCCAATCATGTCCAGCAGGCACGGATCGAATTGCCGCTGTGGAAATGGGCGCTTCCCGAGCAGGCGACGCTGGAGCTGGAGGACCTGGTGGGCGACAGCCGCTTCACCCTGTCCGGAAAATACCACGACATCACCTTGACGCCGGAGCAGCCGTACCTGATCTGGCGTGCCACACCTGCTTCCTGACCGTCCGCGCCGGCCAGTCGCTATCCGAGCCCAGCAATCCATCCTCCGGGACTTTAACCCTCCATGACCAATCAAGCGACTTTGCCGCCGATCGAGGATCCGCTCTGGTACAAGGATGCGGTGATCTACCAGGTCCATCTGAAATCCTTCTTCGACGCCAACAATGACGGCGTCGGCGATTTCGAGGGACTGCTCCAGAAGCTGGACTACATCGTCGATCTGGGCGTCACCGCGATCTGGATGCTGCCGTTCTACCCGAGCCCGCGTCGCGACGACGGCTACGACATCTCGGACTATCGCGGCGTGCATCCGGAATACGGCACGCTGCACGACGTGCGCCGCTTCGTGGTCGCGGCGCACGAGCGCGGGCTCCGTGTCATCACCGAGCTGGTCATCAACCACACCTCGGACCAGCACAGCTGGTTCCAGCGTGCACGCAAGGCGCCGGCCGGCTCGCCGGAGCGCGACTTCTACGTATGGTCGGACACCGACACGCTGTACATCGGCACCCGCATCATCTTCTGCGATACCGAGAAGTCGAACTGGACCTGGGACGAGGAAGCCAAGGCCTATTACTGGCATCGCTTCTACAGCCACCAGCCGGACCTGAACTTCGACAATCCGGCGGTCATGGACGAGGTGCTGTCGGCGATGCGCTTCTGGCTCGATATCGGCATCGACGGGCTCCGGCTCGACGCGGTGCCCTATCTGATCGAGCGCGACGGGACCAACAACGAGAACCTTCCCGAGACCCACGTCATCATCAAGCGCATCCGCGCCGAGATCGACTCCTACGCCCCGGGACGCATGCTGCTCGCGGAGGCGAACATGTGGCCGGAGGATGCCCAGGCCTATTTCGGCGAGGGCGACGAATGCCACATGTCCTTCCACTTCCCGCTGATGCCGCGGATGTACATGGCGATCGCACGCGAGGATCGCTTCCCGATCACCGACATCATGCGCCAGACCCCGGCGATACCGGACAACTGCCAGTGGGCGGTGTTCCTGCGCAACCATGACGAGCTGACGCTCGAGATGGTGACCTCGTCGGAGCGCGACTATCTGTGGGAAACCTACGCGTCGGACAAGCGCGCGCGCATCAATCTCGGCATCCGCCGCCGGCTATCGCCGCTGATGCAGCACGACCGCCGTCGCATCGAGCTGATGAACGGCCTGCTGCTGTCGATGCCCGGCACCCCGGTCATCTATTACGGCGACGAGATCGGGATGGGCGACAACATCTATCTCGGCGACCGCGACGGCGTTCGTACGCCAATGCAGTGGTCGATCGACCGCAATGGCGGGTTCTCGCGCGCGGATCCGGCCGGGCTGGTGATGCCGCCGATCATGGACCCGATCTATGGCTACCAGTCGGTCAACGTCGAGGCGCAGTCAGCCGACCAGCATTCGCTGCTGAACTGGATGCGTCGCATGCTGGAGGTGCGCAAGCGCCACCGCGCATTCGGCCGCGGCACCCAGAGCTTCCTGTATCCGGGCAACCGCAAGGTGCTGGCCTACCTGCGCGACCTCGACGGGCTCGAAGGCCATAACGAGACGCTGCTGTGCGTCTACAACCTGTCCCGTTCCGCGCAGGCGGTGGAACTCGATCTCGGCGCCTTCAACGGCCGGGTTCCGGTCGACATCATCGGCGGCTCGATCTTCCCGCCGATCGGCCAGCTCACCTATCTGCTCACGCTGCCGCCGTATGGCTTCTACTGGTTCATGCTGGCCGCCGAGCAGGCCTTGCCCAGCTGGCATACCCCGACCCCGGAGCCCCTGCCCGACCTGTCGACCATCGTCGTGCGCAACCAGATGACCGAGATCGGCATGGGCGCAGCGCGTGACCTGATCGAGAAGGAAGTGCTGCCGGCCTACCTGCCGAAGCGGCGCTGGTTCTCGTCCAAGAGCGAGGCGTTCCGGAGCGCCACGCTCGCCTACGTGGTGCCGCTGAGCGACGATCGCGACAACAGGTCGCTGCTGACCGAGATCGACGTGGCCGTGGGAGACCGGGTCGAGCGTTACTGCCTGCCGCTTGGCGTGGCGCGCGAGGATAATTGCATCCCGCTTGCGCAGCAGCTGGCACTGACCCGCATCCGTCGCGGTCCGCTGGTAGGCTACGTCACCGACGGGTTCGCGACCGACGATTTCACCACGGCCGTGCTCGACCTGATCGCCGCCGATGCGACGATCGAACTGGACGGCAAGGCAGCCGGGCAGCGGATCGAGTTCCGCAAGACCGCACGCCTGGCCGAGATCGAGCGGCCGGCCGAGATGCATATCCGCCGGTTGTCGGCGGAGCAATCGAACAGTTCGCAGATCATCGACGACCAGCTGGTGCTCAAGGTCGTGCGCAAGGTGCTGTCCGGTATCCACCCGGAAGCCGAGATCTCCCGCACCCTGACCGAGCGCGGCTATGCCAACAGCCCGCCGCTGTACGGCGAGGTCACCCGCTACGATGCAGACGGCACGCCGAACACGCTGGTGCTGGTGCAGGGCTTCGTTCGCAACCAGGGCGATGGCTGGCAGTGGACGCTCGAATACCTGGCACGGGCTGCCGAGGACACGCTGGCCGACATACCGGATACGGCCAGCGCCGGCGCCGAGCATGAATTGCAGACCGACCTCTACAGCAACTATGCGAGCTTCGCGCATGCGCTCGGCAAGCGCCTGGCGCAGCTCCACGACGTCCTTGCAGCTCCGACATCGGATCCGGCCTTCAAGCCGGAACTCGTGACGGACGCCGATCTGCAGGCCTGGGCCGAGGGCGCGATCGAGCAGATCGACCGCGCTGTCGCCGCCCTGCGCCCGCTGGTCGATGGTCCGGAAGACGATGCCATCGCCATCGTGGCGCGTCGCGTGGTCGGGCAGCACGAGCAGCTGCACGGGCTGGCCAGGCGGCTGGCCGGCACCGGCATCGGCGCGCTGCGGACCCGGGTGCATGGGGACTTCCATCTCGGCCAGGTGCTGGTGGTCGGTGGCGATGCCTACCTGATCGACTTCGAGGGCGAGCCCGCGAAGACCATGGAGCAGCGCCGTGCGCATTCCTCCGGCCTTCGCGACGTGGCGGGCATGCTGCGCTCGTTCGACTATGCGGCGGCGACCGCATCGTCGCGCCTGCACAGCACCAACGAGCGGGTCAACGACCGTCGCGACAAGCTGATCGCACGGTTCCGCATCTCCGCCGGCGCCGACTTCCTGGAAGCCTATCGCGACGTGCTGCTGGCCAGCAGCAACCCTTGGGTCCAGCCCGAGGCGGAGCAGGCCCTGCTCGACCTGTTCCTGCTGGAGAAGGCCGCCTACGAGATCCGCTACGAGGCGGACAACCGGCCGGACTGGATCGGCATTCCCCTGAACGGCCTCGACCAGATCGCGACCCGACTGCTCGGCGCCGGAGATACTGCCAATGGTTGATCATCTGCCGCATCCGGGCGCCGTCGACTCGTTCGTGCGCGCCCGGCACGGGGATCCGTTCTCACTGCTCGGCCCGCACCCGGTCGCTGGCGGCTTTGCGATACGCGCCTTCCTGCCGGACGCCGGGCGCGTCGACGTGGTCGATGCCGTCACCGGGACGGTGCGCGGCACGCTTGCCCGCATCCATGCGGACGGGCTGTGGTCAGGCACCGTCGAGACCGACCTGCCCTATCTCCTGCGCAGCTTCGTGCCCGACGGGATGGGTGGCGAGACGATCCAGGAGACCGAGGATCCGTACGCGTTTCCCGTGCAGCTCGGCGACCTCGACATCTACCTGATCTCGGAAGGCCGGCATCGCGACCTGGCGCAGGTGCTCGGCGCGCACGTGCTTGCGGTCGACGGCGTCAGCGGCACGCGTTTCGCGGTGTGGGCGCCGAATGCGCAGCGTGTGTCCGTCGTCGGCTCGTTCAACGGCTGGGACGGACGACGCCATCCGATGCGGGTCCGGGGCCAGTCCGGCGTATGGGAACTTTTCGTGCCGCGTGTCGCCGCGGGCGCTACCTACAAGTACGAGCTGGTCGGGCCGGACGGCAACATTCTGCCATGGCGCGCCGACCCGGTCGCCTGGGCGACCGAGGTTCCACCCGCAACCGCCTCGGTGGTCGATGATCCGGCGCCGTTTGCGTGGACCGACCATGCCTGGATGGACCGACGCGCCGCGGCACAATCCGCCGATGCGCCGATCTCGATCTACGAGCTGCACGCGATGTCCTGGCTGCCGCATGACGGCACCCAGCCGAGCTGGCAGCTGCTGGGTGACCGGCTGATCCCGTACATCCTCGAACTGGGCTTCACCCATATCGAGCTGATGCCGATCATGGAGCATCCGTTCGGCGGCTCCTGGGGCTATCAGGTGCTGGGCCAGTTCGCCCCCACCGCGCGCCTCGGCTCGCCGGCCCAGTTCGCGGGCTTCGTCGATCGGTGCCACGCGGCGGGTATCGGCGTGCTGCTGGATTGGGTGCCGGGGCATTTCCCGACCGACGCGCACGGGCTGGCGAACTTCGACGGGACGCCTCTTTACGAGCACGGCAACCCGTTCGAGGGCTACCACCAGGATTGGAACACCTACATCTACAACCTGGGCCGCAACGAAGTGCGCGGCTTCATGATCGGCGGTGGCCTGTTCTGGTTGCGGCATTTCCACGTGGACGGGCTGCGCGTCGATGCGGTGGCGTCGATGTTGTATCGCGACTACAGCCGCAAGCACGACGAGTGGGTCCCGAACAAGTTCGGTGGCCGCGAGAACCTCGAAACCATCGCCTTCCTGCAGGATCTCAGCCGCGCGGTGCACGAGACCGCACCGGGTGCGGTGCTGATCGCCGAGGAATCCACTTCCTTCCCCGGGGTCACGCGCAGCGCCGACGAGGGTGGGCTGGGCTTCGACTTCAAGTGGAACATGGGGTGGATGCACGACACCCTGCACTACATCGAGGAGGAGCCGATCAATCGCCGCTGGCATCATGGCGAGATCGCGTTCGGCCTGGTCTATGCCTTCTCCGAGCGCTTCGTCCTGCCGATCTCGCATGACGAGGTGGTGTACGGAAAAGGCTCGATGATCGGCAAGATGCCGGGCGACGCGTGGCAGAAGTTCGCCAACCTGCGTGCCTATTACGGCTTCATGTGGACCCATCCCGGCAAGAAGCTGCTGTTCATGGGCAGCGAGATCGCGCAGCACCGGGAATGGAACCACGATACCGGGCTCGACTGGTGGCTCCTGGACGACGAGCGCCATCGCGGCATGCAGGTGCTGCTGCGCGACCTGAACACCCTGTATCGCGGCGAGCCTGCGCTGCACGTCAAGGATACCGATCCGGACGGTTTCCGCTGGGTGGTGCTGCACGATGCCGAGCAGAGCGTCTATGCCTGGCTGCGCTTCGGGCATTACGGCCAGCGGCCGGTCCTGGTGATCTGCAACTTCACGCCGATGGTTCGTCACGGCTACACGCTCGGCGTCTCCGAGGCCGGGATCTGGGACGAGCTGCTGAACAGCGACTCCGGGCGCTACGGCGGCTCGGACGTCGGCAACCATGGCAGCGTTGAGGCATCGCAGACCGGCACCGGCGACCAGCCCGCATCGCTGACCCTGACGCTGCCGCCGCTCGCGACCCTGATCCTCGCGCCGAGACAGGTTGGCCGGTCATGAGTTTCGACGACGCGCTGCTGAAGACCCTGGCCGACCGTGCCGGCATCTCGACACGGTGGCAGGATGCGTTCGGCAAGGAACACGACGTAGCGCCCGACGACCTCGGCGCCATTCTCGCGGCCCTCGGCCTCGGTGCCTCCAGTTCGGAGGAGGCGCACGCGCTGATCTCCAAGATGGACGAGGTGGATGCAGCGCCGGCACCCCTGGTAACGGGAGATGCAGGTGCGGACCTCGGGCTTCCGGTTGCGGCCGGTCCGTGGCGGATGAGGGCTGCGGACGGGACCGATACGACCGGGACTGCGATATCCCGTGATGGGCAGGCCTGGCTGCAGCTGCCGGAGCAACCGGGCTACTACCAGCTCGAGATTGCCCAGCGCGAAATCACCGTCGCGGTTGCGCCGCATCGCTGCTTCACGATCGGAGACGCCCTCTCGGCGCTGGCTAATGCACCCGAGCCGTCGCCTGGCGACCGGCCCCGGTGCTGGGGTCTGGCGCAACAGCTCTATGCATTAAGGCGACCCGGCGACGGGGGTGTCGGCGATTTCGAGGCACTCGATATCTTCGTACGCGAGGCGGCAACGCATGGCGCCGCAGCGATCACCATCAGCCCGGTCCACGCGCAGTTCTCGGCCGATCCCGACCGGTTCAGCCCCTATGCACCGTCCAGCCGGATCATGCTGAACGTGCTGCATGTCGCGGTGGACGATCCCGGCGAGGAAGCGGCACGGCTCGAGAGCCTCGACCTGGTGGACTGGCCCGCCGTCGCCCGCGATCGCCTTTCAAGGCTGCGCCGGGAATTCGACCTGGGCATGTCGGAGGAGGACGAGTTCCATGACTGGCGGAAAGCCGAGGGCGACAAGCTCGAGGCGCACGCCCTGTTCGAGGCGTTGCACGCCCACCTCTGGCGCGATCGCGGCGAGGCGTGGAACTGGAAGGACTGGCCGGAAGGGTTCCGCTCCCCGCACGCCCCCGATGCCGTCGCCTATACCGAACAGCATCCGGACGAGGTCACGTTCCATGCCTGGCTTCAATATCGCGCCGACCGTGGCCTGAAGGCGGCCCAGGATGCCACGGTAGAGGCCGGAATGCCGATCGGACTGATCTCCGATCTCGCGGTCGGCACGGATTCGGGCGGCAGCCATTGCTGGAGCCGGCAGGGCGAGTCCCTGGTCGGGTTGACGGTTGGGGCGCCGCCCGACCTGCTGCAGCGGCACGGGCAGAACTGGGGCATCACCGCCTTCTCCGGACGCGGCCTGCGGGCGCATGGTTTCCGAGCCTTCATCGAGATGCTGCAGGGTGCCATGCGGCATGCCGGCGGCGTGCGCATCGATCACGCGATGGGACTGAAGCGGCTCTGGATCGTGCCGGAAGGCCGCAGTGCCGCGCAGGGTGCCTACCTGCAAATGCCGGAAACCGACCTGCTCAGGCTCACCCGGCTGGAATCTCTGCTGAACCGGGCGATCGTGCTGGGCGAGGATCTCGGCACCGTGCCGGAAGGCTTCCCGGAACGGCTGCAGGAGGCCGGTATCGACGGGATGCGGGTGCTGTGGTTCGAGCGTGACGACAAGGCATTCAAGCCGCCGGCGCAGTGGACCAGGCAGGCCAGTGCGATGACGAGCACGCACGACCTGCCGACGGTCGCCGGCTGGTGGAAAGGCGTCGATATCCGCCATCGTCTTGAACTGGGCGGCACGGTTCAGGAAGAAGAGGCCGAGCTGGTCACGCGTCGTGCCGACCGGAGCGCGCTGTGGCATGCGATGCAGGCCAGCGGCGCATGTGCCGGACCGGAGCCGGCGGTGTGGGACCTCATCCCGGTCGTGGATGCGGCGGTAGCCCAGGTCGGGGCCTCGGCGTGCGAACTGGCGATGATCCCGACCGAGGACGCGATCGGCCTCGAGGAGCAACCCAATATCCCGGGAACCACGACCGAGCATCCGAACTGGCGGCGGCGCCTGCATGACCCGGTCGGCCAGGTTCTGGCAGGAGAACGTGCCACGCTGCGGCTGCGTCGTCTCGATCAGGTTCGGCGCTTCTGATCGTCCCACCGGCTGAGACCCGCTCGGGCACGAGTCGCTAATCGAGACGTATTGACTGGCCACGATCCGTGCAACTTGTTAATTGTTCGTCAGTTGAACTTTACCAGCCCGGTGTATCCAGGAACGTGCTGGACAGACCAGGCTAGTTGCGGCGCATGTGTAACATCCGAGCGCGAGCCGTCTGTTTCGACGCGGGGAGTGGCAAATGAGCAGACTGGTCGTTGTATCGAACAGAGTATCAATCCCGACCGGAGACGCGAAGGCTGGTGGTCTCGCGGTTGCGCTGAACGACCTGATGGAGCGCCAGGGCGGGCTCTGGTTCGGCTGGAGCGGCCATACCTCGACCGGATCCGCGACAACGACCCCTGCCCTGGTGCAGCATGGCGCCGTCGATTACGCCACCGTCGATCTGACTCCCGAAGAGCTCGAGCTCTATTATAACAACTTCTCGAACGGCACGTTGTGGCCGTTAATGCACTCGCTTCCCGAGCAGATGAATTTCGACCGCCGGAGCCTTCAGGGGTATCGCGCGGTCAACATGCGCCTTGCAGATGTGCTGGTGCCGCTGTTGCGCTCGACCGACACCATCTGGGTCCATGACTACCACCTGCTGGCGATGGCGGCGTCGTTGCGCGCGCGCAACGTCACCTGCCCGATCGGTTTCTTCCTTCACACGCCGTTTCCGAGCCCGGACATGCTGTCCAGCGTGCCGGAAGCGTCGCAGTTCATCCGCGACCTGCTCTCCGCCGACCTGCTGGGCTTCCAGACCGCGAACGATGCGGAGAATTTCGCGGCATCGGCACAGCGCATCGCCGGCGCCGCGCGGCTGGCCGGTGGCGGGCTGCAGCTCGGCAACCGCCAGATCCGCGTCGGAGCGTTCCCGGTCGAGATCGACCCGCATGATTTCGCCGAGATGGCGGAGCAGGCGCATGGCAACGCCGAGACAGCGCGCCTGCGTCGCAGCCTCGACGGCCAGAGCCTTATCCTCGGTGTCGACCGCATGGACCCGACCAAGGGCCTGCGTCATCGCCTGGCTGGCTATCGTCGCTTGCTGGAGACCCGCAACCAGTGGTCCAGGCAGACGACGTTCCTGCAGATCGCCGCGGCCAGCCGGCAGGATGTCGATGCCTACCAGACATTGCGCGACGACCTCGAAGGGTCCGCCGGCGCGATCAACGCGACGCTCGGCGAGGCCGACTGGACCCCGATCCGGCTGATCAGCCGTGGTGTCGGCCGCGACGCGATCGCCGGCTTCATGCGTGAGGCGCGGATCGGGTTGGTGACGCCGTTGCGTGACGGCATGAACCTGGTCGCCAAGGAATATGTCGCGGCCCAGGATCCCGACGATCCCGGCGTGCTGGTCCTCTCGAAGTTCGCAGGCGCGGCTCGTCAGCTCGGTGCGGCGATCCTGGTGAACCCGGTCGATCCCGACGAGATCGCCGATGCTCTCGATCTGGCGCTGCGCATGAGCAGGCCGGAGCGGCAGGACCGGTGGAAGGCGTGCTGGGAAGCGATCAAGGACGCCTCGGCGCTCGGCTGGGGCAGGTCGTTCGTCTCGGCGCTGTCACGGGCCGGAACCGAAGTACCTCGTCCCGCCCGTCCCGCGCGGACGATCCCGGAACCGTCGATCGAACGCCGCACCGGCACCGGCAACGACATCCGGATGGTGTCGACGCAGCCGCCGTCGCGCACGGTGAACTGACTGCGAACGGACGGGCGCGCAGCCTGGGGAAGCTACCCGGGCAGCGCGCCCGCTGCCGTTTGGACAATGCTTCTATGCCGGCCATAGCCTGTTTGATTCTCGTCCGTTCCGGGAAGCAGTCCGTCCCTCGATCGCTAATTGGCCGTCAGGCCTGGTAGCAGTTCCGGAAGCCGTATCCTGCGTCTGACGGGCTTGTGCGCGGTCCGGGTCGCCCTTGGTAGGCCGCTCCCTGCGCCGCAGCGAGGAGGCCTGGTGCTTCCCATCGCGGCTGTGGCGAGCAGGGATCGATCTACGGCATGCGATCATTGGGTTTCGGGCGTCGCCATGGCGGCTCTGGATACGGCGGCGACGGGCACGGGTTCGGTCCGTGCCAGGTCGGCGGCGATGCCCCCGCGCAGACGCCATAATGAACCGGGTTGGTCCAGGGCGATGCGACACAACGCCGCTGCCGCCGACGGGCCGTTCCCGGCGCGCGACGCCATTCCGTTACCAAGACTGCGGCGGACAACAACCAGAACCTCTCCAGCGCGCTTTAGACCCTCTACGCAGCCCCGTCCGACCCGAACAAAACCGCAGCGGGCACGACGGTCCGCCGGCAACCTGCGAAGATCGAGAGCACGACGCAGGCGACACCCGCACCTCGTTCGAGTTGCATGGCGTGGCGCCATCGGCGAGAACCCGCGGATGGCGCCACCTCTGCTTCTTCTCCAGGACATCACTCTCACGCTCGGCGGCAAGCCGCTGCTGGACGGCGCCGGCTTCGGCGTGTCGCCCGGCGAGCGCCTCTGCCTCGTCGGACGCAACGGCTCGGGCAAGTCGACCCTGCTGCGGATCGCGGCGGGTGAGCTGCAGTCGGACTCCGGCAAGCGCTTCCTGCAGCCGGGCACGACCGTCCGCTACCTCGCCCAGGAGCCCGACCTCTCGGGCTTCAAGACCACGCTGGACTACGTGCTCGGCGGCCTCGGCCCCAACGACGAGGAACATCGCGCACCGGCGCTGCTGTCCGAGCTCGGACTGACCGGCTCGGAAGATCCCAAGCGCCTGTCCGGCGGAGAGGCGCGGCGTGCGGCGCTGGCACGGGCCCTGGCACCCTCCCCCGACCTGCTGCTGCTCGACGAGCCGACCAACCATCTCGACATGCCGGCGATCGAATGGCTCGAGCGCGAGCTGACCTCGCTGCAGTCTGCGATGGTGATCATCAGCCATGACCGCCGCCTGCTGGAAACGCTGTCGCGCAGCGTGGTCTGGCTCGATCGCGGCACCACCCGGCGGCTCGACCAGGGCTTTGCCCGCTTCGAGAGCTGGCGCGAGGAGGTGCTGGACCAGGAGGAGCGCGATGCCCACAAGCTCGACCGCCAGATCGCCCGCGAGGAGGACTGGATCCGCCATGGTGTCAGCGGCCGGCGCAAGCGCAACGTCAGGCGCGTCGGCGAGCTGGCGGCACTGCGCCAGACCCGGCAGGACACCATCCATAATCCGCAGGGGCTGAAGCTCGAGGCCAGCGGCACCGGCTTGTCCGGCAAGCTGGTGGCGGTCGCCGAGGGTATGTCGAAATCGTACGGCGACCGGCCGATCGTGCAGGATCTCGACCTGCGCGTGCTGCGCGGCGACCGTCTCGGCATCGTCGGCTCGAACGGCGCCGGCAAGAGCACGTTGCTGCGGTTGCTGACCGGGCTGGACAAGCCCGACAGCGGCAAGATCAACGTCGGCAAGAGCCTGTCCGTCGTGACCCTGGACCAGCAGCGCCAGAGCCTCGACGCGAATACCACCCTGTCCGACACGCTGACCGGCGGCGGCGGCGACACCGTGCTGGTCGGCACCGAGAAGCGGCACGTCATCGGCTACATGAAGGACTTCCTGTTCCGTCCGGAGCAGGCGCGCACCCCTGTCGGCGTGCTGTCCGGCGGCGAGCGCGGACGGTTGATGCTGGCCTGCGCCCTGGCGCGGCCATCCAACCTGTTGGTGCTCGACGAACCGACCAACGACCTCGACCTGGAGACGCTCGACCTGCTGCAGGACATGCTGGCGGCGTACCCCGGTACCGTCCTGCTGGTCAGCCATGACCGCGACTTCCTGGACCGTGTCGCGACCTCGGTTCTGGCCGCGGCCGGTGGCGGGCGCTGGACCGAATATGCCGGCGGCTACAGCGACATGGTCGCCCAGGGCGGCGGTCTTGCCGGAAGCTCCGGCGCGCCGGCCAAGCGTGGGAACACCCCAGGCACCCGTTCCGACAAGTCGCAGCCACGCAAGATGTCGTTCAAGGACAAGCATGCGCTGGCGCAGTTGCCGGGCGAGATCGCGGCCCACGAGGCGGAGATCTGGCGGCTCCGGAGCGTGCTCGCCGACGCAAACCTCTATCGCCGCGACCCCACCACCTTCGCCGCGGCGACCGATCTGCTGACCCGTACCGAGGCGCTGCTCACGGCGGCAGAGGAGCGCTGGCTCCAGCTGGAGACGATGCGCGAGGCACTCGGTACGGCCTGATCGCGACAGAGCCCGACACCGGCCATTAGGTGGGCGGTGTCGGGCTCACGCCTGCTGCATGAGGATCTATCCGGCATCGACATTCGTTGCCGATGCGTATTGTTCTTCTTGCCGGTTGCAGCATACGTGGCAGCAGATCACAGTCGAACTGGATCAGATTGCAATAAGCGTTCTCATGACGTGCCAGAGAATATTTATGAGCTTAATCTCCGGAACAGCCGGAGTCGCGACAGATAATCTTTATCCGCACCACCAGAGACGGGCTTTGCGCCCCCGGGCGCCACCATAAGACGAGTGCGATCGAGACAGCGCTTGCCGATTTATGGACAGGTGCGACAAGAACACGAAGAAGAAGATTAAGCTCTGTTGCTGATACTGGCTCCATGTATCGTGATAGCTCAACTTCACCTTGAATAACCCTGTCTAGATTGACGTGCATTGCATCGGTGCATAAAGATCCCGCCAGAATTTATCTGGAGGTCATCATATGTCGACATCTCAAAAACGTTTTTCATGTTTGGCTGCGATAGTTCCTAGTGTCACACTACTGATTACGACAGTGACACCCGCCCTGGCTTTCGATCCTGCCAAGTCCGGTTATACCGAGATCCGATCTGACAACTTCAAAACCATCCCGGCGCAATGGGAAAATACGTGGTGGTATCAGAATACGGATGCGTGCGAGCAGGCATTTATTCCCAGCTCGCAGGTTCCGGGGTCGAACGGCCTGACGCTCCATATCCAGTCGCTTGAATCCATTCCTGCCTGCGCCGGGACGATGCACGATTATTCGTATGCACATCTCGATGCGTTCGGCACCGCATATTCGAACGCCTATTGGGAGGCCAGCATCAAGACCGCGCCGAAGGCGGGGACGCTGACCGCCTGGTGGCTGCTGCCGCAGAGTGGTGCATGGCCACCGGAAGTCGACATCACCGAAGTTCGCGGCGACGTCCCGAAACTAAGCTACATGACGAACCACTATAGTACGAACAACCTGGCGCAACAGTACTACTACAACTCTGCGACGCCGCTCAGTAGCGGTTACCACACCTATGGCGTCCTGCTCGATGGCAAGACCATCACTTGGTTTCTCGACGGCGTGCAACAGGGCCACGCGCCTGCACGCACGGGCGAGACCGGACCGCTGTTTCCGGTACTCAGTCTCTATACGGGAGATTGCTACGATGGATGGGCCGGTTGCCCGCAAGGCAGTGGAACCAAGCCCCTGACCGGATGGTCGGCCAACGCGTCCGTCGCATGGGTTCATGTCTGGACGAAGACTTCGAAGTAACGGCGCACCGCGACAGCGCCGAGGCAGCCGGACGGCTAAACTCGGCGTTGCTCGTGCATGCGGGTCGAAAGATACTCGGCGTCCCTGGCTACACCGGAGAACCGTCCGGATCCCCATGTGTACAGCCAGGGAAGTCCGAGAAAGAACAGGCCTGGCTGCGGCGTGACGCCACGGTGATGCGCAGGCACGCCGCGACCGTCGAACACCGGCACGTTGATCCAGCGATAGTTCGGCCGGAAGCCGATGCACCAGATCACCGCACCGATGCCGGCTTCCCGCAGATCCAGGCTGGGCAGGGACCGTTCGGGCTGCCATGCCGGGACGTAGGCAGCTTCGACCGGCGCCTCGATCCGTTCGCGCTCGATATACTGGTCGATCGATCGCTTGATGTTCTCGCTGGTGCGATCGGCATCGTCCAGGTTCGCGGCCAGGTCGTCGTTGAAGTGCGCGATCCCGTCGCCAACCAGGCTGAGGCTGCCATGCAGGCGCATCCCCTCGACCGCGAACCGACGCAGATCGATGTCACGGCCGCCGTCGCGTCCGGTGACGTAGTGGTTGGTCCTGTCGCGCACGCCTTCGCGCAGCGGATGCCGGTCGACCGAGATGTCGTAGTAGCCCATCAGATGCAGCCACTCGACCACGTCCTTGCCGCGATAGAAACGCGCGACCCGCGGGGCCGCCCCGACGCACAGATGCACCTGCCGTCCGGCCAGATGCAGGTCCTCGGCGATCTGCGCACCGGACTGGCCGGTGCCGACCACCAGCACCGCACCATCGGGCAGCGATGCACCGTTGCGATAGTCCGACGAGTGCACCTGCAGGATGCTGCTATCGAGCGCCGAAGCATACGGCGGCAGGATCGGATCGTGATACCCGCCGGTGGCGATCACCACCCGGTCCGCGGTCAGCGCGCCGGCACTGGTCCGGAGTGCAAAGCCGCCCTCCGCGCGCACCGTCAGGCCATCGACCGACACGCCGCTCCTGACCGGTGGCGAGAACGACTTTGCGAAGCCGTCGAGATAGGCGACGATCTCGTCCCTGACCATGAAGCCGTAGGGATCGTTGCCGGCATAGGGATAGCCAGGAAGCTGGCACTGCCAGTTCGGCGTCACCAGGCAGAAACTGTCCCAGCGCTCGTTCCGCCAGGTATGGCCCGGCGTCTCGCGCTCGAGCACGACATGGTCGATGCCGTCCCGGCACAGGAACCAGCTCAGAGACAGCCCGGCCTGGCCACCACCGACGATCACGACCGCCTTATGCTCGACGCCGGGGCCGGTTTCGTCGACCGTCATCTCCTGGCTCCTGCCTGGGGCGCGTTGTCGCGATGGAAGGCAAGCACGGTCACCCGCCCGTCCGGTGACGCAGGGTCATGTCCCCGGAAGCCGGCGACAAGGCGTTCGAGTTCCGCCAGTTGGCCCATCGCACGCGAGCACGGGAAACCGTATTTCTGCATGACGCGATCGCTGGCAATGGTCAGCGCAGTCCGGCTGCGGCCGATGAAATCGTCGAGCGTATAGCTGGTGCCGGGCGCAAGATGCTCCTCGATCACCAACGATGGGGAGTAGCACAGGCTTTCCGTATCGTCCGGCCAGCGCACGTTGAACTTCATCTCAGGCATGGTTCGGTTCCAGGGTTCGATCGAGTGCGGCATAGACCGGCAGATGCGCCATCGCGACACCGTTCCATCCGAACGCCGCCGCGCGTCCCGGCCCGGTTTCGTGCAGCCGGTCGCGAATTCTTGTGTCCAGCGCTTCGAGCATCGCCATCAGGATCGAGCCCGGCTCGTCCGGCGCGGCCCACAGCACATCGTCCGGCTGCAGATATTCAGTGAATGGCGCGATGTCCGACACGATCACCGGCCGGCCGCACGCCATCGCCTCGAGCACGCAAAGTCCGAACCCTTCCTCGAGCGACGGAAATGCCAGCATGTCGGCAATCCGGTAGAGCGCCGGAAGCTGATCATCCGGCATGACACCCGCCACGATCACCCGGTCCGCCACCCCGGATCGCGCCAGGGCCGTATCGAAGCGCTCCCGGTAGGGGCGATGATCCAGAAGCGTGGCGCCGCCGGCGATGACCAGCCTGGCACCCGGATAGGAGCCGGCCAGAAGCTGGAATGCCTGCAACGTGCCCAGGGTGTTCTTGCGTGGCTCGATGCCGCCCATGGCCAGGACGATCGGACCGGTTCCGACCGGCAGCCCGAGGCGCGCACGCACCGCCGCGTCATGGGGATCGGCCCGGGGCGTGAAGCGTGCGGTGTCGACGCCATTGCCGACGATGGTGGCCGTCACGCCATGGTCGTGCTGCAGCCGGTCCCGCCAGAGCCGGCTGACGACGCAGACGCGGCTGGCGGCGTGCATGCCGCGCGCCTGCCACGCGGCGAGGCGCGGGTCATCGAACCTGTCGAGATGATGCACGGTGCGGACGAAACCCTGGATACGACGCGTCCCGACCAGACCGGCCAGCGCGTTCGCGCCGATCGGATCCTGTGCATGATAAATATCGAAAGACCCGGTCGCCGGCTGTTCGAGGAAGGCCGCGATCTCGTCGATCCGGCGCGACACCATCGTGACGGTATCGATCTCCGGTTTCGCGGGAATGGTCAGCACCGCGCATCGGGGCTCGCGAAAGAAGCCCTGCCCGCCCACGTCCGGAGCGATCAGTGTCGCCTGGTGGCCGGCGTCGCAGAGCGCTTCCGCGAGCTGCATGCCATGCACCACGCCGCCGCGCGGATTGGTGGAATGCACAAGCACGGCGATCCGCGTCACGCCGCGATCCCGCCGCATCCGAGCAGGGGCATGATGGAATGATCCCAGCAGGTCTCCCGCCGTCCGTGCTGGATCAGGTCGAGCCGTGTGCCGGCCTCGCACGTGCCGATCGCCGCCGCCGCGATACCGCGCGCCGCGAACCGCGCCATGACTGCAGTCGCATCCCTGGGCGCCACCGACAGCAGCAAACCGAAGCTCGGGAAGGCTGTCAGCCAGCGCCCCAGATCGGCGCCCTCGGGCCGTGGGATGCGGTCGAGCTCGATGCTGAACCCGACCCCGGAGCATTCGGCCAGCATCAGCGCGGTGCCGGGCAACCCGCCGTTGCTGATATCCTTGGCCACCCCGCAGAGGCCGGCCTCCGCAAGCTCCGGCAGGATGTCCAGATCGCCGCGCAGCCGCTCGCCGCTGGCGCCGCGCGTGCTGGCATCCCAAAACGGATACGGGTCGTGGTAGGCGCCGCGCAGGTCGATGGCAGCGACCAGGACGTGGCCCGGCTGTGCGTCGAAACTGGTGAGCAGGCGGCTGGCGCGTCCCAGCACCGCCACCGAGAGCTGCTCGCCCTCGCTGCGCAGGTTGCTGTGCCCGCCGACGATCGGCACTCCGTAGCGCGTGCTCGCCACCGACAGCCCGTCCAGCATCGGCGCTGCCTGGGTCTGGTCCCGGCTCCAGATCGCATCGACCACGGCGATGGGGCGACCGCCCATCGCCGCGATGTCGCCAAGATTGACCATCACCCCGCAATAGCCGGCGAACCACGGCATGGCGGACACGAAGCTGTCCAGGAAGCCCTCGATCGCGAACAGCAGGAAGCCGTCGCCATCCGGGATCGCGGCGCAATCGTCACCCACGCGGACCGGCTGCGACCCGCGTGGCACACCGATGCCGAGCCGCGACGTCACCAGCCCGATATCGGCCTTGTGCGCCAGCGCCCGGCTCTGGCGGATCTCCGCGGCCAGGGACGCGACCAGCGAGGCAGCACCGTCCATCAGGCCGCCTGCGCCATCGCCCGTGCGGCAAGCGGCCGCACCATCCGCGTCTCGACCAGCCCGTGCGGCGGATAATGCGCGAGGTCCGCCTGCATCAGGTGATGCGGCAAGCCGTGCACGGTGATCTGCTCCAGCGAACGCCAGTTCATGCGCTCGAACAGGGTGACGTTCTGCACCTGCACCTGGGCCAGGAAGCGGGTGGCGCCCCTCTGGTGGGCCGTGCAGACCGCCAGCCGGATCAGTTCCGCGCCGAGCCTGCCGACCCGGCGGTGATCGGCCTGCACCGCCAGCCGCGATCCGCGCCACGAGCCCGGCTCGTCCTCGTGGATGCGCACCGCGCCGACCACGCTATGCGGGCTGCCGAGCACGCAGGTGGTGGCGACCAGCAGGATCGCATCATCGTCGATGGCGTCGCGATCGGTTCTGCTGAACACCTGCTGCTCGTCGCAGAACACCTCGTGGCGTAGGCGGAAATGCCCGTCGCGTTCCCACGCGGCCTGCGCGATCCGCACGCAGTATTGCCCGGGGATGAACGGCGCCGCCGGCTGGTCCCACATCGCCATCGGCTCAGTCCTCGTAGGCGCTGAGCGAGGAACAGGCGCCGCAACGGCCGCAGCCGGCCTTGATGTCGACCGAGCGCAAGTTCGCGTCGCGCAGCATGCGCCCCAGCGGACGCAGCACCTGGCGCATGAAGTCCGGGGTCGGCGCTGCATGATCTTCCAGCGCGGTTCCCGAGATCGGCACGAACGGCACCACGAACGGATACACGCCGAGCGCGATCAGCCGTTCCGACAGGCACAGGATTTCGTCCGGCGTGTCGCCGAGCCCGGCCAGAATGTAGGTATTGACCTGGCCACGGCCGAACACCGGCACGGCCTGCGCGAACGCATCCATGTAGCGCTCGATGCTGACCGTCGCCTTGCCCGGCATGATGCGCGCACGCACATCCTGGGTGGCGGCTTCGAGATGCATGCCGAGGCTGTCGGCACCGGCGGCTTTCAGCCGTGCATACCAGACCGGGTCGCGCGGCGGCTCGCACTGCGCCTGGATCGGCAGGTCGATCGCCGCCTTGATGGCAAACGCGCTGTCGCACAGCACCGCGGCGCCCCGATCGTCGAGATTGGGTGTGCCGGTGGTCAGCACCATGTCGCGAACGCCGTCGAGCAGGACTGCAGCCCGGGCGACCTCGGCCAGTTGCTCGGGCGTCTTGTGGGCGATGGTTCGGCCGGCTTCGAGCGACTGCCCGATCGCGCAGAACTGGCAGGCGGTGCGCTGGTCGCGGTAGCGGATGCAGGTCTGCATCACCGTCGTCGCCAGCGTGTCGCGGCCATGCAGCAGCGCGATCTTCCAGTACGGCACGCCATCGAACGTCTGCAGACCGTAGAAGCGCGGCGGCCGCGGGAAGGCGATGCGGCCGACCTCCATGCCCTCTCGCATCAGCACCGTGATGCCGTTCGGGTCCGGCGGGGCTGCGGTGAACGGCGAGGTGCGCGCCGTCGCCGTATGGATCGGCACCATCACCGTCTGGCCGGCGACGGTCACCGCCTTGTGGTCCGACGGACCGGCACCGCCGCGACGGCTTTGGCCGCCCTTGTCGCTGTCGGCCAGCTTCAGACCGAACGACTGCAGCTCGGTGATCAACTGCCGGCTGCTCATCGGCATCGAAGTCTGGATCGACATGCGCTGGCCTCTTTAAAAACGAGCCGGGTGGGCGATGCGTCTAGGCGGGCTGGATCTGCACCGGCATGGCCGGGCGCATGTCATGCTGCAGGCTCAGAAATTCGGGCCGCGCATAATGGCCGACACTGTCCATCATGCGCTTGCGCTTCACGATCAGGGACATATCGAGATCCGCTACGACCATGCCCTCGCCCTCCCGCAGCGGCGGCGCGAGCAGCACCCCCTCCGGCGACACGATCGCCGCACAGCATCCCCCACGCAGTGCCTGCTGCAAACCGGTATCCAGCGTGATCGACACGATCTGTTCGTCGGTGAGCCAGCCTGTGGCGTTGACGACGAAGCATCCCGCCTCGAGCGCATGATGGCGGATCGTTACCTCCATCTGGTCGGCGAAGATCTGGCCGACCATCGAGCCCGGAAACTGCGCGCAGTGGATTTCCTCGTGCTGCGTCATCAGGGCGTAGCGTGCGAGCGGGTTATAATGCTCCCAGCAGGCCAGCGCGCCGACACGGCCGACGGCACTCTCGACGACGCGCAGGCCGGCGCCGTCGCCCTGGCCCCACACCATGCGCTCATGGAATGTCGGCGTGATCTTGCGTCGCTTGAGCAGGATGGTGCCGTCGGCGTCGAAGATCACCTGGGTGTTGTAGAGCGAGCCGTGATCGCGCTCGTTGACGCCCAGCACGACGACCATGCCGGCGGCGCGCGCTTCCGCCGCTACCATGTCGGTAATCGGGCCAGGCACGGTAACGGCATTTTCGTAGAGCCGCATATGCTCGGCGCCCATCTTCGACGCCGGCATCACGAACGAGAAATATGGATAGTATGGCACGAACGTTTCCGGGAAGACCGCGAGCTGCACACCCTGTGCAGCCGCGTTCCGGATCGCCTGGCAGACTTTCTCCACCGTGCCGGTGCCGTTCTCCAGCACCGGCGACAACTGGATTGCGGCTGCCCTGACGATTTTTCCCATCGGCGTCAGAGCGTCCAGGTATCGAGGATGAAGGCGCCGTCGCGACGATGGATCAGCATCAGGTCGAGCACGTCCTGCGGCGCGATCGGTCGGATGCCGGGGATCAGCGCGCCCTCGCCATGGCCATACAGGGCCTGCATCGAGAAACGGCAGGCATAGACCTTGCCGCCCTCCTCCATGAACTTTGTGATCTGCTTGTTGAAGTTCTGATGACCGGGGAACGCCTCGTCGCCCAGGCGCGGAAACCCGCGCTGCACGCCGAGCGTGATGCCGGGGCCGTACAGCAGGATCGAGGTCTCGAAACCCTTGCGCTTCAGGCGTGTCGCCTGCAGCAAATTGACCAGCCCGATCGAGCCTTCGAACGCGACCGTGTGGAACGTGACGAGCGCCTTCTCGCCAGGCTTTGCCTGGACATCCTCGAACACCTTCTCCTCGTAATCGACCAGATAGTCGCCAGGCTGGTTCGGGATTTTCTCGACCTTCGGCATTGCGGCACCTCTTGGGCGTGTTCCGATCGATCGGACCGGATGGATCACAGCGAGATCGGCACGGCGCCGTCTCTGCAGACGACCATCGCAAGGCTCGTGCCAAGGGGTGCCTGGCGCCCGATCTCCATACAATGCGTCTGCACGGATCAGGCAGTGCCATACAATGTCAGACACATTGTCCAGGGGCGGCCACAAACCGAATTGATCGTTTTTCTCTGCTCAAATCCCGTGCACCGGTCGCACCAGAAGCACACGGCATGTGCATATAACGGTGCCCTAAACGACGTTGTCGTAGCCTTGCGCGCGCTTGTGTTGCATGGCGGCGGCGACCGATGTCAGTGCATCCAGCAGCGCCGGCTGATCGGCGGCTGTACCGAGTGCGATCCGTACCCGGCCAGGCGCTTTGCCCTCCACCGTGAACACGTCGCTCGGCACCAGCGCCAGTCCCTGCCGCCGGACATAGGTGACGAAATCGCTGCTGTTCCAGTGCGGCGGCAGGCGGAGCCAGACATGCAGCCCTTCCGGATGCGCGCATGGGGCAGTTCCCAGCACGGTTCGGGCGACGCGCTGCCTCGCAGCGGACTCGGCACGCACCGCGTCGAGGATCGTCCTCGCCTGGCCACCACGGATCCATTGCGTCGCCAGGCCGGTCATCAGTCCGGCCCCCATCAGCGATGTCGCCCGGATCGCGGCAGTCAGCCGCTGGGCATGATCGTAGCTGGGTGCCACCAGGAACGCCGTTCTCAATCCGGGCGACAGCACTTTCGCAAGTGTCGCCACATGGAACACCCGCGTCGGCGCCAGCTGCGCCAGGGCGGGCAGCGGGTCGGTCGGCAGCAGCCCGTACGGATCATCCTCGAGCACCATCGAATTATGCGCCTGCGCCACGGACAGGATGCGGCGGCGTCGCTCCAGCGACATCGTCGCCGTGGTCGGGTTCTGGATGTTCGGCGTGCAATAGATCAGCCTGGCGCCACTTTCGCGCAGTACCCGGTCGAGCGCGTCCGGGATCATCCCTTCCGCATCCATGCCGACCCCGGACAGGTTGAGTCCGAGCTGGGCGGCCAGCGCGCGGATGCCCGGATAGGTGAACTGCTCGGCAACGATCGCGTCGCCGGTCTTCGCCATCGTGCTGACGACCGCGAGCATGGCGCTCTGCGCACCCGGAACCAGCAGCACCTCGTCCACCGCACGCTGGCCGAGTACCGGCTTCAGCCAGGCGGCGCCGGCGGTGCGTTCCTCGGTGGTGCCGGCGGTCATGCGGTATGACATCAGCACGCCCACATCCTGCTTGCGCAGCAGCCGGCTGACGCCCTCCTGCAGCAGCCGTTGCATCGATGGCTCCGCCAGCATCGGCGGCAGGTTCATGGTGAGGTCGACCACCGCCTGGCGGTCGTCGCGCCAGCGCGCCGCGCCGACCCCGGACCGCACGAAACTGCCCCGCCCGACCGTCGCGTCGAGCAGGCCACGCCGCTTGGCCTCGTTGAAGGCGCGGGTGACTGTCGTGAGATCGACGTCCAGGGCGGTGGCCAGGCGACGTTGCGGCGGCAGCCGGTCGCCTTCGCGAAGTTCGCCCTGCCGGATCGACCGGCTCAGGGCTTCGACGATGCACAGATAGAGCGGGCCGGTCTGCCCGGTCAGATGACGCTGCCAGGAGCCGATGATGTCGTCCGTCTGCATGATATCCATTCGTGGATGATCGACACGCGCACCCGAGGTGGGCCGGACATGTCCCGCTCGGCGGCAGCGATTGTCAGGCTGAATGTCGGGGTCGCACAGCTCTGCAAGCAAGAGCGGGGCCGCGATCCCGAAGCCTCGTGGAGCGGTCCGGAGGAGAGCGGGGTTCAGGCGCGGCATGTCGGGCTACGGTCCCCGCCGCCCGGACAGCCGGTTCCGGGATGATACTGCATGGGTGTTGTTCGTTCGCAGAGCCCGGGGACTATCCGCCAACCTGCCGAACGGGCGCGCACCCTGATCAGTCGGGCGATCCCGTGCAGTCGGACGATGCCCGGGCGAGACCGTCGCCGCGACTGATCAGGCCTGCATGCCGATCAGGCCGGAGCGTTCCATGCGCCGGCGCGCCTCGGCGATGCCGTCGCCGACCGCCAAGGCGGCGGCGAGTGCCCGGCGGCCGGCGGACCCGTCGACGATCACCGGCACCCCGTCCAGGCAAGAGGCCGCGAACGCCTCGTGCTCGGCGGCCAGCGTATCGTGCTCCTGCCAGCTCACCGCCTCGCGCCGGAAGCCGCCGGTGCCGGGCAGCGGCAGGCCGCGATCCCGGCCGATCATGGTGAGCTCGCGGGCCACAAAATCCGCCGAAAGATACCCTTCCTCCGAGAACAGCCGCATCCGCCGCTCGGTCTTCAGCGAGATCCGGCTGGCGGTGATGGTGGCGACGCAGCCGTTGGCGAAACGCACCCGGGCGTTGGCGATATCCTCGTGCGCGCTGCTGACCGCGGCGCCCAGCGCGTCCACATCCTCGATCGGGCTGTCGACGATCGCCAGCACCAGGTCGAGATCATGGATCATCAGGTCCAGGATCACCGAGACGTCGGTGCCGCGCGGCTTGAACGGCGCGATCCGGGTCGCCTCGATATAGAGTGGCCGGGTGATGCGCTGGGTGATCGCCTTGTGCTCGGCGGAGTAGCGCAGCAGATGCCCGACCTGCAGCACCCGGCCCGCCTGCCCGGCGAGGGCGATCAGCCGGTCGGCCTGATCCAGGGTCGAGGCGATCGGCTTCTCGATCAGCACGTGCCGTCCGGCCCGCAATGCCGCCTCGGCCAGCGCGAAATGGGCTTCCGCCGGCGCCGCGACGATCACCGCGTCGCAGGACGCCAGCAGATCGTCCAAACCGAGTGCGGGTGCGCCGCCGGCCTCGCGTCCGACCGAGGCTGCCCGCGCCTGGTCCGGGTCGTGCACCCCCGCCAGCACCGACCGCGCCGACGCTGCCACCTTGAGTGCATGGAACCGGCCGAAATGTCCCGCGCCGACAATGCCGATGCGCAGGAGAGGTCCGGTCGCCGGTCCCGCCGGTGCCTTGGAACGTGCCATGCCTGCTCCCTGCCGTTCCGTCATTGTCCGGGCCGAAACGTCGTCGGCTGCATCAGGTGCAGTGTCAAGCGCGGGGCGGCCCGGTCATTGCGGCAGACCCGGAGCAAGCGGGGTTCCGGAACATCTAGGAATTTCCGACAGGGTTGGCGACCGGTGCTCCGATGACGGCGCCCGTGATGCGAGCTCCACAAGCACCCGGTGGCACCAGCAATGCGGCGGCATGCAGCGTGTCCGTGTCGCTCGATCGTGAAACGGAACGAGCACCTCGACATCCTGCGGACCAATCCCGGCCCCACCCCGGCGCCCGTGGTTGCATCCTGAAGGTCCGCCCGGCATGTTCCCGCCGATCTCGCCCGCACGCGCCCGGGGCGGGACCAGGAGAGGTCGGCCCGCTTGCCATGATGTACTATAGCCGCCTCAAGATGGGCTCCGTTCTGGCCGTCTGCCTGATCGGCCTGCTGCTCTGCCTGCCGAACGTCTTCCGGATGCCGGGTGCCAACCTCCCCTGGCGCCAGATCCATCTCGGCCTCGACCTGCGCGGCGGGTCCTACCTGCTGATGCGGGTCGACCTCGACACGCTGGCGCGCGGACGCCTGGAAACCCTGACCGACGGTGTCCGGCAGTCGTTGCTGAAGGCCGGCCTCGGCTATCGCAACCTGGTGGCCGACCCGAAGCTGGGCGCCGTGACCTTCACGCCACGCAGCCCCGCCGAGCATGATCGCGACCTCGCAATCCTGGCCGACCTGCCGGCGGCGACCCCCAATGAGTTCGCCATTTCGACGCTGGCGGACGGCCGCATCGCGGTGACCTTGTCGCCTGGTGCGCTCCGCACCCGCGCCAGCGACGCCGTCGCCCAGTCGATCGAGATCGTGCGGCGGCGAATCGATGCCACCGGCGCCGTCGACCCAGAAATCACCCGCCAGGGCGACGACCGCATCGTCGTCCAGCTGCCCGGAATCAGCGACCCGAACCGCATCAAGCAGCTGCTCGGCACCACCGCCAAGATGACCTTCCATCTGGTCGCCGAGGGTGTGAGCCCCGGCGGCGCGGCGCCACCCGGCGTCGACATGCTGCCGATGCAGGACGATCCCAAACAATTGGTGCCGGTGATGCACCATGTGGATGTGGACGGCGCCGATCTCACCAACGCGCGCGCCGGCCAGGACAACCAGAGCGGCCAGTGGGCGATCGACTTCACCCTCGACAGCGTCGGCACCCGGCAGTTCGCCGAAGTGACCCGCGACAATCTCGGCAAGCCGTTCGCCATCGTGCTGGACAACAAGGTGATCACCGCCCCGGTGATCCGCGGCGTCATCCCGAGCGGCAACGGCCAGATCACCGGCAACTACACCGCCCAGTCCGCCACCGACCTCGCCCTGCTGTTGCGTGCCGGCGCGCTGCCCGCGCCGCTCGAGGTGATCGAGCAGCGCAGCATCGGACCAACGCTCGGGGCAGACTCGATCCGGGCCGGCGCCATCAGCCTGGGGATCGGCTTCCTGCTGGTGGTCGGCTTCATGGCGGTGTTCTATGGGCTGTTCGGCTGGTATGCGAACCTCGCCCTGGTCGCCAACCTGATCCTGATCGTGGCCGTACTGTCGCTGTTCCAGGCGACCCTGACGCTGCCCGGCATGGCCGGCATGCTGCTCACTCTCGGCATGGCGGTGGACGCCAACATCCTGATCAACGAGCGCATCCGCGAGGAGGTCCAGCGCGGACGCACCCCGCTCGCCGCGATGCAGGCAGGCTTCGAGCGCGCCACCTCGACCATCGTCGACAGCAACGCGACCGCGCTCCTGGCGCACGTCATGCTGTTCGTGTTCGGCACCGGCCCGGTGCGCGGGTTCGCGCTCACCATCACCATCGGCATCGTCACCACGCTGTTCACCACGCTGCTGCTGTCGCGCATGCTGATGGTCCGCTGGTATGCGACGACCCGCCCCACCATCCTGCCGGTCTAGGCTCTCGCCCATGTCCAATTCGACCTCGGCCCTGCTTCGTCCGCGCTTCCGCTTCGTCAAGGACGGCACCCGCATCAAGTTCATGCGCGGCCGCTTCCTGGGGCTCGCGGTCTCGGCGTTCCTGTCGGCGGCGTCGGTGGGGCTGTTCTTCTATCCCGGGCTGTCGCTCGGCATCGACTTCAAGGGCGGCATTGTCGTCGAGGCGCGCACTCAGGGACCGGCCGATTTCGCCAAGATCCGCGCCGGGCTCGCGGCACAGCACGTCACCAATGCCGGCCTGCAACGGTTCGGCAGTGCCGACGACGTGCTGATCCGCCTCGATGCGCCCGCAGGCAAGGATGCCGGTTCCGAGGCAGCGACCCAGTCGCTGGTCGACAAGGTTCGCGCCGGCGTCAGCCAGGCCCAGCCGGGGACGCAGATCCTGCGCGCCGACGCGGTCGGCGCGTCGGTGTCGTCGGAGCTGTTCCGCAACGGATTGCTGGCGCTCGGGATCAGCCTGCTGATGATCCTGGCCTATATCTGGTTTCGCTTCGAATGGGAGTTCGCGGTCAGCGCCGTGGCGACGCTGGTGCTCGACATCACCAAGACCATCGGCTTCCTGGCAATCACCCGGTTCGAGTTCGACCTGGTGATGGTGGCGGCGATCCTGACCGTCCTCGGCTACTCCACCAACGACAAGGTCGTGGTCTATGACCGGGTGCGGGAGAATCTTCGCAAGTATCGCACCATGCCGCTGCGCGAGCTGATCGACCTGTCGATCAACGAGACCCTGAACCGGACGCTCGGCACGTCATCCACCGTGTTCCTGGCCGCGTTGCCACTGGCCCTGTTCGGCGGCCACACCCTGGCCGGCTTTGCCTGGGTGATGCTGTTCGGCATTGTCGTCGGCACCTCGTCCTCGATCTTCATCGCCGCCCCGATCCTGCTGCTGCTGGGCGAGAAGCGGCTGCGTCGCGACGCGCAGAAGCCGGCCCCGCCCCGCGCCAAGGCGAAATAGCCGGTCGTTCCCGGGTCGCTGCCGCCTCCGAAGTCGGCGCCGACAAGCCGCTCGCCTTATTGCACCGCTGGGGCTACCGGCATTGCCGGGTCCGGCTTCAGGTCGTTCGCACCGGTGAAATCGACCAGCGTCTGCAGCGCCCGCTCGGCCTGCATGTTGCGCTCGTCGCCAGGCTCCAGCTGGGCCGTCACCACTGCCATCAGTGCCGCGTGATCATATTGCACGAGCTGCGCGATCTCGGCCGGCCCGGCGCGTCCGGAATGGCCGTAGCTTAGGGCCATGCCGCGGGCGATCAGGTATCCATCGATCAGGCTGGCCGGATGATGATCGTCCCGGGCGCCGATCGCCGGACCGGACGAGCCACCGACGCCGCATCCACCGAGCATGACGATGGCCATCAACGAGCAGGCACGCGCCATGGGTAGCAGCCGGCTCAGGAAACTTGCCTGAAGACTGGGATGAACCGTGGCTGGGACATGCGGGCATTCTCCGGATCGGACCGATATGGGTCTACACTAGATCTCACGAGCCGAGATCTTATCAAGCTGTCACCAGGCGCCAACAGGCGGAACCTCGACTCGTTCCGGACGATGGAGTGCCAGCACATCGAGAAAGGATACCGTGATGAGCTTTTTCGGATCGATCATGGACAAGATCGTCCACTTCGCGACCGGAGCGGTCGGCTCCGCGGATGCAGCCACACCGGCCGCCGCGCCCGCTGCCGGCAGCCCGGATGCGCCCTCGCCCTCCACACCGGCCGCCGCACCGGCCGGCGCATCTCTGCAGTCCGTCGATGTCGGCGCGGTGCTGTCCAAGCTGGCGGAGCAGAAGGGCGGCAACCTGAACTACCAGACGTCGATCGTTGACCTGCTCAAGCTGCTGGACCTGGATTCCAGTCTCCAGGCCCGCAAGACCCTCGCCGGCGAACTCGATGTCCATGCCGGCGCCGATGGCAGCGCGGAAGAGAATATCGCCCTGCACAAGGCGGTGGTGCAGAAGCTGCAGGAGAACGGCGGTACCGTCCCCGACAGCATGAAGGGCTGACGCGCTCAGATCGACAGGGAGGGCGGCAATGTCGGCTCGGTCGCCGGCACTGCTTCCCGCCGCGCCAGAAGGTCACGGATCTCGACCAGCAGCAGTTCGCTCGCGGTCGGGAGCACGATCGCTTCCTTCGCCTCCTGGCGCACATGCAGCTTGGTCAGCAGCTTCACGACCCAGAAGATCACCAGGCCGACGATCAGGAACTGGATCACGGCATTCAGGAACAGCCCGACATTGAGCGTGGGCGAGCCCAGCCGCTGGGCTTCCGCCAGGGTCGCGTAATGCGTGCCCCTCAGCGTCACGAAGATGTTGGAGAAATCGATGCCGCCCACGACCAGGCCGATCAGCGGCGTGAAGATGTCCTTGACCAGGCTCTGCACGATCGTGGTGAAGGCGGCGCCGATGATGATACCGACTGCAAGGTCGACGACGTTGCCGCGCATGATGAACGCGCTGAACTCGGAGACCCAGCCTGGAGCCCGGATCGCATGAGGTTTCAGTGCCATGGTACGTTCCCTTATTTCGGTATGCTCTGAAAACGGTAGCCGCTTCGTCGATCTGTCTCAATTCCACGAACGGGTCGTCAGAGCAGCTGCGCCCGAAATATTCGTGATGGGCGGATCAGTTCGTCCTGCGCCTGCACCAGAAGCAGTTCGCGCGAGCCTGCCTCGGCGGTCCGTTGCAGGATGCCCCAGACCGACGCCGCCGCCCGTTCCAGCGCGTTCACCGGATCGCTGCCGTCGCGCAGGTGAAACAGGAAAAGCGCCGAGATCAGGTCGCCGGCGCCGCTGGGGTTGATCGGCAGCCTTGGGGTGCGGAGCAAGGCCGCACCGCCGTCGAACACGAGAAGCAGGTCCAGCGCTTCGGCCGGGGTCTCCTGGGCCTCGACACTGGTCACCAGGACGCATCGCGGGCCAGGCTGGTGCATCCGGCCGCGCAGGCCGCGCGCGGCGTCGGCCAGCACCTGGACGCCATGCGGTCCGTCGCCGAGCTCCGGTACCAGCTGCTCGAGCTCGAACTGGTTCGGGGTCAGGATGTCGGCCTGCGCCACCGCGCGGCCGTGCAGCAGGCCCGGGATGCCGGCACGGACGTACAGGCCGGGCCCACGGTCGCCCATCACCGGATCGCAGCAATACAGCATGTCGGGCCGCACTGTCCGGACCCGTGCGACCGCATCCAGCACAGCCTCGCCGATGCTCTCGTCGCCGAGATATCCCGACAGCACGGCATCGGTCTCGGCCAGGACCCCAAGGGCGGCGATGCCGCGCACCAGTTCGCCGATCATCGCGCCGGTGAAAACCTGGCCGGTGAAGCCGCCATGGCCGGGATGGTTGGAGAACTGTACAGTGTTGACGGCCCACACCTCGGCGCCGAGCCGCTGCAATGGAAACAGCGCAGCCGCATTTCCGACATGTCCGTATGCGACCCATGACTGGATCGACAGGATGTTCACGTTTTTCTCCATGGGCGGCCGATGTCCTGGAGGACGAGAACCCGACAGGAGAAGACAAGATGCTGCGACACGTGCGTGCTCCTTTGATGGACTTCCGCAAACTGCTCGGGGCCGGAGCCCTCGCCACTTTCGCCCTGACCGCTCCGCTCCTCGCCGCCCCGGCCGTGGCCCAGGTTGCCGCGTCCGAGACACCGGCTGCACCTGCGGCACCCACCGCTCCGGCCATGGCCGCACCGGCGACGGATGCCGCACCGGTCGCCGCGGAGATGACCAGCTCGGGTGCCTTGCAGACCAAGCTCGGCAAGGAGAAGGCGGGACGGATCGAATCTCACATCACCAGCCTGCATACCGTCCTGAAGATCAAGCCGGAACAGGAAGCGCTGTGGCAGAGCTTCGGCAGCGCTATGCGGCAGAACGTGGTCCAGATGGACGCGGTCTATGCCAAGCGCCAGAGCAGCTACGGCTCGATGAACGCCGTGCAGGACCTCCAGTCCTACGGCGAAGTCGAGGAGACCAACTCCCGTAACGTCCAGCAGCTACTGCCCCCGTTCCAGGCGCTGTACGAGAGCTTCTCGCCCGAGCAGAAGAAGACCGCCGACACCACGTTCCTGCGCTACACCGAGAAGGCCGTGAAGAAGGCCAACTAGAGGGAAACATTGATCGGGCGCGCCGCCTCCTCTATACGCGCCCGATTACGCCCCGGTCGGTATCGGCGGCGTCGTCACGCCCCAAGGAAATTGCGACATGAAGCCCGGCATCCACCCCGAATACCACACCGTGAACATCGTCATGACCGACGGCACCCAGTTCACCACCCGCTCCTGCTTCGGCAAGGAGGGTGACACGCTCCGGTTGGACGTCGATCCGAAGTCGCATCCGGCCTGGACCGGCGTGCAGCGCATGATGGACACCGGCGGCCAGGTCGCCAAGTTCAACAAGAAGTTCGCCGGCCTGGGTCTTCGCAAGGAACCCTGATCCGCCGCTTTTCCTCACGAACGAGTTTTTGGAGTGCCGCCCTTGATCCCAAGGGCGGCACTTTCCATTTCTGGTGCAGCCGGGGATGCCCATTCGGGGTTTCTGGCGAGACTGAGAACTGGACCGGCTCTGCCCTGGTGGAGAGCCTCTGAACCTTGCTCCTGAGGAGGTTTTACAATGACTTACGATTTCGCACCCCTGTTCCGTACCGCGATCGGCTTCGATCGTCTGGCTCGCCAGGTCAATCACGCGGCGCAGGCGACGAGCACGGCGTCCTACCCCCCCTACAACATCGAGAAGAGCGGCGACGACAGCTACGTGCTGACGATGGCCGTGGCCGGTTTCGGGCCCTAGAACATCGAACTGACCGTCCAGGACAACACCCTGGTCGTTTCCGGTCGAGTCGGGGAGCAGGACGGCCGCGAGGTCCTGTATCGCGGGATTGCGGCCCGCGCGTTCGAGCGCCGGTTCGTGCTGGCCGACCACATCCAGGTCGAGCAGGCGGATCTGGTCAACGGATTGCTCCAGATCGGCGTGAAGCGCGTCGTTCCGGAGGCGCTGAAGCCACGTCGCATCACCGTCGGTTCGGCTGGCACCACGCTGGCCGGCCCGGCAAACGACGGCGCGGCGACGGCGGCGACCCAGGCCGCCTGAGCAGGACCGGCGTCTGTTTCATGAACGCAGGGAGGGGCCGGGAAACCGGCCCCTTTTCTGTTGCATGCCTGAGATGGCTTGACCCACCGTAGGCGCGGCGCCCATATCCGCCGCATATCGTGCCCGCTCGTGGAGGCACATCCCATTCAAGCGCTGGTGCGCACCGGTCGTGGCGGCGCACCCGAGAGGACAGCCGCATGACGTTGCCCCTGATGCCGAAAGCCACCGCAGTGTGGCTGATCGAGAAGACGGCCCTCACCTTCACGCAGATCGCCGAGTTCTGCGGAATGCATCCGCTCGAGGTCCAGGCGATCGCCGACGGCGAAGTGGCCCAGGGCATCGTCGGCTACGATCCGGTAGCCAACCACCAGGTCACCGCCGAAGATGTGGCCCGGTGCGAGAAAGATTCCGAGGCACGGCTGACGGTGCTGTCCGCCAACAATCCGGTGACCCGCCGTTCCAGGGGCGCGCGCTATACGCCGGTGGCCAAGCGCAACGACCGCCCGGATGCGATCGCGTTCGTGCTGCGCAACTATCCGCAGCTCAGCGAAGTCCAGGTGATCAAGCTGCTGGGTACCACCAAGGATACCATCGCCAAGGTGCGCGACCGCCAGCATTGGAACAGCGCCAACATCAAGCCGCGCGACCCGGTCATTCTCGGCCTGTGCAGCCAGACCGATCTCAATGCGATGGTCACCACCGCCAACGATCGCCTGGTGCGTGACGGCCAGCATGTGCCGACACCGCCGATGCCGCTGCCGGACGAAGAGGCGGCCTGACGCCGTTCGCGTCAGCGAGCCTGACGGGAAGCAGCCTCGGCCGCTTCCCGCTCGTGGGTGGCGCCCCGTGGGGCGACTATGAAATAGCCGGAAGTGGCGCCAGCCTCACATACGCTGCCGCAGTCGTTCCATTTCTTCCTTGACCCATAGCTTCTCGCGCTTGAGGCGGGTCAGGGCACCCTGGTCGGGTGCCGGACGTCGGTCCTCATCGAAAATGCGCGTATCGAGCGATGCGTGTCTGGTCCTCAGGCTCTCGATCCGTGACGGTAGGTTCATGGTGCCTCCGGTTCGTCTGTTTGGAACGATCCGACGCTAGACCCGCGCTCCCTCCGAATTCCACTGCTAAATTGAGCCCGACCACGGTCGCATGCTATGCGAAGTCCCATGCTGATCGACCGCGATACCCTGTTACGCAGACTGCACGAGCTGCGCAGCGAGCACCGTGACCTCGACACCGTGATCGGCCGGCTGGCGCCGCAGCCGATCGACCAGCTCCAGATCCAGCGCCTCAAGAAGCGCAAGCTGCTGCTGAAGGACGAGATCTCCTGGCTCGAAAGTCGGCTCATCCCGGACAGCATCGCCTAGTATCAACCAGCTTCAGGAATCGCCTGCATGAGCGAGACGGAATTCGGCGACGACGCGGTATCCGACATCCCGGCCGGGATCGACGAACCGGTCGTCGGCATCATCATGGGCAGCCAGTCCGACTGGACCACCCTGTCGCACGCGGCAACCCAGCTCGACACGCTCGGCATCGCCTTCGAGACCCGGATCATCTCCGCCCACCGCACGCCGGACCGGCTGATGGACTACGCCAGCAAGGCCGCCGGGCGCGGTCTGCAGGTCATCATCGCCGGCGCCGGCGGAGCAGCCCACCTTCCCGGCATGTGCTCGGCCTGGACCCTGCTGCCGGTGCTCGGCGTGCCCGTGGAAAGCGCCGCCCTCAACGGCATCGACAGCCTGCTGTCGATCGTCCAGATGCCGGCCGGCGTCCCGGTCGGGACCCTGGCGATCGGCAAGCCCGGCGCGATCAACGCCGCCCTGCTGGCCGCCTCGATCCTGGCCCTGTCGGACGGGGCGCTCATGGCACGGCTCGAGGCATGGCGGGCCCTGCAGACCGCCGCGGTCCCGGAAGTCCCGGTTCCTTGAGTCCGGCTGCATGACGATGGGCCACGAGCTGGCACTTCCCCCCGGCTCGGTCATCGGCATCATCGGCGGCGGGCAGCTCGGACGCATGTCAGCGATGGCCGCGGCGCGACTGGGCTATCGCACCCACATCCTGACGACGGAACCGGATGGTCCGGCGGCGCAGGTCGCCACCGGCGCCACGATCGGCGCGCATGACGATCCGGACGTGCTGCGGCGGTTCGCGGCGGCCGTGGATGTCATCACCTTCGAGTTCGAGAACATCAGCGCCGATGGGCTGGAGCTGCTGTCGGCGCTGAAGCCTGTTCGCCCGGACGGGTCGATCCTGAGGATCAGCCAGGACCGGCTGGCGGAGAAGCGCTTCCTCGCCGATGCCGGGATCCCGCTGGCGCCATGGCACACTGTCGACACCCGCACGTCGCTCGACGACGCGGCGACGGCGCTCGGGCTGCCGTTCGTGCTCAAGACCACCCGCCTCGGATACGACGGCAAGGGCCAGCGGGTTATCCGCGAGCGGAACGAGCTCGACGCGGCCTTCGCTGCCTTGGACCCGCATCCGCTGGTCGCCGAGGGCTTCGTGGATTTCGCCTGCGAGCTCAGCGTCATGGTGGCACGCGGCCTGGACGGGGTGGTCCGCACCTACGACGCGGTCCAGAACCATCATCGCCATCACATCCTCGACCTGACCCTGGCCCCGGCGCCGGTCACGCCGGACATCGCGCAGGAGGCTCAGGCCCTCGCCGTGCGGATCGCCGAGGCGCTCGGGCTCGTGGGCCTGCTCGGGGTCGAGATGTTCGTGGCCGCGGACGGGACGCTGCTGGTGAACGAGATCGCCCCGCGCCCGCATAATTCCGGGCACTGGACCATGGATGCCTGCCTGGTCAGCCAGTTCGAGATGCATGTCCGCGCCGTCGCCGGCCTGCCGCTGCCGCCGGCGACCCGTCATTCCGACGCGCTGATGAAGAACCTGGTCGGCCCGGCCGACATGGCGCTATGGCCCCTGGTCCTCGCCACCAATGGACTACTGCCGCACCTGTACGGCAAGCAGGAGGCGCGTGCCGGGCGCAAGATGGGTCACGTCAACCGGCTGTTCCCGAAAGGCGGCCTGCCGGGCGCATTCGGCATCCAGGCAGCACTCGGACCGCTGGCGGCGGCCGGCACCGCTGAACCGGACGCCTGATCCTCAGTCGAGCAGGCCCTCGTCCCGGAAGCTGGTCCAGCGCGCGTTTCCGACGATCAGGTGGTCCCGCACCAGGATACGCATCACGGCGCAGGCTGCCGCGACCTGACGGGTCATGGCGATGTCCTCCCGCGACGGAGCAGGGTCGCCGCTCGGGTGGTTGTGCACCAGCACCAGCGCATGCGCCTGCAGTTCCAGCGCCCGCCGCGCGACCTCCCGCGGATAGACCGGCGTATGGTTCACGGTGCCCCGCGCCTGCGCCTCGTCGGCGATCAACCGGTCATCGGCATCGAGGAACAGGATCCGGAACTGCTCGATCCGCTCCCGGGCCAGGACCGCGGTCAGATAGTCCAGCAGGCCGTCCCGGTCGGACAGGATCGGCTGGCCCTGCATGCGCGACCGCGATAGTCGAAGGGCCGCGTCATGCAGCAGCTTGATCGCGGACAGGCTGTGGGTGCCGAACCCGGCGATACCGCGCAATTCCCTGACCGGCGCCGCCAGCAGGCCGGCGAAGGAGCCGAAGCGCGCCAGGGCGATGCTCGCCAGGCCATCCACGTCGTTGCGTTCCGGCATCACTCTCCTGAGGAATCCCGCCAGCAACGCCTGGTCCGGAACATCGAACCAGTCGCTGGATGCCGTCGCCGGCAGATCACGTACGACCGGTCGCAGAAGCAACGCTGCGCCGCCGGCATCGGCAAACCCGTCCGCCATCCTGACCTCCCGGTCCGCGACGCTGCGAAACCGGTTTGACCCTGCAACAAACCGCAACGGCATGCCAGCGTCGTGCAGGCGGCCGGGTCGCGCACCCCATCTGTAGAGGGATGATAGCAGGCGACCGCTCCATCCTGCTCCTCGAAGCCTCGACGACAGACAGCCTTGCCACCGGAGACATCCATGATCCCTTCCCGCACATCGGCGCAGAACCAGGCTGTCCTGCTCGATCTCGACGGCACGCTGGTTGCCTCGCGGGAGGGCATCGTCGCCTCGATCCGTCTGGCGTTTGCCGATCTCGGCCATGAGATCCATGCCGACCTGGATCTGACCTGGGTGGTGGGGCCGCCGTTGCACGACATCATGACGCGCCTGCTTGCCGATTTCGGCGACGACCGCACGTCGGACGCTGTCGCGCGCTATCGCCATCACTACGAGGGTGGTGGCCTTTTCCAGAGCCCGTTGTTTCCTGGCATCAGGGATGTCCTCGACCAGTTGTCGGCATCCGGCCGGCGGCTGTTCCTGGCAACCTCGAAACCGGTCCATACCGCACGGCGGATCCTCGACGCGCATGGCGTGACGCCCCTGTTCGACGAACTGTACGGCGCCCGCCCGGACGATAGCGGGGCGGAAAAGTCGGAACTCATCGCCCGGCTGCTGAAACAGGAAGCTGTCGATCCGGCCCATGCGGTCATGGTTGGAGATCGCCGCTTCGACATCTCAGGGGCACAGGCAAACGGGGTGAGGACGATCGGGGTGCTCTGGGGCTATGGCGGCCGGGCCGAACTCGAGGCAGCCGGTGCGGACGTACTGGTCGCATCGACCGATCTACTGGTAGCGACAATCCGTGACCAAATTGCCGCATCCGTGGCGCATGCAAAAGAGTAGCAATTACAATCTCAGGTTGTTGCAAAGCATCTCAAAAAGAATGCTCCTTCACGATTAAGCAAAAATACCAACGTGCCGACGATAGTCACTATTTTGAAATCATCGGTTCGGAATCTTCTATTTTTCAGGACTGCCTACGCTGCATCCAATGATTGACGCGCGGTTTACGGTTAACTATCGATCTGCACACTAGACGTTGTGCACATCCATGTTGCCTGACGCGCCCGCGGAGGATGCAGACGAATGCCGTGCGGCCGACGACGGTTTTCGACGCTGCTGATCTCAGGCTTTGCACTGACCTTTATGCCTGAGCTGGCCTGGGCCGATGCCGATGTCCAGTGGCAATCCTATCGGTCGCGATTTATCAGGCCGGATGGCCGGGTTGTCGATACCGGCAACCGCGATGTGTCGCACAGCGAGGGTCAAGGCTACGGCCTGCTGTTCGCCGAACATTTCGACGACCAGGCCACCTTCGACAGCATCCTGACCTGGACGCGGAAGACCCTGCAATGCCGTCCCGACCGCCTGCATGCATGGCGCTTCGATCCGGGTGCACAACCTCCTGTCGGCGACCTCAACAACGCGACCGACGGCGACCTGCTGATCGCGATGGCACTCGCGCGCGCCGCAAGAAGATGGAACCGCCCGGAGCTGCGCGAGCAGGCCCGCTCCATCTACGCGGACGTCCTGCGGCTGGCCACGCGCGAGGTCGGGGGGCGGCTGGTGCTGCTGCCGGGCGTTACCGGATTCGTCACTCCTTCCGGTACGGAAATCAACCTTTCCTACCTGATCTTCCCGTCGCTGATAGAGGCGTCTTCGCTGGGCGATCAGGCAAGATGGCGCAGGGTCGTCCATGACGGAGTTGGCTTGATCGACATCGCCCGATTCGGGCGCTGGGATCTGCCGCCCGACTGGCTGCGCCTGAACCCGCCGCACGCCCCGGTACCGGCGCCCGGCAAGCCACCGCGGTTTTCGTACGATGCGGTACGAATACCGCTCTATCTCGAATGGTCCGGCCTGCTGACCGCGCCTTTGCTGAACAGGTTTCGCACCTACTGGAGTGCGTTCGGGGACGGTCTTCCGGCCTGGGTGGATCTCGCAACGAACGCGCGCGCTCCATACCCCGCGCCGTCCGGTTTTCACGCCGTTGCCGAATGCACCGGCCTCGTCCTTCCTCCAGGCAGCATGCCGGCTGCTTTCCCATCGGTGGCTTCCGACCCCGACTATTATTCCGCGTCGCTTACTCTTCTGGCTCGTATCGTCTGGACGGAAAGACATTCGCCATGACATCGGAATTCCCTCTCCTCAGCGCGGTTCTCGAGCAATCGCTTGGCCCGCTACCGCCAGCCGGCGATATCGGCAGGGTCCTGGGTGCGCTTGGCATCACGAATTCCAGCTACCACTCGTTCGAGCCACCTCCGACCCCGGAACCCCCGCAAGCCAATCCGCAAAATGCGCAACCGCAGATGGTTACGATGCGAACCGCGGCGGACGATCGTGTGGTCGAACCGGCGTATGCGGGCGCGATCGACCAACAGCTGCCGCCTGCTTTGCCGACCCGGTCCGGGCACGATGAAGCGGACCTGCCCCGGCCGGAACCGAGATCGCACGAACCGGCCCGCGAGGCGCCGGTCTGGACCACACCGACCCTGGGGATCCCGACCCGGATCGAACCGCGCGTGACGGCACACGCGGCGCCGGCACCCCTCGTGCATGCCATGGCGGAACAGGCTGCAAGCAAGGCGGACTGGAGCCGGCACCTGGCCGAACCGGACCGTGCGGCCACGCGGCCGGCCAGCCGCGTGCCGCCGCCGGACACTGCCAGCACCGCCGGCGGCCAGCTCCCGGTCAAGCAGCCTCTCAGCCTCGGCGGGCTGTTCCGGATACTGGGCTCGCCGGCACAGACACAGGCGGCTCCGTCACGCACGCTTCGCGACGTGTTCGGATACGCCGGCAAGCGCAACAGCTGATCGGCCCGACCGTGCCCCGCCATCGTTCCGGATCGCTCAGATGCCGCTGATATGTTTCGCATCTCCCAAGGGCGGCGTCGGCAAGAGCACGCTTGCCGCCAACGTCGCCTACGAGCTTTCGAAGGCTGGCTGGCGGGTTCTCGCTCTCGATCTCGATCCGCAAAATGCGCTGCGGCTGCATTTCGGCGTGTCGCTGCACGATGCCGACGGCTTCATGCATACGCTGCCGACGCAACCGAACTGGCGGACGGTCATGATGCGCACCCCGAGCGGGGTGAACGTGCTGCCCTATGGCACAACCGACATGAAGACTGCCCTGTCCGTGTCGCACCGCCTCGGCGACCATCCCGACCTGCTCGGCGAGCCGATCGCCGACATGCTGGCGCAACCCGGCGTGGTGGTCGTCGTCGACACCGAGCCGGGTCCTTCGGCCTCGCTCGCGGCAGTCCTGCCGATCGTGGACCTGCTGGTGACGATCCTGCTGGTAGACTCCATGTCGACCGCGCTGGTTCCCTCGATCGATAGCGGCCGTGCCTACGGTGTCGACTGGACCAAGCGGGGTGCGGCCGAGGGGCCACGCAACCAGACGTTCGTGCTCAACCAGTTCGATCCCCGCACCCGCCTCGGCCCGGTCATCGCGCAGGGGCTGTCGCGTCACGTCGGCGATCGCCTGCTGGGCCTCGTGCACCGTGACGAACACGTCGCCGAAGCCGCTGCCGCACAGAAACTCGTCGGCGACTATTCGCCCATGGCGCAGGCATCCTTCGATATACGCCGGATTGCCCAGGCCATTTCCAACCGGCTCGGCGCACCGGCGCCGGTGACACACTGATGGTCGCCGCAGCAACTCATCCGATCGGACGCGGCCTGCATAGGCTAACGGCGCCGTTCGGCCGCTTCAGCCGTTCGCGCATCGGCGTCATCATCCTCGCCACCGTCGGCGGCCTGATGATGGTGGCCGCGGGCATGGTTGCGCTACGGGCGGATCAGCAGGCCGTCGTCGCGATCGTGACCATGGTCCTGTTCCTGCTGATCAACCGCAATCCCAGCCGGCAGGCCACGCTGTTCCTGGTGGTACTGTCGATCATGGTGTCGATGCGCTACATCGTGTGGCGCGTCACCGAGACGCTGGAATATAATTCCTGGCTGCAGGCGTTGCTCGGCACGATCCTGGCGCTCGCCGAGCTCTACGCGATCGTGATGCTGCTGCTCGGCTACTTCCAGACCGCCTGGCCGCTCAACCGCAAGCCGCTGCCGATGCCGGACAATCCGGCGAACTGGCCGACGGTCGACATCTATGTGCCGACCTACAACGAGGATCTCTCCATCGTCCGCTCGACCGTGCTGGGAGCGCTCGCGATCGACTGGCCGCGTCACAAGATCAACGTCTATATCCTGGATGACGGGCGCCGGGTGATATTCCGGGATTTCGCGGAAGCCGCAGGCTGTGGCTACATCATCCGTCCGGATAATTTCCACGCCAAGGCCGGCAACCTCAACCACGCGATCCACCAGACCGACGGCGAGTTTATCACCGTATTCGACTGCGACCACATTCCGACCCGCGCGTTCCTGCAGATGACGATGGGCTGGATGATCGCCGACCCCAAGCTCGCCCTGCTGCAGACGCCGCATCATTTCTATTCCTCCGATCCGTTCCAGCGGAACCTCGCTGCCGGAACCCGGGTGCCGGCCGAAGGCAACATGTTCTACGGGCTGGTCCAGGACGGCAACGATTTCTGGAACGCCACCTTCTTCTGCGGTTCCTGCGCGGTAATCCGGCGCGAGGCGTTGATGGCGATCGGCGGCTTCGCGACCGAGACCGTGACCGAGGATGCCCATACCGCCCTCAAGCTGCAGCGCGTCGGCTGGTCCACCGCCTATCTCCGTCTGCCGCTCGCCGCAGGCCTCGCGACCGAGCGGCTGATCCTGCATATCGGCCAGCGCGTGCGCTGGGCCCGCGGCATGCTGCAGATCATGCGCATCGACAATCCGTTGCTGGGACGCGGACTCTCGGTCGGTCAGCGCCTCTGCTACCTCGCCGCGATGATGCATTTCATGTTCGCGGTGCCGCGCCTGGTGTTCCTGATCGCACCGCTCGCCTTCCTGTTCCTGGACCAGAACATCATCGCCGCCTCGCCGCTCGCCATCACCGCCTACGCCCTGCCGCACATGTTCCATTCGATCGCGACCGGATCGCGCCTGCAACGGAACTGGCGGCATTCGTTCTGGAGCGAAATCTACGAAACCGTGCTCGCGCTGTTCCTGGTGCGGGTCACCATCGTGACGCTGCTCAGTCCGCGCCGCGGCAAGTTCAACGTGACCGACAAGGGCGGCCTGCTCGAGAACGGGTATTTCGACATCAGTGCGGTGTATCCCAACATCATCCTGGCACTGATGCTGTTCGCCGGACTGATGCGAGGCGTGCTCGGCATGATCTTCCAGCACACCACGTCCATCGTCTTCCAGGCGCTGCTGCTGAACTCGATCTGGATTTCGTTCAGCCTGCTGACCGTGCTCGGGGCGCTCGCTGTCGGCCGCGAGACCCGCCAGGTGCGCAAGCAGGCCCGCATCCGCGCCGAGTTGCCGATGTCGGTCTACACCGAGGACGGCAGGGTATTTTCATGCACCAGCATGAACCTTTCGCTCGGCGGCGCGCGTATCCGTATCGATTGGCCGGAACCGATCACCGAGCCTGTATCGATCTCGGCAACCTTCACCAACGATCGCGACCCGGTCGTGATTCCGGCGACGCTGCTCGGGCACGACGGCAAGAGCGCCTACATCAAATGGAAACCGGCCGGCATCGCCGACGAGGCGCGGATCGTCCGCACCGTGTTCGGCCGTGCCGATGCCTGGCTCGACTGGGGCGACTACCCGATCGACCGGCCGCTGGTCGGGCTTTGGGCGGTGCTGGTGAGCATCAAGGGCCTGTTCCGGCCACGCGGTCAGGCGCTTACCTCGCAGCAGATCGTGGCGATGGAGAAGGCGGTCCTGGTGCCGACCGATCGCCTCGGCAAGCAGACCCTGGTCTTGCGGCCGCGTGCGGCTGCGGTCGTCGGTGCCGCATTGCTGGCGCTCGCGACGGCGTTGCATCCCCGGCCTGCTATGGCCCAGGCCGTCCGTCTCGATGCACCGGTTCCGACAGCAAATTCGCAGACGACATCCAAGCCGGATCCGGCCCCAGCCAAGCCGGCCACCGACGACGGCAGCAACCCGCCGATGCCGTCGGCGGCCACGGCGCCGGCGGCACCCGGCCTTACCCAGGCCGGCGCCGGCGCGCCGGCCGCCCTCCCGCCTCCGCCAGCTGTCCAGGACATACAGCTGGCGGCCGCCAACGCCGGCGGCACCGCCAGTGCCTTCTCGCTGCGCGATCTCGGCGCGACCGGCCCGATGACCATGCGCGGCACCAGCGCGATCCAGGGCCTCGAGTTCGGCGTACCGGCCGACCAGGTCGTCACCGGCGCGCAACTCGTCCTGACCGGCGCGATGTCGCCGTCGCTGATCCCGGAAGCCAGCTCGGTCACCATCACGCTGAACGAGCAGTATGTCGGGACCCTGCATGTGGATCCCGAGCATCCGGCGTTCGGGCCGATCGTCTTCCCGATCGACCCGGTGTTCTTCGGCGGCGAGAACCGGCTCAACTTCCGCTTCGCCGGCCAGTATTCCAAGTCCTGCAACGACCCGTTGAGCGGCCTGCTCTGGTCGACCGTGTCGGACCGTTCGCGCCTGACGCTTACCACCGTGCCGATCCCGCCGAAGCGCCAACTCTCACGCCTGCCCCTTCCGTATTTCGATCGCAACGTCCGGCAGAAGGCGATCATCCCGATCCTACTGGCAAAGAACCCGTCGACCGACGGCCTGAGGGCAGCTTCTGTAGTCGCCTCGTGGTTCGGCCGGCTGACCGATTTCCGTGGCGTCACCTTCCCGGTCTCGAACGACTTCCCGCAGACCGGCAGCGCGATCGCGATCGGCCTTCGCAGCAACCTGCCGGCAGGCTTCGGCAATCCCATGCTCGACGGGCCGACCCTCGCCGAAATCCCGAACCCGAACGACCCGAACGGCACCATCCTGGTGGTGACCGGCCGCACCGGCGCCGAGGTGGTGGCGGCCGCGAACAGCCTGGCACTCGCCACGGACACACTGGGCGCCGACGCTACCGCCACCGTGACGCAGATCGATCCCGGCATACGCCTGCCTTACGACGCGCCGGCGTTCGTGCCGACCACGCGCAAGGTGCGTTTCGGCGAACTGGTCGCAGCCAGCGATCTCGAAGGCACCGGCTACGTACCTGGAACGATGTCGGTACCGTTCCGGACCAGCCCGGACCTCTACACGTGGCGATCGCGACCGTACGGGCTCGATATCGGCTATCGGTCCCCGGATGGCCCGATCGTGGATGTTGCCGCGTCACGGCTGGATGTCGGCATCAACAACATGTTCCTGCGCAGCTATTCGCTGGCGCCGGCGGCCGGGCCGATGCTGTGGCTGCAGCGCCTGATCGGAACCCATGTCGGCAGCGTGCATCGCGGTACGTCGATACCGCCCTGGTTGGTGTTCGGCCAGAACCAGTTGCAGTTCTACTTCGACGCGCGACCGATGCATCGCGGCGATTGCGTCGCGATCCCGGGCGACATCCACACCGCGATCGACCAGAACTCCACGATCGACCTGACCAACGCCTACCATTTCACCACGCTGCCGAACCTCGCCTTCTTTGCCAGCGCCGGGTTTCCCTTCACACGGCTCGCCGACCTGTCGGAAACGGCGATCGTGCTGCCGCCGCATCCGAACACCGTCACGCTCAGCGCCTATCTCGACCTGATGGGCTTCATGGGCGCCACCACCTGGTTTCCGACCACGGGGGTCACGGTCGTCACCGCCGACCAGCTCGATACGGTCGCCGACCGCGACCTGATCGTGATGAGCACGCTTCGCGAACTCGGCAGTGCGGCGCAGCTCCTGGCGAAAGCACCCTACCAGGTCGTCGACGGACGGCTGACGATGTCGCACGGCAGCGCTCTCGACGGGATCTGGTATCTGTTCAGCGATCGTGCATCCGGTCCCCGCCAGCAGCGCATCAGCGGGCTGAACACGACCCTGTCGGACGGCGGCGCGCTGATCGGCGCGCAGTCACCGCTCAGTGCGCACCGCTCGGTCGTGGCGCTGCTGGCCGGCACGCCCCAGGGCCTCGATACCCTGGTCCAGGCCCTGCACAACAAGATCGACCTGCCGCAGATCCAGGGCGACTTGGTGCTGATGAACGGCGTCCATCTGGACTCCTACCGCACCGGGCCGATCTACACGGTCGGCACCCTGCCGGTCTGGCTCTGGCCGGACTGGTTCATGCGCGATCGTCCGGTCGGCGTGCTGATCGTGGCGCTGCTCGGATGCCTCGCCCTTGGCATCGCGCTGTTCCGCATCCTCACCAGCCGCGGTGACCGCCGCAATCGTCAGACCACGCCGCCACCGGCCAAACATCCATGAGCGCCCGGATGGCACCGATGCGCGTGCATCGCGTACACGGTCGGCAGGCACTGCTGAACGGCTGCATCATCCTGCCGATCCTCGCCCTGGCCATGCCGGCGCAGGCGCAAACGACGGCGCCGGCGGCCGCACAACCCGCAGCGTCAGCCCCGGCGGAGCCATCGGTCGTGACGCTGCTGCTGCAGCAGGCGCGCTACTGGCGTGGACGATCGGAAAACGACAAGGCGCAGGTCGCGATCAGCCGGGCACAACAGGTGGCTCCCAACGATCCGGACGTCCTCGCTGCCCAGGCCGACCTGCAGGCGGCGTCAGGCGACCTGGATGGCGCTCGCCGGACGCAGGCGACGCTGGCCCGCATCGCGCCCGGCAGCAAGCAGCTTGGCGACCTGAGCCGCAGCCTGCAGGTCCGCTCTATCGACCCGGCGACCCTGAGCGGCATCCGCGCGTTGGGAGCGGCCGGCAAGAACGACGCGGCAGCCGCCGGATATCGCCGCGTGTTCGGCGGCACGGCACCTCCCGCCGAGTTCGGGACCGAATACTATCAGACGCTGGCAGGCACCTCGGCCGGATGGGCCGAGGCCAAGGCGGGCCTCGCCCGCATCGTCGCAGCGAACCCGAACGACCTGCAGGCGCAGCTGGCATACGGGCAACTGCTCACCTACCGGGAGCCGACGCGCGCCCAGGGCATCGCGCGGCTGCAGGGGCTCGCTGCCTTATCGGATCGCTCGCCGCAGGTGGCGTCGGATGCGGCACGCAACTGGCACCAGGCGCTGCTCTGGCTGCCGAACGACAAGGCCAGCGTGCCTGCCTATCAGGCCTGGCTGCAGACCCATCCCGACGACGCGGCGATAGGGCAGCGGATCAAGGAGGCCAACCTCCAGGTGCCCACCGATGTCGGAGGCACCGATCGCGGATCCGGCTTCAAGTCGCTTGCCGGCAACCAGCTGGACGATGCGGGAAAGCAGTTCGAGGCAGCCCTTGCGCTATCGCCGAAGGACGCCGACGCACTGGGCGGTCTCGGGCTAGTGCGTGCCAAGCAGAACCGCATCGACGAGGCCCACCAGCTTCTGGCGCGCGCGATCGCCGCAGACCCGGACCATGCAGCCCGCTGGCAGCCGGCCCTCACCGGCCTGGCCGTGGGCGAGGATTACGCCGCCGCCAACAGCCTGATCGCGCACGGCCGCTTCGACGAGGCGGAGACAAAGCTGAACGCGCTGATCGCCGGCGGCGGCGACGTCAGCGGCGCCCAGTCCATGCTGGCAGGGCTGCAGCAGCGGCGCGGCCGGAGCAGTGACGCCGCGGCAACCTACAACCAGATCCTGAGCGCGCATCCCGACAATGACGACGCGCTGCTTGGCCTGGCGCGGATCCAGATGCATGGCGGCCATCAGGCCGAGGCCCGGGCGCTGCTGGCCCGGCTTGGCGGCCGGCACGCGCGCGACGTCGCGCAGATCGAGAACCAGCAGGCGAACGGCCGTGTCGCCCGGGCGAACGACCCGGGCGACCGGGTCGACCTGCTGCGCGATGCGGTGGCGCAGACGCCGCGCGATGGCTGGATGCGACTCCGGCTGGCCCAGAACCTGCTCAAGGCCGGGCAGGCTCAGGAGGCGCAGCAGGTCATGGCCGAGATGAACGCGATGTCGCGTCCGACGCCCTCGATGCTGCAGGCCGGCATCCTGTTTGCCGGCCAGACCAACGACCTGCAGACCGCCTCCCGGCTGCTGGCCCAGCTGCCGAAGCGCAGCCGCACGCCGGACGTCAATGCGGTGGCGGGACGGGTCGCGCTGGAAGGTGATATCGCCGAGGCCCAGGCGGACGACAGCTTCGGCCACAGCCGGCTGATCGAACTGGCGCAGCGCCCGGACCCGACCGGCGTGCGCGGCGTGCAGATCGCGCAGGCGCTGCAGCGGCTCGGGGACACGAACGGCGCCAGGCGCGCGCTGCAGATCGCAGAACGATCGGGCGGCCCGCCGACGGCGTCGCAACGACTGGCCTATGCCGGCGAACTGGTCACCCTCGGAGATACGAGCGGCGCCCATCGCCTGCTCTTGGCGCTCGACAACCAGTCCGCCGGCGGGCGTGGCCTGACACGGGACCAGGAGATCACCCGCAAGCAGCTCGGCGCCGGCATGGCGGTGGTGGAATCCGACCAGTTGAACGAGCAGGGCAAGCAGGCCGATGCCTATGACAGGTTGGCACCGGTATTGGCGCAGTCGCCCGATGCGGTCGCGCCCCGGCTGGCGCTGGCCCGGCTGTATCAGTCGGACTCCAAGCCGAGGAAGGCGCTGGCGCTCGACCTCGCGGTCCTGCAGCGCGACCCGTCCGATCTGGACGCACGGCTGGCCGCGGTCCAGGCGGCGGTGGATTGCAACGACCTGGCGCAGGCCGGCACGCTGGCCCGCGACGCGCTGGTGATCGGGCCGCAGGACCCGCGCGCCTGGCTTGCCGCCGCCGCTGTTCATCGTGCACGCGGGGCCGGCCAGGCAGCGCTCGCCGACCTGCGCCAGGCCAGCAGCCTGCGGCGCCAGCAGCTCGGCACCGACAGCAACGCGATGATCAACTACGTCATCGAGACCGACACGCCGACCAGCGACAACCCGTTCCGTACCGACCCCGTTCAGCAGGGCATCACCGCATCCGATCCCAGCCCCGACGATATCGACGGGCTCGGCACCGGCTCGGGGCAATCCGCCCGCAGGGCACCAGCCGACAGGATGCTGTCGTCGATTGACAGCCAGCTCGCCTCCCTGAACGACACGCTGTCGCCCAAGCTCGACGTCGATATCGGGCTGCGCAGCCGGTCGGGCAGCGGCGGGCTGGACTCGCTCACCCAGGCAACCGTGCCGATCACCGCGACATTGCCGTTCGGCGGCGGCGCATCGCACTGGTCGGCCACGCTGACGCCGACGGTCCTGTCCTCGGGCAGCCTGGATCAGGCTGCCACGACGCAGGATCGCTTCGGCACGCTTGCACTCGGCGGCTCGTCGGACAGCAACAGCCAGAGCAATGCGGCCGGCGTCGCCTTCCAGGTCGGTTTCGCCAATCCGTGGCTGAGCGCCGATGCCGGGACTTCGCCGCTCGGCTTCCGGACCACCAACGCGGTCGGCGGCGTCGAATTCTCGCCGAAGCTGACACCGAACCTCACCTTGCGGGTGACCGGCGAGCGGCGGGCCATCACCGACAGCGTGCTGTCCTATGGCGGGCTGCGCGACCCAGGCACCAACACGGTCTGGGGCGGCGTGGTCCGCAACCATGGCCATGCGCAGTTCGAGCTCGCGAACAAGGATGCGGTGATCTATGCCGGCGGTGGCTTCGCCTCGATCACCGGCACCCACGTCGCCAGCAACACCGAAGTCGAGGCCGGTGTCGGCGGCAGCGTCTCGGTCTGGCACAAGGGCGACGACCAGGTACGGGTCGGCATCGACCTCACCTATTTCGGCTACGACAAGAACCTGCGCTATTTCACCCTCGGCCAGGGTGGCTACTTCTCGCCGCAATCCTATGTCGCGGCGGTGGTCCCGGTCACCTATTCCGGCAAGTCGGGGGCATGGACCTACACGGGCACGGGATCGGTCGGCTACCAGAACTACACCGAACACAGCTCGAACTATTACCCGGACGACCCCGGCCTGCAGGCACGACTGGTCGACAGCGACCCGATTGCCAGCGTGTATTCCGGCCGTTCGGTGTCGGGTCTTGCCGGTGGCGCCAGCGGCAAGGTGGAATACCAGCTCATGCCCGCACTTCGCCTGGGTGCCACCGCCTCCTACCAGCGGGCCGGCGATTGGAACGAAGCCCAGGCGCTGCTCACCGCGCGCTATACCTTCTCGGAGAAGCCATGACCGCCTCTGCTGCGCCTGACTTCGCCCTGCTGCTGCATGCGCTCGCGTCCGAGTTCGATGCGCAGGCCGGGACGGAAGCGCGTGATAAGTTGCTGCACGCGGTCGGTCGGCGGATGGCGGAGCGGATCGCGCCGCCGCCCTGCGTTGCGGTCGAGGCGCTGGAGATCGAGATCAACGACCTGCTCGCCAAAATCGGCTGGGGACGGATGCGTTTCGACGTGCGGCCCGAGGAGCAGGCGTTGCTGATCACCCACGAGAACCTGCCGCGTCTCGGAGCAGTCGGGGATCCGCCGGGACAGTGGCTGGCAGCGACGCTGGAGGGCCTCTACGAGACATGGCTGTCCCGCCAGCCCGGCGCCACCGACACCTACGTCGCCAACCGCGAGCCGGATCGCAACGGGATGTCGACGCCGGGCACCGTGGTGCTGCGGCTCCGGTCCTTTTCGGCCTAGCGTGAACCCTGGCGCGTCGCGGAACCGAACCCGTCAATGTGCGCCTTCGGCGAATGAGGCTTCCTTGTCCGGCAGTTGAGAAGCCGGCCGGAAGCTGTGTCCGCCGCGTCGGGAGCGGCACGTGCGCTTTGACGACGAACGAGTAAATCTCTCGCGCCTACAAAAGACGTTCCGACCGCAGTGGTGGTGCTGATCGTGTCCCCGAGGTTGCAGCGCGTGTCGAAAAGCCATTACGCGGCGCCGCCCTCGATCGACGTGATGCCACCATTGCGAGTGCGGAAGGTGACGTCGGCATGACGGCCTGCGCCCGATGAGGACGTCGGGAACGAAAAGCTGCGGGCCGGCGTCGGTCGTGTCGCGACGCTGCCGACGATTTGTCGCGCACACGGTCGCAGTTTGCCGGCGCTCGATGATCCGGAACAAGCCGCGCGGCAGTTGCTCGGCATGCTGCTCGGCGATTTCCACCTGCAGTGACTGCTCGATCCAAGACCCTCGCCGACCCATGACGAGATAGACACCATCGCATGGACCGTCGTTCCCCGGTTTCTCGACGGGTGCCGGATGCGGGCATGACGAAGGGCCTATCCGCCGTGAGCATCTTCCAGGCCAAGGCGTTGATGCCAGTCGGCAATCGATTCCGTCGGATACTCGTCGAACGTCTGGTCGTGCTTACCGATCCTCGGCACGACCCAGTTCGCCTTGAACGCGAGCATCAGGTGGGTGCGCTCGGGCGGGATCGGAAGCTCGGTGTCGATCGCCGACGCGAACGGATGGATCAGTCCGGGCCAGCTCTTGTCGTAAAGCCATAGCGCACTGCCGCATCGGCCGCAGAAAACCCGTTCGGCCTCGCTGTGCTGGTCCGGTGCGCCCTCCTCGCGCATGACCGCGTGATAGGACCGCGCGTGTTCCCGGCCCTCGACTTCGAGGGTTTCCGCATCCCCCGCGAGGTTGATCGCATAGCCCCCGCCGCCCTGGGTCTTGCTGCAGATCGTGCAGTAGCAGAGCTGGTACGGCACCGGCTGGCGGCTCTCCACGGAGAACCGCACCGCGCGGCAATGACACGATCCATTCAGGCGCATGATCGACCTCATGACGGATCCGCGCCCGCATTCGGCGTGCGTCAATCCACCGCGTGAACATGCTGCTGCCGGATCCGGCGACGCAACGTCGACAGCCGGTCGCCGGTTGCGGCCGAACCGACGAACGGACCGGTCGCGCTGTCGACGCCGAGCGTTCGCAACGCGTCCATCTGCTCGCGCGTCTCCACCCCATAGGCCAAGGTTCGGGCACGGATGGACCGCGCGAACAGCACCGCGGCCTCGACCATGACGTTGGCGTTCCCTTCCCGCGCAGTGGTTTCGGTGAACTGGCGGGTCAGGTGAAGCTTGGTGACCGGTAGACGCAACATACGCTGCAGGGTGAACGATTCCAGATCGATATGGGCACCCAGGCCCAGCCCGAGGTCCCGCACCTGATGGAGATACTTCATCTCCTCGAGCGAGTTCGGTGCCTCAAGGGTGACTTCGCAACGCGTCGGGTCGGCGCCCGTCACCAGCAGCAGGTCCCGGATGCGCTGGATGACCCCGAACGTCGAGAACGCGCTCGCATGGATGGACGCACCGAACACGACGGGCGCGCGGGTGCTCTTCCACGACACGGATTGCAGGAACGCGATTTCGAGCCGCCGGATCTGCTCCTCGATCCACCCGGACCCGTCCGGGCCGCCCGGCAGGGTTCCGGAGGCGCTCGGCCGGATCTGCGGCTCCACGAACACTCCGCCCAGCTCGCCGGTCGCGAGGCTGAAGGTCAGAGCGTAGCTGGACTCGTTCATCTGCTTCTCGATGATGGCAGCCGGGCGACCCTGCACCAGCGATGCTTCGAGCTCCGCATTGAACGCACTGACCTTCCCCATGCCGACGGCTTTCGCCGCATACATCGCGATGTCGGCGCGGCGGAGAAGATCCGGGAAATTATCGCCATCGTCCGGGTAGAGGGCGGTACCGACGCTGGCGCTGATATTGATCGTGTGGCCGTCGATGAGGAACGCCTCGGTGAACATCGCCTGGAGCCGCTCGGCGAACGCCGCGCAGTCCGTCACGTGCGCGGCACCCATCTGCACGACGGCGATCTCGTCGCCGCCCAGCCGCACGACGATATCGAGCCGCCGCGGAACCCGGGAGACGCGCTCGCTCACCTGCTTCAGCAACGTATCGCCGGCCTGGTGACCGTACTGGTCGTTGACCTTCTTGAACCCGTCCAGGTCGAGCATGTGCAGCGCGAAGCTGGTGGTGCCTTCGCGCTTAAGAGCCAGTCCGGACACCCAGTTATCGAGGTAGAGCCGGTTCGGAAGGCCGGTCAGGTGATCGGTGTAGGCAAGCGCGCGCAGGCGGCTTGCCTCCTCGGTCATTCCGTCGACGGCGTGGGCGAGACGCCTGATATCCTGCTGCTGGCCGATCAGGGCGAGGATGGCGCCGGTGCGAAGCTGCAGGTCCAGCAGGCTGTAGGGGCTGAGCATGACATCGTCGATGCCGGCGGTGACCGCCCAGGCCTTGTCCGCCTCGGCATTGTCGATCAGCACGATGATGAATGGCCGTGGCGTCAGCGCCTTGAGCTGCAGTTGCTGGAGGATGATGTCAGCCAGCTCGTGGTTCTTGCGGCAGTCGATGAAGATGGCGGACGCCAGGAGATCCTCGGCCGAAAGCTCCTTCGTTTCATCCCTGACCACGACGTCGAATGCCGATCGCACCACACGCATCTCGCGTGGAAACGCATCCCGTGCCGCTGCCGCGCGGCTAATAAAAAGTGTTTTTATCACGTGTTCTGACTGAGCCTGTTTTTTGAAACGTTGTAATCCACGGACGTCTGCCGATGCGCGATGGTATTGGCGGGTGCCGGGTTCCCGGGCAGCACCCCCTGCCCGTCCGTGCATGGTCGCTTCGCTCCTTGAAGCTGTGCGCCCGAACGATCATCGCCAGGCCACGTCCGGTCAGGCCTCGTTGCAGCAGAACCAGCGTTCGCAAGTACTAATCAATCCGACCAAAGGGTCGTGAAAACGCGAGGCGGTTCGATTGCAATGGCGTCTTCCCGGCCGAATGGCGACCCTACCTCCATTGTTACAGGTTTTTGTTGATCTGGCCATTTCGATTACCGTCGGAAGTTCTACCTTACCGTCTTGCAAGGTTTCTAAACCGTGCTGGCTGCAGCTTCATCCGGTCGTCCTGCTTCCGTATCGAATGATACTTCACAAACAACGAACTAGAGCAGGCCCTTCTGCGTCAGGCTGATCCAGTTTCCCATGCCGACCAGCATGTGGTCATGCACGATTACAGACAGTAACGAAACGGCGGTGCGAACCGCGCCGGCCAGGACGGCCTCCCGTTTCAGCAGCACCCTGTCCGGGATGCCGGCAGGTACCACCCGGATCAGGATCAGTGCCGTCGCGTGCAGGGTTAGGGCGCGTCCGGCCAGCACATGCGGAACATGCTCGGGCTCGCCCTGCACCGTCTCGTCGGCCAGCAGCCGGTTGCGGTTGTCCAGCAGCAGCGCTCGCAACTGGCCCGGCACCGCCCCCACCAGGGCCTGGTCCAGATACTCGAGCAGGCGGTCCCAGTTGTTGAGGATCGGGGTGGTGCGGCGTTCAGGCCCGGCCAGCCGCCGCGCAGCCTCCTCCGGCAACTGCAGAACGGCGATGGCGTCCGGTCCCAGGCCGCCGGTCACCGCGAGCGCCGCCGGGCTGGCGGACAGCACGCCGGCCAGACTGCCGAAGGTATTGATCAGCTGCTTGGCCAGCGGTTTGGTGTCCCGGCGCGCGATCGCCAGGAACAGCAGCATCTCCAGGATCTCGTAGTCGGCGAGCGCTTCCGGCCCACGCGACAGCAGCTTTTCGCGCATGCGGCCCCGATGCCCGGCCGGTCCGGTGCTGTCGAAACTGGGGCGGTTTCCGGGCAACAAGGACAAAGGCATTCCGACCTCGATACACTAACCAACCGTTAGCGTATCGAACCGACTCGACGGAGGGAGATGTTTTTCGGGCTGTGCATCCACATGCCGTGCGACGCATGAGGAACAAAACAAGAAACCGCATTGAGGCCTGGCGGTCGAAGCCCTAGGTTGCCTGGGACATGACATCCTATCTCGAACGGCTGAATCCCGAGCAGCGCGAGGCCGTCGAGACGGTCGACGGTCCCTTGCTGGTGCTGGCAGGTGCCGGCACCGGCAAGACGCGCGTGCTGACCACCCGCTTTGCCCATATCCTGCTGAGCGGGCGTGCCTCGCCCGGCCAGGTGCTGGCAGTCACCTTCACCAACCGGGCGTCACGCGAGATGCGCGAACGGGTGGCGGTCATTCTCGGCCGCCCGGTCGAGGGGCTGTGGCTGGGCACCTTCCACGCGCTGTGTGCCCGCATGCTCCGGCGCCACGCCGAGTATGTCGGGCTCACCTCCAGCTTCACCATCCTGGATACCGACGACCAGCTCCGCCTGCTGAAGCAGGTGATGGAGCTGCACCGGATCGACATCAAGCGCTGGCCGGCACCCGGGCTGATGGGCGCGATCCAGCGCTGGAAGGATCGCGGTCTGACGCCGGACCGGATCACCCCATCCGAGGATACCGACTTTGCCGGCGGCAAGGCGCGGCAGATCTACGGCGACTACCAGGAGCGCCTGCGCCAGCTCAACGCCGCCGATTTCGGCGACCTGATGCTGCATATCGTCGAGATCCTGCGCACCCGGCCGGACGTGCTGGCGCAGTATCACCGTGCCTTCCGCTACATCCTGGTCGACGAGTACCAGGATACCAACACCATCCAGTATCTGTGGCTGCGCCTGCTTGCCCAGCGCGAGGGCTTCCCCTCGAACATCTGCTGCGTCGGCGACGACGACCAGTCGATCTATTCATGGCGCGGCGCCGAGGTGGAAAACATCCTGCGCTTCGAGAAGGATTTCCCCGGCGCCACCATCGTCCGGCTGGAGAGCAACTATCGCTCGACCGCGCCGATCCTGGGCGCGGCTTCCGGGCTGATCGCCCATAACGAGGGTCGGATGGGCAAGACCCTGCGGCCCGGGCGCGAGGACTCCCAGGGCGACAAGGTGCTGATCGCCTCGGTGTGGGACTCCGACGAGGAAGCCCGTCTGGTGGGCGAGCGGATCGAGCAGTTGCACCGCGAAGGCAACACCCTGTCCGAGATGGCGATCCTGGTCCGTGCCGGCTTCCAGACCCGCGCATTCGAGGAGCGGATGATCACGCTGGGCCTGCCTTATCGGGTGATCGGCGGCATGCGCTTCTATGAGCGGGCCGAGATCCGCGATGCGATCGCCTACATGCGGGCGATGAACCAGCCGTCCGACGACCTCGCCTTCGAACGGATCATCAACCTGCCCCGCCGCGGTGTCGGCGACGTGGCGTTGAGCGCGCTGCACAGCCGCGCGCGTGCCGACCGCGTGCCGATGACCGAGGCCGTCTTGCGGCTTCTGGCCGACGGCACCCTCAAGGGCCGCGTGCGCGACCAGCTCGGGCAATTGATGGCAACGCTCGAGCGCGGCCGCATCGGCCTGGCCGAGGCTGCCCAGGGCGAGCAGATCGCACCGGTGCATATCCGCGTGGTCGAGACGCTGCTCGAGGAGAGCGGCTACATCGACATGTGGAAACGCGACAAGTCGCCCGACGCCCCGGGACGTCTCGACAACCTCAAGGAGCTGGTGCGCGCGCTGGTCGATTTCGAAACATTGGGCGGCTTCCTGGAACACGTCTCGCTGGTGATGGAGAACGACGAGAATGCCGGCGCCGACCGCGTCAATCTTATGACGTTGCACGGAGCCAAGGGGCTCGAGTTCGACAACGTGTTCCTGCCCGGCTGGGAGGAAGGCCTGTTCCCGAGCCAGCGCACCATGGACGAGAGCGGCAACAAGGGTCTCGAGGAGGAGCGCCGCCTGGCCTATGTCGGCATCACCAGGGCCCGCAAGCGCGCGCTGATCAGCCACGCCGCCAACCGGCGCATCTACGCCAACTGGCAGAGCTCGATCCCGAGCCGCTTCATCGACGAGATCCCCGAGGAGCATGCCGAACGGATGGGCTCCACGTCACTCGCCCGCGAGCAGTTGCGCAATGCGCCTACGGTGTTCAGCGGCCAGTTCCCGCTGATGGCCAAGCGTCCGCGCGCGATCGAGAGCTGGGAGCAGCCCGGACGGGCGCCACGCTCCGACACGCTGGCACCCGGCACCCGGGTGTTTCACCAGAAATTCGGCTACGGGATCGTGAAAAGTGCAGATGACAACAAGCTCGATGTCGAGTTCGAGAAAGCCGGGTTCAAGCGCGTGCTCGACAACTACGTGCAGCAGGTGAGCGAAGGCGAGATCGGCGCCGACATCGGAACCGGATCATGACGGTGATGACCCGGCGTCACGCGACGCGGCTGGAAACGGTGCATGTCACCGTCCCGGACAGCGCCGTCGAGGCCTACGAAAGCGCGCTCGCCAGCGTCTGCACCACGGTCGGCATCTTCGAGGCGGACGACACCCAGACGATCTGGCGGATCGAGGGTGTCAAGGATGTCGGCGTCGGCGAGGTCATGCTGCAATCCGCACTCGCCCTGGCTGCCGCGGCCACCGGGCTGATCGCGACGCTGGAACGCTCGGACACCGAGGCCGAGGGCTGGCTCGCCCGCACCTACGAGAGCTTTCCCGAGCAGCAGGTCGGCAAGCGCTTCTCGATCCGCGGCACCCACCTGCTGGCAACCACCGGCGGGCACCGGATCACCCTGACGCTGGATGCAGGCATCGCGTTCGGCTCGGGCGAGCACGGCTCCACGCGCGGCTGCCTGCGCGCGCTGGAGCGCATCGCCTATCGCCGGCCGGCCCGGATCCTGGATCTCGGCTGCGGCTCCGGCATCCTGGCGATGGGTGCTGCGAGCCTGCTCCACGCGAAGGTGCTGGCAGTGGACATCGAGCCGTGGTCGGTGCGGGTTGCGGCACAGAACGCGGCGATGAACGGATTGCGAAACCAGCTGGTCTGCCGCCACGGCAATGGCTGGCGAACCCCGGACATCCGCGCCGGCGGTCCGTTCGACCTGGTGTTCGCCAACATCCTGGCGCGCCCACTCTGCATGATGGCACGCGACCTCGGACGGCAGCTGGCACCCGGCGGTACGGTGATTCTGGCCGGGCTGCTCGATACGCAGGTGCGGATGGTGCTGGCCGCCCATCGTCGCCAGGGGCTGGTGCTGGAACATCGGCTGATCGAAGGCGACTGGGCGACGCTGGTGCTGCGCAAGCCGGGCCGCGGCGGGTGATCCGCGATGCCGTTCCGGCCGACCTGCCGCGGATCCTGGACATCACCAACGATGCGATCCTGAACGGCACCGCGCTCTGGACGATCATCCCGGCGACGCTGGAATCCCGGACCGTCTGGATGCGGGATCGCCAGTCGGTGGGCCTTCCGGTGCTGGTTGCCGAGCACGAGGGATCGGTCCAGGGCTTCGGCTCCTACGGTCCGTTCCGTCCGCATGACGGCTTCCTGCACACGGTCGAGCATTCGCTGTATATCGATACGGCGGCACAGCGGCTCGGCCTTGGCCGGGCCATGCTCGGCGCCTTGATCGAGCGCGCGCAGGCGCACGGCAAGCACGCGATGATCGGCGCCATCGCCACGGAAAACCTCGTCTCGATCACCCTGCACGAGCGTTTCGGTTTTACCCAGGCCGCGACCCTGCCGCAGGTCGGCCGGAAGTTCGACCGCTGGCTCGATCTCACCTTCATGCACAGGCTGCTCTGATCACTCCGTTCAACATCCCGACGACGGAACAGGCGCGGTAGTCTGCCGCATCAACGATGGTCGTTATGTCACTTTCTGTCTGGCATTTCCCGACGCATGAACTCGTCGAATAGCGGAACGGTAAACGCCGTATCACCGTGAGCCGGACTGTAGATCATCCCCTTGGCAATCAAGCCGGACCGTATAGGGGCAGCACTCGTAACGGGGGCGCCATAGACTTTTGCGACGTCGCCCGAGCGATGCGGACCCGGACCGAGATCCGCAAGTGCTCGCATATAACGACGCTCGGTCGGAGTCATTCGGTCCAGGCGTACTCGGAAGAAACTCTCGTCGAGCTTGGCGATGGCAGCGTCATGCGACCGCGTGACATCCTGTAGAGTGATTGGACTCGACTTTGCAGTAGCCCAGGCGAAATGGCCCCATTCCTGGATGAAATAGGGGTAGCAGGCGGTAACGCGCAGGATTTCGGCGAGCGCGTCGGCGGAATATCGAACGCCCTCGTCGTTGGCCGGTTTCTCGATCGCCATCCTCGCGTCGTCGTCCGGTAGTGCATCGATCTCCGGAAAGTCGAAGAGCCGCTCGACATAAGATTTGGCGTCACCCATCCTCCCCCGAAGCTGCGGCAGGCCGGCGCCAAACAGGACGACAGGAAGAGACTTCTGGTTACAACGGTGTAGCGCCATGATCAGCGCGGACATATCGAGCTCGGACAGGTATTGCACTTCATCGATGATAATCGTGAGTGCCGTTGCCGTTGCTTTGGCGGCTTCCCCGATCGAAACAAGGAGGTCAGGCAGGTCGGCCGTAATGTCGCCGGTATCCGCCAGGCCTTCCTCGGTTTTTACCGATACATCGATTCCCTGGAACGATATGTCGAAGGCCGATGCAAAGTTACGCAGTCCGGCCCAGGCCCGGACAGCGAGGTGGTGCGCTGCTTCCTTGCGGGATAGCTTGAGGAGGATCGGGCGAAGAGCCTTGGCCAGCACTTCCGGAAACCTGATCTCATCGTATGCCTCGATGTAGATCGAATGAAATTGCTCGGCTTCCGCGATCTTCTGTACTTCATTCATGATGACGGTCTTGCCGACACCTCGTAGTCCGACGGCGATGAAGCTCTTGGCGGGGCGCCCGATCCTGATGCGCGCAAGTGCGATCCGTGCTGACTCGAGTAACTTATCGCGCCCGGCCAACGTCGGGGGCGGGGTGCCTGCACCGGGGGCATAAGGGTTGAGAGTCGCGTCCACTATAAACCCTCAAAGATCCATAAACCTACCTAAACCTGCTAATCTCCCTAAACAAGGGCTGTTCTGGCCTTGCGAGCTTCCAGAGGCTTGCTGTACTGCGACGAGACGCTGGCAGACCTGACGGCTGCATCTGTCTTAAATCAACGTCCGCGCACCCTCTGGACTAGGCGGGCCGGGAGGTCGATCCTTGGCGGCATGACGCAGACGAGATCGAACACGGCGGCGCACCTCGCAGCGTTGCGCGCAGAACTGGCCGAGCAGGGTGTGGACGGGTTCATCCTCCCGCGCGGCGACGAGCATCTGGGCGAATATGTCGCCCCCTACGCCGAGCGGCTGGCCTGGCTGACCGGCTTCACCGGCAGCGCCGGCGTGGCCATCGTGCTGCCGGGAACGGCGGCCGTGTTCTCCGATGGCCGCTACGTGCTGCAGCTCGCCTCGCAGGTGGAGGAGGCGAGCTACCAGCGCCTGCACCTGACGCTGGAGCCGCCCGAGACCTGGCTTGCCGAGACCGCCACCGCGGCGATCGCCGGACGGGCCGCGCGGATCGGCTACGATCCGTGGCTGCTGGGCTCGGATGCGCTGGCCCGCTACAGCAAGCCCGGGCTGGAGCTGGTGGCGCTGTCGCGCAATCCGGTCGACGCGGTCTGGACCGACCGGCCACTGCCGCCGCGTACGCCGGCGCTGCCGCATGCGATCGAGTTCGCCGGCCGGTCCTCGCAGGAGAAGCGGCAGGAGATCGCCCTCCTGCTGCGCGACGCCGGCGAGGATGCGGTGATGCTCACCGATCCGGCCTCGATCGCCTGGCTGTTCAACATTCGCGGACGCGACGTCGATTTCACCCCGATGGCGCTGGGGTTCGCGCTGCTGAGCGCCGACGAGACCGCCACCCTGTTCATGGCACCGGAGCAACTGCCGGCGGAGACGCTGCGCTGGCTCGGCAACAGCGTCAGCGTCCAGCCGCCCGAGGCGATCGCCCCTGCCCTCGCTGGCCTCGTCGATCGCCGGGTCCGGCTCGATCCGGCCGGAGCCGCCGCCTGGTTCGCCCAGACGCTGCGGACGGCAGGCGCCACCATTTCCGCCGCACCCGATCCCTGCCTGTTGCCGAAGGCGCGCAAGAACGCCGTCGAGCAGCAGGGCTCGCGGAACGCGCACCGGCGCGACGGCATCGCGCTGTGCCAGTTCCTGCATTTCGTGGCCGGGCGCGGCATCGGCCGCAGCGAGACCGAGCTCTCAGGCCAGCTCGACGCGTTCCGGAGCCAGGCACCCGACTATCGCGGCGAGAGCTTTCCGGCGATCTCCGGCACCGGGCCGAACGGCGCGATCATCCATTACCGCGCCGATCCGGCGACCGCGCGGCGGCTGCAGGCGGACGAGGTCTACCTGATCGACAGCGGCGGCCAGTATCCGGACGGCACCACCGATGTCACCCGCACGATCTGGAGCGGCCCGGGAGCGGCGCCTTCGGTCGTCCGCGACCATGCGACACGGGTGCTGCAGGGCCACATTGCCCTGGCGCGGGCCCGGTTCCCGGCCGGCGTGCATGGCGGCAGACTGGATGCGTTCGCCCGCGCCGCGCTGTGGCAGGCCGGCCTCGACTACGACCACGGCACCGGCCACGGCATCGGCAGCTATCTTGCCGTGCATGAGGGGCCGTGCGGCATCTCGGCCACCGCCCGGCCGATCCCGATCGAGGCGGGCATGATCCTGTCCGACGAGCCCGGCTACTACCTGCCGGGCGCCTACGGCATGCGTGTGGAGAACCTGCTGCTGGTGCAGGTCGCCACGTTCGATGGGCCGCCCGACAGCGGCCGGGACGCCAGCCGCCGCTTTCTGGAGTTCGACACCCTGACCCTGGCGCCATTCGATCGTGCCTTGATCGAACCTGCCCTGCTGGCCCCGGCGGACATCGAGTGGATCGACCGCTACCATGCACGCGTACTGCGCGAGATCGGCCCCGGCCTGCCGGGGCCGGTCCGGGACTGGCTCGCAGGCGCCTGCGCACCGCTCGACCCGGTGTCGCACGACCAGAAGGAGCTTTGAGAATGCCCGACAAGATCCCGGCCACGTTGATCCCCGGCGACGGTATCGGCCCTGAGATCGTCGAGTCCGTCGTCGAGATCCTGGACTCGCTCGGGGCACCCTTCGAGTGGGACCGTCAACTGGCCGGCCTGGCGGCGGTCGGCGACAGCGGCGACCCGCTGCCGCTGGCGACACTCGACAGCATCCGGCGTACCGGGCTGGCCCTGAAGGGTCCGCTGACCACCCCGGTCGGCGGCGGCTTCAAGTCGATCAACGTGACGTTGCGCAAGGAATTCGAGCTGTACGCCAATCTGCGTCCGGCGCGGACCCTGATCCCCGGCGGCCGGTTCGAGGCGATCGACATCGTGCTCGTGCGCGAGAACCTGGAAGGGTTCTACGCGGCGATGGAACATTACATGCCGCTCGGCCACGACCCCCGCGCGATCGCGATGTCGACCGGCTTCAACACCCGCACCGAGTGCCGCCGGATCGTGGAATACGCCTTCGACTATGCGGTCAAGAACGGCCGCAAGAAGGTCACGATCGTCCACAAGGCCAACATCCTGAAGGCGCTGACCGGATTGTTCCTCGAGGAGGGCCGCAAGGTCGCCAAGGAATACGAGGGCCGGGTCGAGATGAACGACCGCATCGTCGATGCCTGCGCCATGCAGCTCGTGCTCGATCCATGGCAGTACGACGTGATCGTCACCACCAACCTGTTCGGCGACATCCTGTCCGACCTGATCGCCGGCCTGGTCGGTGGCCTCGGCATGGCGCCGGGGGCGAATATCGGCACCGATGCGGCAATTTTCGAGGCGGTGCACGGCTCGGCGCCGGACATCGCCGGCAAGGGCGTGGCCAATCCGCTGGCGATGCTGCTCTCGACCGGGCTGATGCTTCAGCATGTCGGCCGCGCCGATCTGGCCGATCGCCTGACCGCCGGCATCGACCGGATGCTGGCGGCCGGTCTGCGCACCCGAGACCTCGGCGGCACGGCCGGGACACGCGACCTGACCGACGCCTTGCTGCAGCAACTGCGCTGATGGCAGGGACGATCGACAATCCGCCCTCGGCCGACGAATTGCGCGCGGAAATCCTGCGGCAGGTGATCGAGCGAGGCGCGGACAAGTCGATCTGTCCCAGCGAGGTCGCGCGCGCCTACGGCGAAGGATGGAACAGCCTGATGGGTCCGGTCCGCGTCGCCGCCCAGGCCCTCAGCCGCGAGGGGCTGATCGACATCCTGCGCAAGGGCCGGCCGGTCGAGCCCGACGCGATCAAGGGCGTGATCCGGCTCCGCCTGCGACCCGGCACTCCCGACTAGGACAGCGCGCCTAGCGCAGGAAGCCGGTCAGCGCGGCCAGCAGCAGGCCGGCGCGCGGGGTCACCAGCATGTCGTTGTTGTGCTTGATCTCGGCCAGCAACAGGCACACCGACGTGCTGCTCAGCAGCATCGCGCCCGCCCGCTGCGTCGAATGCGTGACGAGCAATGCCGCGCCCAGCAGCTCGGTGGCACCCATCGTCTGCATGTCCTTCTCGGTCCAGCCCCAGCTCTTGAACAGGGCGGCTTCCGGCGCGACCGCGGTGAGCTTGGCGATGCCCGCGGTCGCGAACACGAGGCCGACAAGGCCGGTCCAGAGGGAGGGCCGGTGGCTGCGCTTGGCTATCGGACTGGTCATGATGGCGTTTTCCTGGCTTGGACCAGAGGCGAACGTTCCTCGGGTGGGCACAGTTCGCCGGCGGTTGCAGAGGTGTGGTTCCGCCTCCAGAATGGGCTGGATGCAGTCCTGCACCCGAACGGAGGCCGAATGGAGCACGCGATGAACCTGGTCCTGGGGCTGCTGCTCGGGCTGTTCAACCTCGTGGCCGCCGCGATCGGCGTGATCGAGGGGTTCGCACGCCGCCTGCTGGCAGATATCGGCATCGGCGGCGAGTTGCAGACGATCATCCTGATCGTCCTGCTGGTATTGTTGATCGTTGCGGCGATCAGGGTATTCGGGCGTCTGTTCGGCGTGCTGATCGCGGTCTTCCTGCTGCTCCTGCTGTTCCACGCCCTGCTCGGCAACGGCCACGTCGCCGGGACACCGATCTGACGCCGGCCGGTCCGGCTCATCACGTGCGCGAGCAGGACGCTATCCGATCGGCTGTGCCCTAGGCTGAGTCCGGGCCCGCTTCCTGCGCGTCGTTCGCCGCGGCCTGCTCGACCGGATCCAGGAGAGTGGGATCGTTGTTCCGCGGCGAGTTGACCCGGCTGCCGACCTTCCATCGCCGCAGGACCGCATCCATGGCCGGGCGCAACAACGAGACCGGCCCGGTATCGAGCCAGCTTGCCCAGTCATCCTGCTCGAGCACGACCGGCATCCGGTCATGGATCGCAGCAAGGGTATCGTTCGCGCCGGTGGTGATGATCGTGAAGCTGCGCACCACCTCGCCCGCCGGGTCCCACCAGCCTTCCCACAGGCCGGCGAGCGCCAGTGGCGTACCGTCGCTGCGCGCGAACGCATAGGGCTGCTTCGGCGCGGTCGCCTGGTCCCATTCGTAGAAGGCCGACATCGGCACGATGCAGCGCCGGGAAGCCAGCGCGCCGCGGAACATGCCCGACGACGCGACGGTTTCCGCCCTTGCATTGATCGGCTGCCGGCCCTTGTCCGTCGACCAGTGCGGGATCAGCCCCCAGCGCAGCAGGTCGAGATGGCGCTCGCCGGTCTCCGGATGACGGCGCACCACGGCCGTGCTTTGCGTCGGCGCGACATTGTAGCTCGGCACGTCGTTCGGAATCGCGCCCATCGTGCTGAACAGCCGCCGGATCAGCTCGGGCGGGAGGTCGGAGGCGAAACGACCGCACATGTGTTAGCGCGGCGCATGCCGGGCGACCCATAATGCGACTGCGTTGAGGGTCTCGGGCGCCGTTTCCTCCCCGATGGTGCTGGCGCTACCCGGCTCGTAATTCTCGATGGTGATCGAGAGTGGCACGGCGTTGTCGGCAACCAGCCGAGCCAGCACCGCCTGCGTGTCGGCCATGAAGCTCCTGCTCCCGCCCGGCGACAGGATCAGGTCCGACCGCACTCCGGCCGAGTTGGCCCAGCGGATCTGGCTTTCCTCGAATTTTGCCCAGTGCGGCACGAGAAAGAAATTCCGCGATGGAATGTCGATGGCCAGCGACCCGCCATAGATCGCCGCCAGGCGGGCATCCTTCCAATAGTCCGCCGTCGCGAACGGCTCGTTGAAATGTTTCTCGTCGCCCCCGGGCGTCAGCACCGGTCCGACCGTGATGCCGGGGAACCGCGTCCTGACCTGATCGACCCAGGCCTTGTAGGCGATCAGGTCGGCATGACCAGGGCTCGCGAGGAACTCGTCGACGGAGGGGGTATTGAGCAGGATATGCCGCGGCACCCAGCCTGAAGCCGCGAGATAATTGTCGTAGGCGTTGCCCGGGAGGAAGAAGTCGTTCTGGCCCGCCTCGAATATCCCCGTCATCGAACGCAAGGAACTCAGGACCGCCCGGTCCGCCGCCGCGGTCGCGGGACCGACCGCACTACCGTGCAGATACAGGCAGCCGCGTCCGGTTTCCCGGAGCAGCCTGGTATTGGCCGGCGTGAGATTCTGAAAGCCGACAAAGCCGCCGACACAGACGGTCTGCACTCCCTGCCGCTTTGCAGGCGTGGCCGCGTCGGAGATGGCGGGACATGCGAGGATGACGGCAAGAGCGGCGACAATGCGTGAAATCACGGCTTTTCCAGTTCGCAATCGGAAACGGCTAGGCCACCCGGTATGGATCGCAGATCGTAGCACGAAGGCCGGGCAATGACCGCAGGGTGAACCGAGCCCGATACGACATTCGGTAAAGCATGAAACGACGCATCGACCTGCCGCTGTCGCTTCGCAATGACCTGGCTGGGGACGGTGTCCTTCGATCGGTTGGCGAGAAAACGAGGCAGTGTCTGGCGGACCCGGCAAGGCGGTGATGCGATCGCCGGCGTGCAGTCGCGCTTCAGGCAGCCGACCGGACGGGGCGGCGAGCCGGGTGATGCGTCATGTCGCTGATCGGCGCAGTGAGACGTGGCCGGGGCTCGGCACGCTCAACGGCGAGGGGCATCCGCGTTGGCTTGGCCTGGGCTCCTACACTCTACAATCGACCGTCAGGCCCGTGGCGACCAGACACCGGACGTCGCGAACGAAGCGGTTCACCTTCGACTGATCACATTTCGTTTACGGCGTTGATGAAAGTTTTATTCGCACCCCTGAAGTTCATATCAAATTTTTACGCGATACAGAGCAGGGTATCGAACCGCATCGATCGCGGCAGCAGTCAATGAACAGGGCTCTCCATGCTCGATAGCGTTCTCGGCCAGCATCCGTGTCGCGTCATGCGCGATGGCCTGGCGACGAGCCGCCCAAATCCGGATCATGGTGGCGAGGCTTTCCGCGACCGCTCGTTCCGGCCTGTCGATGCTGCGATGTTACGTGGGAGCGTTGAAGAAGCCGCATGCCCACCCAGGCGACGTTCAAACCTCCGCAAGGATATCAAACCGTTCATGGAAGAGAACGACGTGGCAAGCCGGCGTTTGATTGACCATTTTTCAATGACAGAAATTCGACGTGCTCCGGTCGGCACAGTTGCCGGATGGCGGAAGCCGGGAGACTGCCACGCCTGCCTGTCACTATGGCTGCAGGGGTTCCGGCGGTGACACGTTGATGGACCAGAATGCATCGCTCATCCTTGGGAAGCTGGCGGCGGTCCTGGCGCTGGTGTTTGCCAACGGCTTTTTCGTCGCCGCCGAATTCTCCCTGGTGGGTGTCAGGCGTAGTCGGATCGACGAGCTTGTCGCCAATGGTCGTGCCGGTGCGGGCCTGTTGCGAAGAACAGTCGACAACCTCGATGCGAATCTGGCGGCGACACAACTCGGTGTCACGATCTCGTCGCTCGGGCTTGGCTGGATCGGGGAGCCGGCACTGGCACGATTGATCGACCCTGCCTTCGGAAGCCTGGGCTCGTTGGCAGCAACGGCTGCGCACGCCGTGGCCATCGCCATTGCGTTCTTTATCATAACCGTTTTCCACATCGTTCTCGGCGAGCTGGCACCGAAAAGTTTTGCCCTGCAACTGCCCGAGCGCACGGCGCTCCGGATCGTACGGCCACTGAGCCTGTTTCTTGCTCTATTCAAACCGTTTATCTTCCTGCTCAACGGGCTCAGCAACATCGTCGTCCGTTCATGCGGTTTCGAGCCAGGCAACGCAGAATCCCGTCTTCACTCCACGGAAGAGTTGAAGCTTCTGGTCGCGGCAAGCAGGGATGCAGGGTTGGTGCAACAGGCGCAACAGGACGTCGTCGAACGCGCATTCGGCATGGGCGAGCGGCGCGTGCGCACGATCATGACCCCCCGCCACGACATCTACTGGATCGACGCAAACGCGAGCACGGAGCTCATGTTGCAAGGGGTCCGAGGCAGCCGGCATGAGCAGGTCGTCGTGGCGAAAGGAACCCTGGATCGGGTCGTCGGAGTGTTGCGCAAGCAGGATCTTCTGGATTCCTACCTGGACCGGAAACTTGCGCTCGACGCGCATGATGGCGCCGTCGAGCACCTGCAGTCACTCATGCGCGAGCCCCTGGTCGTGCATGACGGTGCGACCGTGCTCCAGGTCCTGGATACGTTCCGGAACCGCCCGATACAGATGGCGCTGATCGTCGACGAATACGGCGCACTTCGCGGCGTTGTAACCCAGACGGATCTGCTCGAAGCCCTTGCGGGCGAGATCGTGGATGATGGCGAACTCGATGTCCTGAAGCGCGAGGATGGCTCGTTCCTGGTCGACGCGACGATGGCCATTCACGATGCCTTCGATCAACTCGGGATTGCCAAGGTTCCAGACGATCACGGCGAGTATCGTACAATGGCCGGGTTCATCCTGCGTCGCCTTGGCCATGTTCCTGTTGAAGGCGAGCAGTTCGAGTGGGACACCGATGGGGATGTCAGGCGCTTCGAGGTGGTCGATCTGGACGGGCACCGCATCGACAAGGTCATCGTGTCCGCCGCAAACACGATGCCGGTCGCGGGCGCCGCCAGGGCTGCAACGCCGCCCTTCCCGTGCAGGGAGCCGGCGACGTCCGGACGGGTCACACCGGCCAATCCAACCTTCGCCTGCTCCGACGGAGCCTTGAGAGCAAGATCGGCAGTTCCCTGCACGATCCGGTAGAACGTGAGGCGTCCTGCCAACGGAATGCGAACGCGCAATCGGGCATCGACATCACGTGCCGGGCAAGTTCGTCCACAATCACCCGGCTAGTGGCGATACCGGACAACCGCATCAAGGCACCGAGCGCAGCCCTTTGCAGTTGCCCATGATCGCCTCATCTAGGACAGGAGTGGACCGGGGTAGAACAGAGTGACGCAAGCCTTCGACATCGTCGTCGCCGGCGCCGGGCCGGTCGGCCTGGCGTTCGCCGCATCCATGGGCGGAACCGGGCTACGGATCGCGCTGGTCGACCCGCAGGCAGAGGCCGCCCTGGAGGATCCGGCCGATGATGGCAGGGAGATCGCGCTCACCGACCACAGCGTCGCGATGCTGACCACCCTGGGCGCCTGGGCCAGGATCCCAGCGGACCAGATCGCGCCGCTTCGCCGGATGCGGGTTCTCAACGGTCCATCCGACTATGCGATGCGGCTCGGGGCCGGTGGAGCGGGCACCGACATGCTGGGCCGCTTCGTGCCGAACCATTGGTTGCGCCGAAGCCTGAAAGCGGTCGTGCAGACCCTGCCGGACGTTATCGTGCTGCCGGGCCTGTCGGTCGCCGCGGTCCAGGTTCGGGAGGGCGGCACGACGGCAACCCTGTCCGATGGACAGAAGCTGACGGCGACGTTGGTGGTGGCGGCCGATACCAGGCGCTCGCGGCTGCGCCAACAGCAGGGCATCGGCGCGGCGCTGCACGATTACCGGCAACGGATGCTGGTGTGCCCGGTGGCGCATCCCATCCCGCATCACGAGACCGCCACGGCCTGGTTCGAATATGGCCAGACCCTGGTGACGCTCCCGCTCAATGGCGGCGTGTCCTCTGCCGTGATGACGGTCGGCGAGGCCGATGCGGCGGCCCTGCTGCAACTGGACGACACGGCGTTCGGGAGCGCGCTGACCCGCCGCTATCGTGGCCGGCTCGGTGCGATGCAGCCGGTCGGCAAGCGGCATGCGGTTCCTGTGGTCACCGCCTACGCCACCCGGTTTGTCGGTCCACGCTTCGCCCTGCTCGGAGACGCTGCGGTCGGCATGCACCCGACGACGGCACATGGTTTCAATTTCGGCCTGCTCGGGCAGCACGCACTGGCGCGGGAGTTGCGGACGGCCCTGGCCGCTGGCCGGGAGGTCGCCGATCCGGGCGCGCTGGCCCGTTACGAGGTCGCGCATCGGGCGGAGACGCGGCTGTTCTTCGCAGGCGCCGAAGCGCTGATGCGGCTCTATGCGGCCGGGAACAGCCTGCCGGCGCGGATACTCCGTGACGGGGCACTGCGCCTGGGCAATCTGCCGCCGTTCCGCCAGGCATTGGCAGCACGGATGCGCGATCCCGACAAGGGCATGACCACATCGTCCGGCAAGCCCGATTGACCGGCACGCCGCCGGCAAGGTGCCGAAGGTCCGGCTGGTCGAATTCCTTAGGCTGAACCAAGGATGCGGCAGGTCACGTTCCAGTATCGGGTGAGGTTCGGACCTGGTCCCTCGATGCGAGAGTACGCACCGCCCACAGGCCGGGCACACCCTATTTTGAATTTCTGTATCCTGACGGCTTTGCTCCATGGAAAATCATCGGGTACCGCGAAGACACCGAACTTCACCAGCTGATTGTCGGCGGAAGGAACTATGCCAATGACGTAACCTTCCTCGGATCCCCCCAAGGTATAGAGCTCGTAAGGATCGTCCGGGGTCTGAGCGGTCTCGATCGTCTTGGTCGTTCGACCTGCGGTCTGGCCCTGATTGCAGACGGAACCAGTTCCACACAGGAGGTCGGGACCTCGGGCTTGTTCGACGGCTCCTGCTTCGGGCATCGCCAATGGAAGCAGCAACATCACGGCAGCAGAGATCGTGATCCTGCTTCTGGTCCAGGATGCGGTCAATTTTGATACGAACCGCTCACAAGCTCTACTGTCTGCCGCAAACTCGCTTATTCCCACAGCGGACCCGCATAAATTAGACAGCGCCACGATCAAGCTTGAGGCTAAGCCTGCATCCTTGAAACGGGCTCCCGTGACAGCTTGCTTCAATGGAGGCCAAACCAACGACACGCTCGAGCCAGCGGCGAGCATGATCAGGCCAACCGGAATTCGACCGTCTTTTCTGGCCATAACAGTGCGAGTCCGAAGTTGATTGGGAATTCAATCTTCTATACGTAACCGCAACGGTCCGTCGATGGTCTGCGTGCAGGCGGCTCGTCGTTGCCTGGCCTTTCCCGGAGGCCGTAGCCCATGGGCAACAGTGACAGACGCTCGGACGAGTGGCGCCAGCCGGCCAGCTATCTGGACGCGATCCCGGTGAAGGCTTGAAACTGCTACGTCCGGTGGGGACGAGCCTCAGCGGCCAGGTATCCACGATCGTTCACGCGGAGGGCGATGGACCGGATCGAGGAGTCGCTCGGCCACCTTCCGGTCAGGATGTTGGCCCCTTCGGTCCGGTCTTGCCCTGGGATACCCCGCCCCCAAGGCCCCCGCAGTGACGGCGCTTCGGATGGCGGACGAACGACCAAGCGCTGCGGACGAAACGCGTCGGCTACCCGTTTCGTCCGGTGCCACAAGTGCGGCCAGGATTTCGTTAAGATGGTGAGACCCTCTCCAACGGGTCGGCAGCCGAGACGGTCCCTCCAAGCCTGGCGCTACGGCCCCAGGTGCCCGTGAACGCCGGCGAAGCGAGGTGCTCTATCCTCGGCCGGCACAATCAGCAGTAGCCACTCTCACCGGGCCGGCAACCGCTATGACTGGATCTGTCCCTGAATCGGGCAAGCGTGTGTTATCAATCGAAGACCCGGCACGTTGGTAGCGGCGGACGGATTTGAACCGCCGACCAAGAGATTATGATTCCCATGTACAGGAAGCAATCACAGGGCCGTTTGGCACTGTTCACCAGCCGTTTTTGCCGATGTGGATCAATACGTTAGGCCCTGCCTGCCAAATTCGAACCGGGATCATGTCAATCCGTATGATGCGGATCACGCTTGCCATATGGCACATCTTGTTCTTGTTTCGTTCGTACGGGAAGCTGGGCCATGCGCCCCACCAGCCCCGCCGACGCGATCCTCCTGCCAGCTTCCACCTGCGCCTACCTGAACCTCAGTCTGGACATCCGCTGTTCCTGCTGCTGGTCCGCTGGCTTGCCGTTTCGCCTGCTTGTCGCCAACCATCCGGCCCTGGCATCGGTCCCGCTCAGTCGCGTCCTCATTCGCCTCCGCTGCCGGCGCGCCTGTCGCCAAGCCCCGATGCGGGTAGCACTTCTGGATGCGCAGGAACACGCGAGCCATGCAGGGAGCGATCGGGGTGGGGTCCGACCTTGGGAACTGGTGCTGCTCGGTGAGCCTTAAACCACCAATCAGGGAGCCCCGCGATGTTCGACGAAATCCACCGACACGAAGCGAATATCAGCGCGGCCGGCTATTTTCGAGTGTCGGCCGCGCTGCTGGAGGCGCTACAGTTGGTTTGCTTAAATTTCCTCGAACTGTGAGCTTGCAGGAATGCCAACAATTACCCCTGCCGCCTATCCCGCAATGGCCTACTTTGGAAGTTACCTTGTCCATTTGACAACTGTGCTGGATGGACTGCGCGCTGATCCTAAAAAGCGGTGGACGATGGTCCCTGAAGAACACGCTCGCTTACGGCGCTTCGCCGGACATATAGAAGATGCGGCTACAGCTACTGAAATTACTTTGGCTAAAGCCGCAAGTCGAAGACTGATCAACCTGCTCGAAGAAAAAGATAAAAATTTCGGCTCCTTGCAAACAGGTGATGTAAGAATGATCTCGCATCAGGTAGACCAAATATTGGCTTCTATGTGTGAGGAAGTTCATACCAGGAGATTTTTCTGTGTAAGCGCTTCAATGGCAGAGTTATATGATCAGAGCCATCACCTGTTTGGCGAGAACGTACATAAGTCATTTCCGGACTCAACTTACGATCTATCAGAAGCCGGAATGAGCTTGGCGCTTGGCCGTTATACTGCAGTTGTATTTCATCTGATGCGAGCAATGGAATCCGCATTGAAGGCTGTTGCAAACACCCTGGGCGCCACGGTCCATGACAAAGACGGGATATTTCTTCCTTGGGGCCCCATAGCTAGCAATCTAAAAACAAAGATTGATGCGATGTCTAAAGGAGATAAGCAAATTGCCTGGTATTCCTTGCACGCTCATTTCCATTCCGTCGGAAAAGCATGGAGGAATCAGACTATGCACCCGCAACAAATTTACACAGAAGATGAGGCAAAACAAGTGTTCGAATCCGTAAAGAGTTTCATGAAGACGCTTGCCCCTATCATTTAACGACGCTTTACGAAAGTCTAGTCTGAGAATTGATCAAAGATAAATTCACGATTGCGATTTTGGGGTACTTACCTGTGCAGATGCAATCGCCGCATCTAGTTGATGTCTAATTTCGATAGCCCCTGCCAAATCGAATATCGTCCTCTCTATTATTGCCCCGTATCGTCGATCCTGGATGATCATTTGCCCGCTTGCATGAATACTATGCGCTGCCATTGTTATTCTCCACCGATAAGAACTCGGCCCGGTGCCGTCGTGACGCAGGCTATTTTGCGGCCCATTCCCTAACCGGCCGGAACCGACGTCGCCGACAGCACCGTCGCGCTCGTCGGCACCACCTTGACCACCGGCGCCACCTGCAACACCAGCGTCTGCGTCTGCGCCGTCACCTGCACGATAAGCGCGCTGATGGCTGCAGCATCCGCGTTGGTCGCGTCCTCGGCGGCTTGCAACTGGGCGACGACGGCATCGACTTTGGTCACGCCAGCTTCGAGCGCGGCTGCGGCCGCTGGCTGACCGGCGAGCGTGAGCGACACCTCGCCGGCGACGACGAGGCCCTTGGCGACAGGGTAGTAAGCGATCAGCTTTGCCGCCTGGACCTCGACGTTGGCCAAATCGGCGTTTGCGGCGTTGGTCATGGCGAGGGTCTGCGCGCAGCCGGAAAGGGCGACGCATCCGATGAGGATGGCGAGGGTGCGGAACATGTTGATGCCTTTCGGGCTGTAGCGGTACGTCAAAGTTGGACCAAACTATTGGCCGCTTTAAGCCTGCGAGGCGGAGGTCGCTTTGACGGTCGCAAGGCCGGCCTCGAAATCGCCCAGCACGACCCCTGCGTCACCCACGATTGCCGCCACACCAGTCTTGCCGGACGCGGCGGCGATCGCCTGCGCGACCGGGGCGAGCTGCTGAACCTGCGCGGTGATCTTCGCCGCCTCGGTGGCGATCCTCGGCACCGCCGCACTCACGGTCGCGGCAACTGCCTGGGCACTGGAGGTGGCCTTCTCGAGATCGTCCTGGTGTGACTCGATAGCAGTCACGAGAGCTTCCGCGCCGGCGACGACGGGGGCCGGGTCATGCCCGGGCAGCACGATCGCAGTGACACCGCCGGCGACGAGGCCGACGAGGGCGGACAGCCAGGGCATGCCCGTGCTCGCATCGACACCGCCGCCGATCCCGGCCGCGATGATCGTCGCCGTGCCGATGATGGTCGAGGTCTGCAGCGCCCACTTCTCGGCGCGATCGACATAGGGATTGGTCATGGGTCTGCTCCAGCGCATCGGAAGCGCAAAGGACCGCCCCGACACGGGGCGGCGAATGATGGTGAGGTCGGTTTCGTTAGGCTGGGGTCGAGGCCGCTGGGACCAGGCCTTGCCCGGCGTGCAGCCGGTTCCGGGCCCGGGTGAACCATCCGGGATTCGCCGCCGCTTCTTTGCGGCCGCGGTAGTCGTGCACCTGCGCGGCGTAGAGGGCGACGAGCAGGCCTTCGATCGGCGAGAGGGCACTCAGCGCGGCGAGCGTTACCGGCCCGATATTGCCATCCTGCTGGACACCAAGGCCCTCCTGAAGCGCCACCGCATCGATGACGGACGGAGGCACCGACGCCGCTGCGAAGCCGGCGATCGCGGCAAGAGTCCCCGCCCCGATCCAACCATCCGCGACAGTGCCGAGCACACGCTGCAGCAGCATGGCCGACGTTACGGCGCCGCGGCTGAACCCATGGTCGACGGTCATCAGGTCGATACCGGCCGGCAGGGAGTCCGCGTGCACCTGGTTCCAGTAATTGGCGCCGAAGATCGCAGCCATGGTCGCGGGCGTGACCGCGCGCATGTCGGCGGCGGATGCGGTCCGGCCAAGCCAGGCACTCAGCACGGGAGCCGAGACCCCGCACTTGCTGCCAATCAGCGCACCGACACCGACCCTGCCGCCGGTCCAGTTTCCGCTGTCGTCACGTCGTAGACTGAGCGCGGACGTTTCCACGCCCAGCGTGAAGGTGCGCGTCGGCACCAGAGAGGTCTGCATGTGATGCTCCGGACATGAAAAAGCCGCCCGGAGGCGGCTGCGTGGTCAGGCGGGATCAGCGCGCCGGCGTGGGTCCGGCAGCAGATCGAAGACGGGTGGAGGCTGCCCGGGCACCGGTGGACTTAGATAGACGGCGATGAGGATCTGCTGGCAGCGCCGCGCCTCGTGCAGGCACTCGAGCCAGGACTCCCGGTCCTCGAAATTCCGCCGGACCAGGACTTCGCGCTGAGCATGGCACGCGCGGCACTCCGCTCGCGCAGCCTCCCGCTCGAGCTCGATCCGGGCAATCTCGTTGCGAGCGCGCTCATCATAGAATTTGCGCTCCTCACCGATCTCGTCCTCGTCCCGGCGTTCCCCGGCGAGCTTCTCGGCGCGACGCTTGTCCCGGCGGCCGATCAACCACGCGATCGCACCACCGATAGCGGTGATTGAGGTCGTGAAGGCGCCCGCCTGGACCAAAGTCAGGACGATGCTGGTGTCGCCGGACCCGGAGCTCATCGCCGCCTCGCCAGATCATAGCGCCGCCGCCGCGTGAGATCGTAGAAGAGCCAGACCATGGCGAAGGCGTTCTGCACGACAGGCTCGGCGTAGAGGACGATCCCGGGCCGCGGTGCGTCTTGGTGGCCAGTCACCCGGTAAGCGAATACCCAGAGGAGCATTCCGATGGCGGTGCACAGGATCCGGCCGAGCGTGACATTCAGCAGGACGATCGCCACCTGGCTCAACCCGGCGACCGCCGCGATCCCGCCGACCCAGTAGTTCGCGTCCTGGAGGTGATCGAGCGCTGCGAACGCGCGAACATGGCCAATCGGGATCCGCATGAGCAGCACATAGGTGCCCCACGTCGCGAGAGCTTGGCCGGCAGACACCTCGAGCCAGAACGGGCGGTGCTGAACCGACATCCGGATGCGCACGCGCATCCGCCGAAGTGGCGTCACTCGCGCACCTGCCGCTGGTCGGGAAGCCAGTGTGCGACCATCAGCCAGCACGCCATCAGCTCGAGGATGCTGTAGGTCGGTCCCGCCGTCGGAGCGGCGCCGCTGCTGGTCAGTGCATGGTTGAGGGCGAACTCGACAGTCCCCATGACGAGCGCTCCCATGATGCGAGGCCATCTGGCCTGCATCAGCAGGCCCAATGCCCCAGCCGCCGCGCCGAACGCCAGCACCCGCGTCCACTCAGCCTCGCCGCCGTGGCTGATGAGGTAGGCGTACTGGCGCGGGTCCGCTTGCAGCTCGTCGCCGGGCTGGAACAGCTTCCAGGCCTCCCAGCTCAGGTGCAGCACCAGCAGCGCGTGCATGACCGTGCGGGCGTTCAGCAGCAGCACCAGCAGCTCGATCGCACTGCGCGAAACCGCCTGTCGAGCGCGCCGCTGGTATGGGGCCACGACTGCATACAGGCTGCTGGAGGTCATGGCGCTAGTACCGGCTTGTTCTGGGCGACCCACAGCGCCGCCCGGTTGAGCGTGTCCGCCGTTTCGGGACCAATACTGACGCCCGCGCCTGGCGTGTAATTCTCGACGATGATGTGTGTCGGAAAAACGCCTGCCTCCCAGTAGGCTTTGCACACGGTCTGGACGTCAGAGGTCAGGTTCGATCCCTGCGTCGGCGAAAGGATCAGGTAATATTCGAGACCCTCTGCCAGTGCCCAACGGCCGTGCTCGACGTTATGGTTGAACCATTCGGTCTGGTTGTAGAAGGCTGCCGGGATATCATCGCAGGCAGCGCCACCGTAGACCTCCAGCTTGCGCTGGTTCGCCCAATGCGGGTCGGTACCGAAGTCCGTCCCAAGGAACGCATCGTTTCCGCCTGGCGTGACCACGATAGCGATCGGCTTGCCAGGGAAACGGCTGAACCAGTTGTTCTTGATCCAGTTCTGGTTGCTGATCGCCATTGTATTATCGGTCGCGTTGTCGCCACTGGTCCCGCAGTTCAGGACACCCCGATTTGGGTTGATACCGGGCACTGCAACGAAGCTGTCGTAGGCATCGCCCTTCGCCAGCGCGGTGTTGGTCCCGAGCTCGATCATGAAGCTCTTGCCGTCATCACTGTCGACCGGAACCATGCTGGTCAGGAGCGCGCGGATCGCCGGAGCGTTGGCTGCGGTCGCCGCCGACATGTGGATGTAGTCGAACAGTCGGCCGGTCGCCTCCTCCCCTACGGTATCTGCGCGGCTGAGGTCGGTGAGGCCGGCGAACCCGCCGATGCCGACATCATGAACCTGCTTCTTGGCTGGCGCTGGCGGCGTGACGACGGGCGGTGTCGGCGGCGTGGCTGCGATGGTATCTGCCGGGAAGGTCAACCAGATCCAGTCCCGCTTCGCGACGCTGCCGCCGGTCATCTTGACGCCGTTCAAGGTCGCGTCGATCAGGTGCAGAACCTTGCCGGTCTCGTTCAGCCGGACGCCGAGCTTGTGAGCTGCGGTCTTCGGCCATTCCCCGTCAAAGCCGGCTTGCTGCGTCGCTCCACCAGAAAACGGGGCCGTGACTGCAACGCCGTTACCGGCGAGCTGTACGTTATCGAGCATGACGAGTGCGGTGCAGGGCCCATCCTCGCACGCGAGGGTGACGACCAGATCATATTGCATGGGTGGCTCCGGTTGGAGTGATGCCGCTGCAGCTTTTTTGGCCGCGAGCAGCTTGGATAGGTTCGGCGTCGGTGCAGCCAGGGTGCCTAGGTAATTCCCGTTATTCGCGAGCCATGGGTCCTCGGTCCAGGTAGTAAAGCCCCAGACAGCCCCTTCCGACGACATGAACAGGTCGACGACACTCGAAAAATCCTGAACCGAGACGGCGGAATTGTTCGTCCCGAACTCGCTGACGATGAGGCCGAAGAACCCAGCTGCAGCGCCTTTTTGCTGCATCCACTGGATGGCACCGGTGAAGCGGCCGACCATCGTCGTGGCACTCGAGCTGTCGTCCCCGGTACCTTCGTTGCTCGCGTCGCCATAGTTATGGACGCCGAGCAAGGTCCGGTTCAGCGGGTCATGCACCGTGGCGCTATATGGCTTCGCCAGCGTGATCGCGGATGCTTCCTGGCTCCCCTGCCGTGGCACCTCGAAATACCCGAGGTAGCCGGCCACCCGGAGCGCCGTGATCACCGGCTGGTAGAAGAGCGCCATGGCGTCGACGTCGCTGTGTGCGTTGCCCGGCTCGTTCATCAGGCCGTAGCCGAGCTTCGTCTGATCAAGCCCGGCCGCGGCGACGTCCGCCTGGATCTGCTTCCACTGGGCGAGGAACAGGGTGGGGGCGTCAGCTGCCGAGAATTGCTCGGTTGCCTTCAGCGTCGGGTTATAGACGCTGCCGAAGTTGTGCATGTTGAGCCACGCGATCCTGCCGGCCTCGACGATCGGCCTCGCCACGGTGCCGAGAAGCGTGGCCACGTAGCCAGGCGCGGTCGCGTATCGCTCGGACTTGAAGCCGATCCGGATAATATCAAGCCCGGTGGCGAGGAAGGGCGCCGGCCTGGGGATCGCGTAGTTCGTTCCCGCGACATTGCCGCTACCGTCGGCCAGACCGCCGTCGTTGTAGCCGATGAGGGTCATGAGCTGTCCGATCAATAAAGACGTCCCCGGATAGTCCCGGCGACTTGCAGGCATAGCGCGAGTGTTCAAGTTAGTAGGTGATCGCGGGCTACGACTTCACTGCCTGTGCCACCGTGAGGCCAGCAAACCTTGTTGGAGAACGAGACTGATCTAGCTTGCAGCGGAGGCTCGGCGTTCCGATCACTGCCTCCCCCTCACTTCGGTGGAGGCAGTGATTTCAAGTCTTGAGCGCGACCCGCACTCATCGTTACGGTGGGTCAATCAGGATGATGAGATGGCCAGTAGATTCTTTGTCGCCACAACCGCAGTTTGCCGATCCATGGTTCGCCTAGTCTGGCGTCCCTCGCGCACGAGAGGGGCGATCACCGATGCCGCCTATGCCAGCCCGGCATACAAAGCCGGATACGCCGCCGCTGAGCAGGGCCTGCCAAGGTCCGTAATCCCGCCTCACGTCGGCACTCGACGAGACGACTGGCTGGCGGGGTATGAGGATTCCGAACAGCAAGGCCTATCGCTGTGGTGAGCGTCAAACCTGGGCACAACCAGTCGCCCCCCTACTCGAAGGACAATAGGTGTGGCCCTGATGCCACTTGTTCGGGGTGCGCATTGATGCCTAAAAGTTGGTCTGCAATCGTATTGAGGCGTTATGGCGCAACAGTCACACCGGTACGCGGCTCTCGATCTGCTGCGCGGAATCGCCGCCGTAGCCGTGCTCGTGTTCCACGCGCAGTCCGGCACCGGCTGGCAGCTGTTCACCCACGGATATCTGGCCGTCGACCTATTTTTCGTGGTCTCGGGCTTTGTTGTCTCGGCCGCCTATGAAAGGCGCCTGAACGCCGGCACGTCGTTCGCCAAGTTCATGGTCTCGATCCGGCTGCTTCGGCTCTACCCGCTGTTCCTCCTGTCTACGCTGTTCAGCATCGTGTCGCTCTACATCAGCGGCCACGTCGGCTTGGTGCACCCGTCCTTCCTGGCGCGGGAACTTCTACTCGTGCCGTCGACCGCGCCATTCCTCGGGCTCTACCCGCTGAACCTCGCGCAGTGGTCGATCTTCTTCGAACTGGTCGCGAACGCTGCTCACGCTGCTGTGTTGCGGAAACTCGGCGTGCAAGCCCTGGTCGGCCTGGCGGCCACCTCCGCTGTGGCCCTGATCGCCTGCCAGCAGCACTACGGTTCGATGGACATGGGCGCCGGTGTCGAGACGTTCGCCGGGGGTCTTGCCCGCGTGTTCTTCTCCTACACCGCCGGCATGATCCTATGGCGTCTGTGGAGCTCGGACCGGCTACCCCAGTTCAAAGGCGGCTGGACCGTTGCTCCTGTGCTTCTGCTGGGGTGCCTATGCATCACGGCGCCTAAGACTTCTGTCGCCGGCCAGATCGTCGATCTGCTCGCGGTTATGATCCTGTTCCCCGCGATCACCGTGGTCAGCCTCGCCGGAATCAGATCCCTCCGCGTCAACGAGTTCTGCGCACTCGCTGGCAACCTGTCCTATCCTATCTACCTCCTGCAGCTCCCGATTTTTTGGCTCTGCCGGAAGGCTCTCCACGGATACGGCTACGACGTGGTGACCGTTGCTACCCTGCTGGTGACGATCCCCGCGTCGCTGGCCGCGTTCCACTACTACGACAAGCCAGTCCGCGCCTGGATTGGCGGGAGGCTCAAGATGCGGTCGCAGAGCTTGGCAGCGTCTGCCCCCTAGGAGATCGACGACGGCGAGATGGGGGTGAAGACGTTCCCCGCGCTATCGGTGATGCTCGCCACACCGGTCGCGGCGGCCGTGAAGTCCGCGTTGACCAGCACGCCGCCGCTGGCGTTGAAAGCCTGCGCTCTGAACGTGTTGCCCGCCAAGGCTGCGGTGCTGGAGATATAAAAGGCGTTTCCAGCAGGATGTTGCTCGGTCGTCGTCGCCCCGGTGTATGCCCGAGTCGTGCCGAATTGCGTAAAGGTGTTGCCGCCATCGAGCGAGTAAAACGACTGGCAGCATGAGGCAGGATGAACGATGCCGAAACTATCGGTGACGGCTGAAGTCCCCATATTCAGGTAGCTCCGCCACACGACCGGCGTATTGACCGGAGCGACGCTGAGCATCGTCGCGGGCGTCCCGGTGACGTTCGTTCCTACAGGGTCAGCAGCGTTGAAATTGAAGGCGATGCCCGCAGAGTCATACATCTGCAAGCCGAGGCCGCCGCCCGTTTGTGGCCAAATACACATGCCAAAGGATGCAGTCGCCTTATTAACGCCTGCGGTCGGATAGTTGCCGAGCAAACCTTGCTCTGCGCTGTAGCCGTAGGTCGGCAGGGACCCATACCAGCGAAGATCGAGAACGGGAGTGGTGTCAACCTGCGCAGAAGATGCCGGCGCGCTCGCACCTTGTGCTGCTGACCCGGTGGTGACCAGTGCGTGCGTCGGGGTTGTCTGTGCCGCGGCTGGTGTGCCGCTCGCCTCTGCCGCTGCTGCCGTCGTTCCGACGCCGTTGGTCGACGAGCCGTTGTAGTAGACTTTGTTTAGGTTGGTCAGCCCGCTATGGACATAGGTGATTGAGAGCGCCGTGCTGGCAATTGTGGTCAGCGCGGTTTCGGCACCCTGAGCGCCCGAGGTCAGCTGGTAGGACTGCATTGGTGAGCCGCCGTTATTCGGCACCGACATGACGATGGTGTTCTGCCCGTTACCCGGCGTGACCGTAATAGTCATGGCTGGCGGTGCGGTGGCGGCTGCTGCGCTAGGCGACGCGCTCGCTTCATTACTCGGCGGGCTGTTGCCGCCTGCGCCATAAGCATAGACCTCACCGAAATAGGTGGTGCCGATGACAGCCGTGGCGTCGCTATAGCCCAAAGTGCCCTTCGGCAAGACAACCAGCGGGAGATTGACGCTCTCCCCATTGGTAACGGCCGACCGGACGAGGATATAGCCGCCAAGATCGCCTGTGCCTGTCGATGCTGGAGCTTGCCACGCCCAGTTAACAGCGCCGGTCGCTCCGGTCATAGTCAGGTTTTGCGGTGCGGTCGGAGCCGTGAATGTTCCTGCCGCGACCGTCGATCCCGGACCCCAACTTAGGGTCTGTATGTCGTTAGGAGCCAACGTCACATAGGTTGCTTCGTCGGTTATCGCGTCGACGACCGTGACGGTGCGAGCGACCGTGTTGGCGTTGAACATGTAGAGCCAGACGCTCTCATCCTTGTTCTTGAAGAACACGTTCATCAGCTCGGTGGCGCCGACGACATCGCCGCCCGGAAGGCTTGTGGATTTGGCGCGTTTGGCGCCCGGTTTCAGGTTCCGCGACAGATGGCAGAACACGTAGTGCTCAACATTGCGGGTCAGCGCATTCGTCGACCTATTAAAAGTGACGAGCCCGCGTGGCCCGTTATTCGCCCCGCTTAGCTGGCCACCGTGCCATGGTCCGCCAGACTCGTCCGTCATCAAGTTCCAGAGGACCATCGCCCCGAACCTGAGACGCGGCAGTATTACGGCCAGCGTTCCGGCCATATTCGTGACCGACACTTGCGCACCCTCAGGCGCAGTCGCTTCCCACTCGGTCAACACGATCGGCTTGCCGCCATAATAACGCGCGGTGCTCTCAGCCTGGATCGGCTGACCGCTGTAACCGTGGCAGGCTACAGTATCGATGTATGGATTGGCTGAGGTCGATGCCAGCGACAGACCCGCGTAGGTCGAAACGCCGCCCCAAGAGACGTCCGCGGTCCATATAAGGGCTTCGACTGCAGCAGCGTCGAATGCCGGGCCAAGATAAGTTCCGGCAAAGGTCGCGAGATCGGCGCCAGCCCAGCCCATGCAGGGGTAGCCGGTATTGTTGTTGTTCGGTTCGTTTCCAAGGCCATACGCATAGGGATTGATCCCGTATGCCTGCATCGCCTGATAATGCTTGACGTAATACTGCGACCAGGTCGTCATATTCGCCGCGTTGACGATGAACGACCCGCTCGTCAGCGAAGCCGAACTTTTCAGCCAAGTCATTGCGGTCCAAGGCTCGAAAATGAACCGGACGTGTGGATTGATCTGCTGTATCTGCAACAGCAGCGGGATCGTCCACTGCTCGTCCATCGCGATCGAGAACGAGGTCAGGTTCGGGTCAGCGGCCCCGCCATTGTCGGCATAGGTCTGGTATGGTCGATACGTGTAGTCGCTCGAACCCATCGGCACGCGCACAATGGCGAAATTGTTGGTCCCGAACCACTCGGTTAGCAGCGCCAGGCGAGCAGCCGGCGACATCAACATGAGGTTCTGCGCTGCCGTGTCGGTCAGCGCGCCACCAACGCCTAGGAAATCCTGAAAAGTGATGCTGGAGTCGACGACAATCTGACTACCAGGCGTGCCGAGCAGCGGCCCGAATGCCGGCACTGCCGTTGACGCCAAGAGCGTCGCCAAGGTCAGGGCTGCGGTAGTCATGAGCGCAGGCTGGACAATCGTGCCGCGCGTCAGGGCGGCCGACCCACTACCGCCTCCCGAACCGGCTGCACCAGCCGCACCCTGTGGAAGCGCCAGGTTGAGGGTGAGTGTCGATCCCGTTAGTGTTGCGGAACCTGTCGCCTGCGATCCAGCCGCCAGTGTGCTGACGACGACGCCAACCGCACTGATCGAATTCCCGGCGACGCCCTGGATGCCTTGCGCACCCGGCGCCGCAATCTGCATCCAATTCGCAGCATTGAACGTGGTAGCGGACGTGAATGCGGCGGGCGCTGAGTAACAACCGCCAAGATACGTGACCACATCATCGACGTTGTAGGCGGTGTTCGCTGCCCACGCGCCGCGAAGATTGAGGCTCAGCCCGTTCGTGCCGTTTGTGCCGTTCGTTCCGGCTGTACCGATACCGTTCGTTCCGTTCGTCCCATTGGTTCCGGCCGTACCGGCAGACGCAATCAGCGCCTCATGAGAGGCGTCGAACGACGCGCCGGAAACGAACGACGTGGTGACGAGATACGTGGATCCACTGAAGGTGAACACGTCATCGAAGGCGTAGGAGGTGAGAGCCGTCCATGCGCCGCGGAAGTTCCAGGAAGTTCCCTCAAGCTCCGATGCACTGATCTCGTACAGTGTCGGAACGCCTGCGACCATGCGAACAAGCGGCAGGACGTCGCCGGAGATGGCCGCTGATGCGACAGGAGCTGTGGTGATTTCTGTCATGGGTGCCTCAGGCGGTCAGGGTTTGGCTGTTGACCGTGACGGCGGCGCCGCCAACGGTGAGCAGGTTCGATGTCGTCTGGCCGGTGCCCGCCTCGAGGCGCGCCACCACGGCCTGCAGAGCGGCGATGCTGGCGGCCTGAGCTGCGATGGTCCCGGACTGCGCAGCCACCGTGGCCACGAGGGCGGCCAGGGCGGCAGGAGACGCGGCGACCGTGGCGCGCTGCACCAGGACAGGCGTTGGCAGCCCGGTAATAGGGTCGTCGATGACCAGCAGCACGAGATCGGTGTCGGCCACGGCCGAAGCCGTCGGCAGGCTGCTCAGCGGCGTGCCTGCCTTGGTAGTGGTTCCGGACATCGGATCTCCGATCAGGCGAGGATGAAGGGCTGGCCGAGGCTGTCCGTGAGGATCGACCCATCCGGCAGCGCGATGGCGTTCGGCGCGATCGCGATCCCGCCCGCCAGCTGCGCGACCGTCTGCGGAACCGTCGCCGGGCTATCGTTATCGATCGGCAGGAGCACGCTTTCGAACAGACGCCGTCCGGCCGCCGTGGTCAGGGTGACCTGCACCGGCACCCGGGTGCACGGCTGGCCGCCGCCGGTCATGATCACCACCAGGCCACCGATGATCGTGCACCAGAGGACCACCAGGTCGGTATCGTTCACCACCGCCGGTACGGTGACCGAGGCGCCGACCAGCGTGTCTCCAGCGTCGGCCAGCACGGGGGACGGATCGAGCGCGAAGTCGAGGCAGTCGGCGCTTGCTTTGGCGGCCCATTCGAGATGCACGCGCGACGGCCGGACGCCGCGCAGCGGACGTGGCGCAGCCAGCACCAGCGTCCGGGCCCGGCTGACGTCCCAGCCAACGCCGGACGGCGGCCTGGGCGCTGTTCTGCAGAGGCGGTCCATGATGATCCGATCAGACGGCGGTTGTGGCGCCGATGTTCAGGGTTCCGGTCGGATCCGCCCGGGCTTCCGTGCCGGCAGGCGGCGCCCACGACGAACTGCCGTCCCACATGACGCGGTTGATCACCGTGCCGGCGGCTGCCTGGGCACTGCTGCCATCCGGAGCGATGTAGCTCATCGGAGCCGCCGCGATGATCGCGTATGCTTGCTGTGCCACTATGCATATTCCTCGACGATGACGACGCCGGGTGCCCCGGCACCTCCGGGATACTGGTTATTGCTCAGGGTGGCGTCGTAGGCCCCGCCACCGCCGCCGCCGTAGTTGCCGCCGGACGTTCCGCCGAGGTTTCCGGCGCGACCGCCGCCGCCCAGGAAGCTCGATCCGCCATCTCCGGCAAAGATGAAGGAGGCGCCGGATTGACCATCGCTGCCGTCGCTGCCGTTTATGTTTGCGACATTTCCGTTCAGGCCGACACCGCCGCCGCCGCCTGGAGAAACGCCACCCCCGGTGAATTTGCTGCCAGTTCCCCCGGTCGCCGAAACGTAGTTACCAAAGGACGAGGTTCCTCCAGAGACCTGCTGCGTTCCCTGGACGCCGACGGTGACCGCTACAGGCGCCACGATCGACGAAACCGGGATCAAGGAAATTGCCGCGCCGCCACCGCCACCGCCGCCGCCGCTGATACTCGCGGCAAGGGAGTTGCCCTGGCATTCCGAACCACCAGCGCCACCGCCGACGACGGTGACCTTGACCTTCGTCACCCCGGCGGCCGGCGTGTACGTGCCGCTGGTCTGGAAGGTTCTGATATTGATCAGGCGACCCGACACTGCACCGAGCAGCTGCGCGTTATTGGTCCGGTCGAGCGCAACACCCGATGCCTTGATGACGTTTGTCACTTCCTCGATCAGGGCGTTGTACTGGTATGCCTCGTCGATCGTCGCGGGCACACCGGTCCCGGGGTTTCCACCCGTAGCCCAGCCTGGCGTGCCGTTCGCAGGCGCGACATCGCGCGCCGCATAAGCGACCGTGTTCGGTGCAATCAGAAGATCCATGGGGACTCCAGGGCGGCCTAGAAAGGCGGCGCCTTAGTGGGTCAGGGTGCCGGTGGTAACGAGGAGTGAGCCGACGCCAGTCTTTGCTCCGCCGGTGTTGGTCAGCGCATAGCCGCTCGGCGCGTCGGTGGTCTGAATCAGGTTGCCGATGCTGACGGTGCTGCCGCCCGTTCCGGAGCTTGGGAACAGCACAAGGTTGCTGTTCGCGCTCTGCCTGGTCAGGATCGCGTAGACGCTGGCGATGTAGATCGTCGACAGCGACGTCGGATTGGTCAGGGCGATCGCCGAGGCGTCCGAGCCGTAATTCTCGAAGTTGCCAAGCTGGAACACGCCGGCGCCGTCGACCTGAATTACGTTCGATCCTGGCATCATGGTGACCGGCGCGCCGGTGATCTGGCTCCACTTCTGGCCATAGCTGCGGATGTTGTTGAGCTGCAACTGCACCGAGACAGCATTGGTTGCGATGTGGAGGCAATGCAGCGTGAAATCGCACTGGAGGCGAGAAAGCATCGCACCGGTCGTCGTGCCGTCCGCCTGCTGGTCGATCAGGACGCCATTTTCGACCCCGAAAGCGAAGATGCCGTCCCAGAACGGCGTATCGTTCCGGTAGCTCTCGATGGCCGAGGTGTTTGCCTGCTGATACTGGATGACCGGGTCGGCCGACGACCAGAAAAGCCACGCATGGATATCGGTGATCCGCGTGACGTCGTAGGACTCCTGCTCGTTGACCAAGTAGGCGAAAGCCTGACCGCGGATGTCATAGATGTTCGACCGGCCCGCCCCGGTGACCACGATTCCCGCGTTGACGCCGTCGAACATCAGATGATGGAGGACCATGCCGGTCGACCCGGCCGAGACCTCGATGATCTGCGGGTAGGCCGCCGGCGACCAGGTTGAGGGCGACCACCCGATCAGCTGGTTACCGTTGAAAACGGCGGTCGGCGGCGGTGTCATGCCTGGCTCGTCGAATGCCAAGCTCTCGACGATGCTGCCTTCGGCACTGGCGATGAAGGAGATCGGCGGCGTGAGCGATCCGATGAATGAGGCGCCGATGTCGAACCAGGTGCCCGGGGCGCTGGAGATGGCGGTCTGCAGCGGCTGTTCCTGGAAACCCTTTCCGACCCAGTTCAGCTGACAGCTCTGCGTCACCGGCGTGTTGAGGACGTAGTGCCGGCCCTGGAACGCGAGGTCATGGCGCCCAGTGGAAAGCGAGCACTCCGCGGCAATGGCCCGGTTGATCGACGGTGCGTCGTCCACGCCGTCGGCGGCCAATTTGAACCAGTCTGGCGCAACACCGGTCGCCGCAGCCACTGCCGCTATCGTCTGCGCGTTGATTGCTGTCGCCGGCCTGACATTCGATGTCGGATCCAGAGCGAGACCGATGGCGCTTCCGTTGATCTTGTCGAGCTTCGTCGTGCCCAAGGCGTTGAACCCGGCCGCCGTGGGAATGCTGTTGCCCTGAAGCGTGAAGCCGGATTGGCCATGAGCTGGCACGGCTGAGCCGAACAGCACCAGCATCGCGGCGACGAGAAGATACTTCATCATGCGGGCAACACATCCACGTCCGGATCGAAGGTGTCCCAGGTGACGCCCGCGAAGTTGAAGATGATGGTCGTATGCGCGGGCGACAGGCGCTGCAGCTCGCACAGCAGGACCGTGCTGCCCCAGGTCGCGAACGGCTCGCCCAATACGTCACCGAATTTGCGCTGGATGATCGAGAACTGGGTGGTGGACACTTGCCAGGCAAATGCCCAGGCCTCGCCGTTCATCGGCTGTCCGAACCCGGCGCCGAAGCGCCGCGGCGCATATTCGGAAATCGAGATCGCATAACCAAGGGCGGCCGCGAAGGCGACGAGATAATCGATGCTCTGCCCGCCAAGGGCCGTGAAGCGGGCGACGACCTGCGCACGCCTCAGCTCGAGCGTTGCCGCGTTACCAGCGCATGGATCCGGAAGACCGAGCGAATACTCCCATTCCGGCAGCAGTTCGTCGGCCGTCGCCGGGAAGGCGTCGAACAGCAGATTCTCGTCGCGCTCTGCCAGGTTGGCATAGGTCGGAACCAGCGCGGCAAGGACTTGTGTCTGGATGGCCGCGGGATCGCGTGGCCAGACCGGTCCGGTCGGCAGCAGGCCCTGCAACAGACTGAGAAAATCGGCGGACGTGTAAGCCATCAGTTCGTCGCCGCGACAGTCCCCAGCGTCGGCAGGTAGCCGACCGGGATGACGACCGGCGCGGCCGGGCTGATCACGTCGAAGTGGTCCATGCCCGCTACCGAGCTGATCACCCCTGTCCAGTCCGACGGGTAGAGCGTCATGCCGGTCGGATCCCCGATGCGAAGGAACAGGTCCGTCAGTGCCGCTTCGATGTCAGCGACATTCACAGTGCTCGGAAACACGTCCTGGAGTACGAACGATATCGGCTGCGGCAGCGGGGCGGCGGAGATGACGAGCGCGGTCACCGGCCGGAGTGGGTAGATGGCATTCGCGACGGTCAGCTGATCGCCGGTGGCGGCCGCTGTCCTGCTTTCCGCGGTCGCGCCGCCGTTCGATCCCTGCGGAAAGCCACCGTTGGCTGCTTCCGCGTCGTCGAACATCGTGTAGACGACCACCGTGCCGGCGCCGGATCCATTCGCGTTGCACCAGGCGCGCGTGACGCCGGGCACCGCTTCCGCCCAGGTCACATAGTCGCTCCTGGAGCCTCCCTGAGGCGGGTTGGCATAGACCTGCAGCATCCTGGTGCGGAGCTCGTCGTCGGTCTCTTCGTCAGCCGCCGTGGTGGTCAGCGCGCCCGACGTGCCGGAGCTGTTGATCCCGGTGATGACGGTGCCGAGGCTGAGCGAGGTCCCTGGGGTCAGATTATAGTCGGTACCGGTCCCGGTGCTGGTGATCGGAACGGTGACCGACCCGCCAACGACGGTCCCGGCCGCCGTGGTGACGAACGCCAGCGAATTACCGGTCGAGACCGGCGTGCCGGACGGAAGCACGCGACCTTCAGCGCCCGTGAAGGTGGCTGGGAGCGATGCGGCGGACGCCGCCTTGCGATAGACCGCCTTAAGGGCCGCCCAGCCTTCGAGAAACTCGCCCGTCGCGGTCCAAGGAACGGCCTGGCGGGCGATGTAATCCTGGTAGCCGTAATGCTCGTAGGCGAGCCCCGACATGGCGCGCGCCAGCACCCGCAGCACCGCGCGCTGGAGCAGCCCGTCCACGCCCGAGATATTGGCGTTCTGGATGTCCTGGAGCGCAGTGGTGTTGATCTCGGTGAGGGCGGGCCGGCTGTATGGCAAGTCAGAAGCCCTTCCAAGTATAGGCGAATCCGAATACTTGGCCGCTCGGCTTGGTAATCGCGACCGTGATGCCCATCGCGCTTGGGGTGAACCAGAAGGTGGTCACCTCGATCGTCTTGGCGACGCCGTCTTTCTTCATCCACGCCAGGGCGTCGAGGCAGATGCCCTTAGCCTGTTGCAGCAGGGCCTTCCCGTCGCTCTTCTTCGCGCGGAGCAGCGTCCAGAGGAGCGAGCCGATCGGACTGGGCTCGTACGTGTCGCCCCACCACCCGCGCGGGTCGGTGTCGCCGGTCGGGCTGACGTAGCCGGCTGGCGCGGCGCCCCAGGTGAACAGGCTGACCAACACCGCGCTCTTCAGGTCGTCGCTTCCGGTCGCGCTGATGGCCAGGCTGCCGCCCGCGACGACCCAGTCGCCGGCGAACAGGTCCGGGCGCCACTCGATCTGCAGATCCATGCGTCAGGTCCCCGCGATCGGCGCGCCTGTCGCGTTGCCGTCATTGCCGTTCGAGTGCTCGTGCGCGAGGAAGGTAATTCCGCCGATCGTCGCGTCTTCGGTGACGACGAGCTTCCCGTTGATGGTGACGGTGCCCCCGGACGCGGTGAGGACCACTCCGCCTTTCCCATCCATCAGGACGGACGAGCCCGTCAGGTCGTAGAGCATCACCTGTCCGTCGGTGAGGTTCTTCGGCCGCGATCCCTGGTGCGCCGAGCTGATGACCATTCCCTTGGTGCCATCACCGGACACGTTGAGGACAATGATGTCGCTGCCGACCGGGATGTGTGCAGAGAAGCCGTAATGGTATGTGACCGGGATATTGTCCCGGGTCTGCGCGCTGTTCGACTTCGCCTGCACCGTCTGCACGGGCCCGCTGTCGATCGGCGCCACCGTGGTGCGCATCACCTGCACCACGTTCTGCAGGCGGCGGGTCAGACCCGCCAGAATGTCGCTCATATGGCGTAGCCGGAGGCTATGGACGACGTCGCCACCCCCTTCGCCTGCACGTTCCCGGTCGTCGACTTCACCGTCGCTTTCGTGCCTGGGTCGGTCTGGACATGGACAACGACCTTCCCTTCCGGGGCAGGCTGGCCGGAGCTCGCGAACTGCTGAGCAGGTGCGCCAGCACCGATCACCGCATTGACGCCGCTGGTGAGCGACGCCGTGTCGAGCGGATGCCCGTTCTCCCGCGCTGCCATGGCTCCGATCACCTTCGAGGCGATCGACGGGTCGCGCATGTTGACCGGAGCGTTCGCGTCGAGCCCGGTCTGTCCTGCCACCTGCGCAATGTAGCCCGCCGTGTCGTTCTCGTTCGGCGGCGCCCACTTCGAGATCAGTGCCGACAGCGTGCCGGCGCCGCGGTTCTGGTTGAGCAGCATCTGCCGCTCAGCCGCTGCCACGCCATCCGACATCGTGCCGTATTGGCCGAAACGACCGTCTGACCCGGTGACCCCAATCTGACCTGGCACATAGGTCAGGTTGAGCGGGTTGTTGTTCCGATACCCGCGCGGAACGTTGCCGCGCTGCGGCCCGCTGCTCGAATGGATCGCCGAGTGCGGATCGTGCCCACGGTTCGCCTGGTTGGCGACGGCATGGCCTGTCGGGGCGGCATTCCAGCCCTGGCCGAACAGCCAGGACAGACCGTGTGCGGTCAGGTAGGCGATCGTCCCGGTGACGGCCGCACCGATCAGGAGAGGCGTCGCGAGCCCGAGCCCACTCATGCCCGCCAGTCCGCCGGCGGCGGCTTCGCCACCGGCCACCACCGCCGCCGTCCCGGATCCGGCCGCGCCTGCTGCTGCTGCTGCACCTGCAACTGCCTCACCGCCGACTGCTGCGACACTTGCTGCCTGCGCAGCCCGCGCCGCCAACACGATCCGGCCGAACTTCAACAGCACGCCGTCCAGCGCACCGGCGAGCGCCAGGAACGGCGCCATCACCTTGAGCGCGAAGCCGCCCGCCATGACGAGGAACAGATCCTCGAGCGCTGCCTTCGGACCACCAAGCGCATCGACCAGGTGCTTGACCGCGTCGTACCACTTGTTGAAGTCGTCGCGCAGGCCCTTCCAGTTAGCACCCTTCAGGTAGTCGACGAACTGCCTGACGTCGTCGGTGATCGTGTTGGCCAGCCAATCCCGATTCACCGACAGCCAGTTGGTCATGAAATCGACGATCGGCCCGATCACCGGCTGGAGTCCGGCCGCGAGCGTGTAGCCGAATTGCTCGACCGAGATCGTCAGCGCCGTCTGCGACTGCCGCAGCTGGTCGGCCTTCCGGACCTGGTCGTCCGTGATGCCGCCGAGCTGCTTCGCCTGGGCGATGTACTGCTGGAACGCCGGCAGGCCCTGCCGGAACACCCGCAGCAGCTCCTCACTACCGAAGATGCTGCTGGTGACCCGAGCTGCAAGCGTCGGGTTGACCTTCTCGAGCGCGCCGATCTTGGAAATGATCTGCGGCATCACGCTGTCGGCCGTGCCGTGCAGCGCCTTCATGCTGATGCCGAGGCGCTGGAAATACTGCATCGCGTCGTTGTTGCGCCCGGCGAGCGCGTCGGTCATCGCATCCTTCAGGTGCGTCATGCCGCCGGTCATCGCGTCGGCCGAAACGCCGGCCAGACGCGCGGCATTCTGGAAGGTGTTCAGCTTGTCGGCCGACAAGCCAATGCGCTCAGCATTGTATCCTAGCCGGCTGCCCCAATCGGCCCAGGCCGAGGCCAACCGATACATGCCGGCGATGCTCGCCGCACCAGTGATCGCGGCTAGCGGCTCGACGATGCGGGTCACGTTGCGGAACACGTCGAACGCGCTGCGCCCGATGTCGCCGAACGCCTTGCCGACCCTGTTCAGTCCGGAGACATTCCCGAACTTCTCCATCGACGCGCTCAGCTTCTCGTAGGGAGCCGAGAATGCCTGAAGCCTCTTGTTGATCTTGTCGATTGTGGCAGTGACGCCGTCGTTTGCGGTGATCGTGACGCTGAAGCCATTGGCCATCGTCCGGGGTCCTTTATGCGTCGCCCGGTGCTGCCGATCCGGCCGAAAGTGCCTGGCTGACCTGCCAGTCGAATGCCTGGATGATTGCCGGCTCGGGCTGGAAGGCCTCCGGTGGCATCAGGGACAGTTCAGCGGTCGTCCCGCCCTCGCCCCGGACGTAGCTGACCTCGCCGATGATCCAGGTCGCGTCGATTTTCAGTGCCGGGATGCTGATCGGCACCAGGGTGTTCGGCGTCCACAGCGTGCCCGCACTGTCGCGCCAGCTGTCGCAGGTGATCCGCACGGCTTGCGATCGACCGTAGCGTCGTGCCTTTTCCCACCGGGCGCGGGCAGTGGCGATGAACGTTCCGCCCTGCTGCATTTCCGCCGAGACAACGACGGTCGGCCGGAAATCCGGGACACCCTTGTCGGTCTCGTGGCCGATGATGAAGCCGCTGTCCGAGACGTCGGCCAGCGTGTCGGTGCCGACGGTGGTCGCGTAGTAGTCGCTGAAGCGGTCGGACATCGAGAAGTCGGCGCTGGCAGTCTGGATATTCACGCCCTGCTGCAACCCGGAGGCCGCTCGCGTGGTGCCGACCTGCGCCAGGATCAGGTTTCCGTCGGTGTCCTCGTAGGCGAGGCGGGCGCCGTAGCGCGCGCACCGGTCGATGATCTCGAACACCGTCTCGCCGAAGATGATGTTGAACTGCGGAACGATCATGCCCGGGTCAGTGACCGTATCTTTGACCGTGATGCCAAACGGCGCAGCCAGCTTGGCCGCGATGTCCTTGATATAGACGTTGCCCAGTTGGCCACCGGTCGGGCCGTTCTGGTCGAACCCGGCCGCGCAGTCGACGAGCTCCCGGCAGTTGCCGCGCCCGCTGATCCGCACCTGGTGTTGCTCGGGTCCAATGGACGGCGAGTAGCGGTCGATCCGGCCGGTCAGGATCCGATCACGCCCGAGGCGGACCACACACTGCTGGCCCGGCTGCACCGACACGGCCTGCGTCTGCCCGGGAAACCTCTCGGTCAGGGTGACGTCGAAATCGCTCGGCATCTTCTCGACGCCGCGCGCGACCCGCACCTGCTGCCAGCCGCCAAAGGTCATTCCGCCGACCGTAATGGTCAGCTCGTTCGGATCGCTTGATCCCCCCTGCCCGCGTCGCTTGCCGACGACGGTGATGGTCTCGTCGGCCATTACGATCCTAGCTGCTCAGCGCGACAAGCGACGTAGGCATGAACCCGGGATGCACCGGGTTGGCCCGGGCAATCAGATCATCCGACCGGCTGGCGTCGCGGTAGAGCCGATAGGCCAGAGCGAGAGACGGCTGCGGCAGGTTCGTGGTGATCGTGGTGAGCCGGGCC